>JBPPMM010000003.1:0-4343 GCA_051306075.1 Chitinophagaceae bacterium
CTTTATCCCAGGTTTCATGTTTTTTCTCCAGTTCTTTATATATCTTTTCCTCAAAGAATATTTTTTCAAGAGAAGTGTAATGCCATTTTTCCTGGAGCTCCCCAAGTTTTATTTTTAATTCCTGCTCCAAAAGGTCTTTTGTATTATCACTCGAAATTTTCAGCAGCTCAATCACTCCCAGGAATTGTGGTTTCATGTCCACGATTACACAGGCATTTGGAGAAATAGAAGTTTCGCAATCCGTAAACTTATACAAGGCATCAATAGTAATATCCGGTGAAATACCCGGAGCCAGGTCAATTTGTATTTCAATTTCGGCCGCTGTATTATCTGTTACTTTTTTGATCTTGATCTTTCCCTGGTCATTAGCCCTTACTATAGAATCCATCAGCTGCATGGTAGTAACTCCGTAAGGAACACTTTTTATTGCCAGTGTTTTTTTGTCCACTTCTTCTATATGTGCTCTTACCTTTACTTTACCACCCCTCTTCCCCTGGTTATAATCCGACACATCAATCATACCCCCAGTTTGAAAATCCGGATACAAATCAAATTTTCTTCCACGCAAATGTTTAATTGACGCATCAATCAGTTCACAAAAATTATGAGGTAAAATTTTTGTAGATAATCCTACCGCGATTCCATCGGCACCCTGTGCTAGCAATAATGGGAATTTCATGGGCAGGGTAACCGGTTCATTTTTCCGCCCGTCATAGCTTAATTGCCATTCGGTTGTTTTAGCATTGAAAGCCACTTCCAATGCAAACTTACTGAGCCTTGCCTCTATATACCTGGCTGCCGCCGCATCATCACCGGTTCTTACATCGCCCCAGTTTCCCTGTGTTTCAATCAACAATTCCTTTTGACCAAGGTTGACCAACGCATCACCTATACTGGCATCTCCATGCGGATGATATTGCATGGCCTGTCCAATAATATTTGCTACCTTATTAAATCGTCCATCATCCATTTCCTTCATAGCATGAAGAATACGACGCTGTACAGGTTTTAATCCGTCCTCAATTGAAGGAATGGCCCTGTCTAATATTACGTAGGAAGCATAATCAAGAAACCAGCTTTTATACTGGCCATGCAAGCCACTGTCATTATTTTGAACGTCTGTTATTTTATTTTTTGGTGCACTCATTTTTTATTTCTTTCCAATAATTCCTAAATGTGTGTATTTAAATCCTGCATCGGTTTTGAGTCCATAACCGAATAACCTATCCATAGAAGAATGGCCAAATAATATCACCCCGGTTATTTGTAACATAATATCCGGGAGCAAATAACCTGCTACCAATATGGCAATCGCAACTCCTTTATGGTGGAATAAATTATAAAGGGCTGCCCCAGCTTTGTTACCTGCGGCATAGCCAATCATGCTGATATCGGGGCCAATAAAAATAACAAGCCACCACCACCAGTCAGCCTGAAACAAGGTGAGAATGTATATGCTCAGGCCCAGCATCGCTGCTTCTTCCAGCATTATTAAGTTCTTCATTTTAATTTGTTGCATCTTCGGTATGGATTGATTCTTCCTTTTTTTCCCCGGCAATCTTTACGTCAAAATCTTTCCAACCTTTATCCGGGTCGCCGGTTACTTGTATTTTGCCATCTCTTATCAATTGCTTCATCCTCCACATTAAAAACACATCACCTGTTTTTATTTTCATCCGGTGAAGCGTATTGGACAGCACCCGGCTGGCTTTCTGCCATTCACCAGTAAAATTTTTTAATAATTCACTGTCATAAAAAGTTTCATCTTTCCCAATAATTTTTTTGCCACCCTCCAGTATTCTTACCATATTATTTTCTTCACACAATCTTTTCCATTCATCAGGATCCACTTCAAATTCACTGAGAGTAACAGGGCGGGAAAGTTTTTTTGCTTTTAAAAATTCTTTCGGTTGAATTTCATGCAGCCATGATGGATAAAAGATCTGGCCTTTTTCGTTAATAAAGGGAAGGTTATTCAGATAAAGTACATGAACTCTTCCGGCAAATTCCGCCAATTGGGGCACCAGCCAGTAATAGCCGGATACATCGTGTTGATTTTGTCCCATCCATAACCATAATTGCTTATCCGGTTCAGCTATTAATTTTTCTTTTAATTCTAACACAGTTTTTCTGTCGTCAAATTTTACAGTTTGCGATCCCGCATATGGAGAATTTTCCAATAAACCCATCCACCAGGATTGTCTTGACAACCATCCCTCATCTGTATCCAAACCATTCAACGGTCCTACGGCATAATCATCTTTGATCTGGATTACGTCCCCGGCAAGAGTTTCATCTAGTTGGATAACCTGTTTCATCAGGCCTACTTCCGATTCGTTAAAAACGATATGTATCATAATTGTTTTTCTTTATGAATAAAAATCAGATCACCAGCCGGATCCTGGTCTCCGGCATTTGATTTCTTCAACACTGATCCGTCAAGAAAATATTTTTCAAATCCTGCGGAATTAAGCGCCGCTTCTACTACGGGTTTATGATCGCCCCATGTTTCAATTTGAATGATGGGTTTTAATTTTGTTAAGGCCGGCAATATTTCCGGTATCACCACTTCTTCATATCCTTCAATGTCACATTTCAAATAATCAATTCTGTCAAATCCTTCAAACAATTCATCGGCCCTTTTCATTTCGGCTTCAAATGAAAATTCGTATTCAGAAAGAGGCTTATTATTTTTTTCTTCAAAAATATGTGGCAAGCCCGTACGCAGGTACCCAAAATGGTCAGGAGTAACGAGGTGTACTTTCTTATCCTCTTTTCCAAGGGCAAACGGTAAAATTGTAATGTTTTTTCTCTGGCCACAAGACCATCTTATTATCCTTATGTATAAGGGTACCGGTTCAATCGCAATTACTTTTCCGGTATTACCCACCCAGTTGGAATACAATTTTGTAAAGTATCCGAGGTTAGCGCCTATGTCAACTACAGTATCTCCCTTTTTTATAAGTTGCTTTACAAAATAATGATAATTGTAATTTTCGTTTTGCCTCAACCACCCGGTATAATATAAAAAAAAGAATCCCCTGTTGAGCAGTTTTAAATAATTTTCCTGGCCCAACAATCTGAACAAATATGATTTGATCCTTCTTTTCATACCTTAATAATGATGAAAGCTGAAATGACAGGGAGAATTCACAAAGTTTATTTTGTAAAGATTTTTAATGGTAATCGCGGTACCTGTATTTTGAATCCATTGCATAATTAACCTTCTGACTTTATTAAATTACTTCTTCTGCTTTATCCAACTCCACCTTCAGGTTGTTGATAATAAATTCCTGTCTTTCCATCGAATTCTTTCCCATATAATATTCTAATAATTGCTGAATATGATCACCCTGTTCCAGGCGCATCAGTTGTTTACGCATACCTGCGCCAATAAATTGGGCAAACTCATCCGGGCTTATTTCACCCAAACCTTTAAACCGGGTTATTTCCGGTTTGCCACCTAATTTTTTAATAGCAGCCTGTTTTTCACTTTCATCGAAACAATAAATAGTTTCCTGTTTATTTCTTACACGAAATAACGGAGTTTCAAGAACGTAAACCTTTTCATGCTTTACCAGGTCGGGGAAGAATTGCAAAAAGAAAGTCATCAGCAATAAGCGAATATGCATGCCATCAACATCTGCATCGGTTGCTATAACGATATTGTTAAACCGCAAACCTTCCATTCCATCTTCTATATTCAAAGCATGTTGCAGTAGGTTGAATTCTTCATTTTCATAAACTACCTTTTTGGTGAGGCCAAAGCTGTTCAACGGTTTACCTCTCAGGCTAAACACCGCCTGGGTTTCCACATTCCGGGATTTGGTTATGGAACCGCTTGCACTATCTCCTTCCGTTATGAAAATAGTTGTCTCATTTTGTTTGGCAACAAAAGCTTCCTTGCCTTTTGCCGGCAAATCATCATTCAAATGAAAACGACAATCCCTTAATTTTTTATTA
Source organism: Chitinophagaceae bacterium (assembly GCA_051306075.1). Classification (GTDB taxonomy): domain Bacteria; phylum Bacteroidota; class Bacteroidia; order Chitinophagales; family Chitinophagaceae; genus Terrimonas_B. The sequence goes on from JBPPMM010000003.1 coordinate 3,964, forward strand.
TGCAGGTTGGCTTTCTTCGCCCTTTCATTTGCCAGCTTTTTGATCCCTGCCAGCTCCTTACGTTCTCTTTCGCTTTGTTCAATTCTTTTCTTAAGGCCGTCTGCCACCAATGGGTGTTTATGAAGAAAATTGTCCAATTCCCTTGCAAAAAAATCTCCCACAAACTGTCGCATACTTTTGCCACCCTCCTCTACAAACTGGGAGCCCAACTTTGTCTTGGTCTGGCTTTCAAATACCGGTTCTACTACCCTCACAGAAACCGCGGCTACTATGCCCGTCCGGATATCTGATGCGTCATAGTCCTTTTTGAAAAAATCCCTGATCGTTTTTACATAGGCTTCCCTGAAAGCCTGGTGGTGTGTGCCACCCTGGGTAGTATG
>JBPPMM010000036.1:0-39498 GCA_051306075.1 Chitinophagaceae bacterium
CTAAAGGATATTGGTTTAGATAAAGTAGTGAACCAGGTTACGGCAAAATTTACCCGGGCTATGTCCCAGGCTGTTGTTGCCGCTAAACCCATTTTCCTGAATTCTGTAAAACAGATGACAATTCGTGATGCAGCCAGTATATTGGTGACTGATAATATGCATGCTGCTACAGATTATTTTAAATCCACCATGTCGCCCGACCTGATGGCCGCCTTTCGTCCTATTGTTGACAGCACGGTAAAAACGGAAGGTGCCGGTGAGGAGTGGAGCAATCTTGTGAATATTTATAACAAAATTCCTTTTATTAATAAACCCCTGGAAAGTAATCTTACCGATTTTGTAGCCGCCCGTGCTATTGATGTAATGTTTTTATCGGTGGCCAATGAGGAGGAAAATATCCGCTCTAAATATGAATTTCGCAAAACGGATATGATGAAAAAAGCATTCGCCTATGCGGATGAACAATTAAAGAAAAGAAGACAGCAATCTTATTAAACATAGATTACCGGCACATGTTCCCACTTACTTTATTCGGAGTTTTTTTCTGGCATACCAAAGATCAATAGCCAGTACAATAATCAAAATAAACAATCCAAAGAATTCCCTGGTTTCTTCTATCCAGGGTTTGGTGGCCTGCATAGTCGCGGCAATATTTTCTGAATTATGTTTTTCCATCCAGTCTAATACTCCATCTGCCGTAAAGAATAAATAAAGGGCATAGCCAGAAAAAATTAAAATGCCTGCAAGGTATGCCTTTGGAAAATATTTATTCCGGAATGCCAGCCAGCAAAGTGCAGTTCCATACAGATAAATGGGCATCCAGATAAAAGGGTCAGGATCGTTATATTGCAAACCCGCTGATACGAGAAAAAGAAAGCTGAAGAGTAGATTGAAATATTTCATGTACCAAACATACAAATAAGCAATAAAAGAATTAAAATCAAAAACGAAACTGAAAATGCGGGAACCAGAATCCCGCATTTTTTATATACAAAAGCCCCCCCAATAAAAATCAGGAGGGCCATGAACAGTTTTCACAATCCGGATAGGCTGGTTTTTCGCCAGTCTATTTATTGCCCCTGTTGATCTTTACTCAGTGGAAGAGGCACAATTAATCAGGGAACTTCAACCGGCACTGCTCCTTCAGCCAATACAGTCACTTTATTGTTCAACACCTCAACAAATCCGCCCTGTATATCGAAGTATGCAAAATGATTTTGTTTATCTTTTAAAATTTTTAACCGGCCGGCTTTCAATGCACTCACCAGCGGTGCATGTTTGTCCAGCACTTCAAAGCTACCACTGATACCCGGCATTTGAACGCCGTATACCTCGTCGCTGTAAATTTTTTTTTCTGGTGTCAATATTTCTAAGTTCATAATTCCCGGCCTCCTTTAAATCCCCTCCCAAAGAGCGGACCCGCCACTTACAACCTTTAGAGCAGTAAATGAACTATTGTTTTTAAAGTTGAATAAAGAACAGGAAGTTGAAGAGTGCGACGCAACAGACGACGATAGTAGTACTGAAGGCGGTTAAACAATCATCCAACTAACTTTAAAGAACCTTTGAATAAGCAAATAACTTCCTCACTAATCATGCACCACAGTAATAACAGGATGGATTCTTATCCTTGTGCCTGTGCCACCAATTTCTTGCCCTTTTCGATAGCATCATCAATACTACCTACCAGGTTAAAAGCCGCTTCAGGCAATTCATCCACCTCGCCATCCATAATCATATTAAATCCACGGATCGTTTCTTCAATGGGCACCAATACTCCCTTCAGGCCCGTAAACGCTTCCGCCACATGGAAGGGCTGGGAAAGAAATCGCTGTACTTTTCTTGCACGGGCTACCAGCATTTTATCTTCATCGCTAAGCTCGTCAAGACCCAGGATAGCAATAATATCCTGTAATTCCTTATAGCGTTGCAAGATATATTTCACACGGTTTGCGCAATCATAGTGAAGATCACCTACTATCTTCGGAGTTAAAATACGAGACGTAGAATCCAAAGGATCAACGGCGGGATAGATACCAAGATCGGCAATTTTCCGGCTCAAAACTGTTGTTGCATCAAGGTGTGCAAAAGTTGTTGCCGGAGCCGGATCAGTCAGATCATCAGCAGGCACATAAACGGCCTGCACAGAAGTGATGGAACCATTTTTTGTAGAAGTGATTCGTTCCTGCATTATCCCCATTTCGGTGGCCAGGGTAGGCTGGTATCCTACTGCTGAGGGCATACGGCCCAACAATGCAGAAACTTCAGACCCTGCCTGGGTAAACCGGAATATATTATCAACGAAGAAAAGGATATCGCGGCCTTTACCTTCCCCATCCCCATCGCGGTAGTATTCTGCTATCGTTAATCCTGAAAGTGCAACTCTTGCACGGGCTCCGGGGGGCTCATTCATTTGCCCGAAGACGAAAGTAGCTTTGGATTCAGCCAGTTCTTTCATATCCACTTTACTCAGGTCCCAACCTCCTTCTTCCATACTATGTTTAAAGGCATCACCATATTTCATGATGCCAGCTTCAATCATCTCTCTCATCAGGTCATTTCCTTCCCGGGTCCTCTCTCCTACACCGGCAAATACGGAAACACCGGCATACGCTTTAGCAATATTATTGATGAGTTCCTGTATCAATACCGTTTTTCCAACTCCGGCACCACCAAACAAACCGATCTTACCACCTTTAGAATAGGGCTCGATCAGGTCAATTACCTTAATACCTGTAAACAACACTTCCGTAGAAGTACTCAAGTTTTCAAATGCAGGAGGTTTGCTGTGAATTGGTCGACCATTGTGTTTGGACACTGCAGGCAAGCCGTCAATCGCATCCCCTGTTACATTAAACAGGCGTCCTTTAATTGCTTCACCAACCGGCATAGCGATTGCCTTACCTGTATCAATTACCTCGGTGCCGCGAACAAGACCTTCCGTTCCGTCCATTGCAATAGTTCGTACACTATCTTCCCCAAGGTGTTGTTGCACCTCAAGAACAAGTGTATCACCATTTTCTTTTTTTAGTTCCAATGCATTATAAATATCAGGGAGAGAACCGTCAAACTGCACATCAATGACGGCGCCAATGATCTGCTTTACTTTACCAACATTTGCCATATCAATATTTTTGGAGAGTTCCGGAACTACCGGTATTATTTTGGCCGCAAAGGTAAGGGAGCGGGATGAATGTGCAAATTTGAAAACCATGTAAATTTAAAAGTGAGCAGAACGATTATTTCACCAGCTTCCAGGCCTTAATTGGGCTGTAGTTGCGTCCGTCGTGGCGGATCAGGATCAGGTTCGCCACTCACATCCCTCCTATATCAGAAAACATTTTTTTCATTGAACCAGGCAAGGCTGCTGCATAATTTTTTTTGATGTCACCTGTGTTCCAAACTTTCCAAACTTCAATTAACCTGATTATTTTAAACATTAAATTTTAACTTCCCCCTCAAACCAACAACTATTATTTATGAAACGATTAATGGCAGCCCTTGCGGTTATTTTGTTATTTTCCTGTACTGATAGTAATAAAAAAGAACAATCTCCCCGCGATGTAAAGCAATACAGTATTGAACAATTTTACAAAAGTTCCGAGGTCTTTGGCGGCTCTCTTAGTTCCGATGATGCAAACCTTCTTGTAACCAGCAATGAAAGCGGCATCTTCAATGCCTATAAGATTAACCTGGCATCGGGCAATAAGACCCAACTGACCAATTCGGATAAAGAATCCGTTTTCGCGGATAGTTTTATTCCGGGCACAGAAAACATTATTTACAATTCTGACAAAGGCGGTAACGAGAACAGCCATCTTTTTCTCCGGAAAGCAGACGGGACCATCAAAGATCTTACTCCAGGTGAAAAGGAAAAAGCCAGCTTCTGGGGCTGGAGCCGGGATAATAAATTTTTATACTATACTTCTAACAAAAGAAATCCCATGTTTTTCGACATGTATAAAATGGATACCAGCAACTGGACCAGTATCATGATCTACAAGAATGACAATGGATTTGACGCTGGCGCTATGTCAACGGATGAGAAATACCTGGCACTTGTAGAACCGGTAACTACTACTTTTTCCAATCTCTACCTGCTCAGCCAGCAGACCGGGCAACTGAAAAAGATCAATCCGGATAGTATTGAATGTAACAATAGACCGCTTCAGTTTTCTCTCGACAATAAGACCCTATATTACCTGACAGATGAAGGAGGTGAATTCAACTATATCTCGAAGTATGATATTGGTACCGGTCAGAAAGAAAAATTATACAGCGATAAATGGGATGTGGTATGGATGACCAAATCATTCAATGAAAAATACCGGGTGATCTATGTGAATGAAGACGGAGCCAACAAACTTCACCTCTTTGATCATCAAACCGGGAAAGAACTTGAATTTCCGAAGATTGAAGACGGAAATATACAAAGTGTAAGTATCTCCCGAAGTGAGAACAAGATGATCCTGAATGTGGGTAGTTCCAAAGCTCCGGGCAACCTGTATAGCTATGATTTCAATACCAAAAAACTAAAAAAACAGACTGCTACCCTCAACCCCGATATTAATGAAGCTGACCTGGTATCGGCACAGGTAGTGCGTTACAAATCCTTTGATGGATTGGAAATACCAGCTATCTATTATAAACCTCAGCAGGCTACAATAGAAAACAAAGCACCCGCAGTGGTATTTGTACATGGTGGTCCGGGCGGGCAGGCTGGTCAATATTATTTTTCCTTGATACAGTATCTCGTCAACCATGGATATGCCGTAATGGATGTGAACAACCGTGGCAGCAGCGGTTATGGAAAAACCTTCTTCAAAATGGATAACCGTAATCATGGCGACAAGGACCTTAAAGATGTGGTATGGGGTAAAAAATACCTGGCATCCCTTCCTTATATTGATTCTTCTAAGATTGGTATTCTTGGCGGGTCGTATGGAGGTTATATGACCCTGGCCGCTTTATGTTTTCAGCCAGATGAATTCGATGTTGGTGTTGACTTGTTTGGTGTGTCCAACTGGCTGCGTACTTTGAAAGAAGTACCTCCATACTGGGAGTCGTTTAAAAAAGCATTATACGAAGAGATCGGCGATCCTTATTCAGCAGACACTGTCCGGTTAAAACAATATTCACCATTACTGCATGCAGCTAACATCAAAAAACCATTGATGGTATTGCAGGGAGCCAACGATCCGAGAGTTTTGAAAATAGAAAGTGATGAAGTAGTAGCTGCCGTAAAGAAAAATAATGCACCGGTAGAGTATGTTATCTTCCCCGACGAAGGACATGGTTTTATAAAAAAAGAAAATGAGATAAAGGGTTATGGACAAATATTAACCTTTCTCGATAAATATTTGAAAGGGGAACCATCAAAAAATAAAAAAGACTAATATTTCTTTTCATAGAAAAGGCGCTTTAATCAAGGCGCCTTTTTTATTTTGGAGCCACTAATATAAATAACATTAAAAATGACCCAAGGAATTTCCTGCAGGTTGCCTACCTGCGAAAATTTATTCTCAATGATTCACCCTCCGTCAAGCCCGGGGCAAAAAGATTTCTACAGGCACAATCTTTGCAAACTATCCCCCATGAAAAAAATATTTCTTTACGGGGTAATCTGTTCCCATCTGTTAATCTCATGCAAAAATTCCTGGAATAGCAATATTGAGAATGAAAAGAAAGGCAAAAAGATCACGGCGAGAAATAATTATATAAATGCTTCCAATTCATATAGCGATCTTTTTTTGGACAGTGGGGCAGTCGAAAAATGTATAATTGAGAAAAATATTCCCGATTCCATCAGCCGCCGCTTACTTAGTTTTTATAATAGCCGCAATTTTCAATTTGCCTGGTTTTCCAGTGACGGCCTTACAGAACAGGCGAGGGGCTTTTGGAACCTGCATAACCATCATACCTCTTCCAGTGACGATACTATTCTCGATAATAAGGAATTAAAACAAAGAATGGATTACCTGATCACGAATGATAGCATTACCCCTTCAGCAAAGAATAAGTCCTTTATCAATACGGAACTACAATTGACCGCACAATTTATCCGGCATACATTACTGGCTTATGAATCCGAATATGTAAAAAGAAAGGAAATGGAGCGTTTTATTCCATCTATTAAACAAGATGCTCTGTACCTCGCAGACTCCTTATTGAAAAAGAAACATAAGGATGATAAGTATTACGAGGATGTAAATCCATCCTATGGTGCCCTTAAAAAAAACCTGGCTCTTTATCATGATATTCATACAAAAGGTGGCTGGCCGCTAATTCCTAATGACAAAAAAGTTTTAAAAAAGGGAATGACCTCGCCAGAAATAATCCTGATTAAAAAAAGATTACAATTAACCGCCGATATGGATGCTACGGATACCTCCATGGTTTTTACTGATACGTTGGAAACGGGTGTAAAAAAATTTCAGCGACGACATGGATTAAAGGCAGATGGCCTTGTCAATAAAACTACTCTCACGGAAATGAATGTTCCTGTTTCGCATCGAATACAACAATTGTTGATCAATATGGACCGTATGCGCTGGCTTCCCGTGCAACCACAGGGTGACCTTCTCCTGGTTAATATTCCGGCTTTTATTCTGCACGCCATTGAGAATAATAAAAAAGTATTCGACATGGAAGTGGTGGTTGGAAAGGAGGGACATGATACCCGTGTATTTACCGGCAACCTAAACCAGGTTGTTTTCAGTCCCTACTGGAATGTACCGGTCAGTATAGTAAAAAATGAAATTTTACCCGCCATAGAAAAAGATCCCGGCTATCTTGAAAGCCACAACATGGAACAGACGGGTGAGAACAATGGTGTACCGGAAATCCGGCAGCGCCCCGGTGGCGACAACGCTTTAGGGAAGGTGAAATTTCTTTTCCCCAACTCTTTCAATATTTATTTTCACGATACGCCATCTAAAAGTTTATTTGCGAGTAATAAGAGAGCGTTTAGCCATGGTTGCATCCGGCTGAGTGACCCCGAACGCATGGCGAATTACCTGCTGCGAAATAATACAGAATGGAATGCTTCAAAAATTAATACGGCCATGAATAGGGGGGAAGAAAAATTTGTACCCTTAAAAAAACCGGTTCCAGTCCTGATCACTTATTATACAGCCTGGGCAGATGAAGAAGGTGAACTCAATTTCCGGGAAGATATTTATGGACACGATCGGCAATTAATGAAAAAAATGTTTACCCGAACCTTATAAAATACTTGCCGCGATTCCGTTATCATAAACCTTTCCGGGCGGAAAGGTTTTTTTGGCTATCTTGGTATGAACAAAATCGGTCTGTTTATTCAGACTGTTCTTCACTTCTGCTCTATTAAAACAATTTTCTGTCTGTCACTGGAAATTCGCTACCGTTCACATCACATTTTGAGTAATTTTTTAAAAATTATTTTTCATTTGTCCGGAATGAAGAAAACCAGTCGTTATATACCTGAAACTATTATTTAATCGCAAAAACAAATTATTATGAAAGATTACTTGCTGCTATTCCGCGGTGGAGACGCCGGAAGAATAGATGAACAAAAAAATCCGGAAAAATGGAAAGCCCACATGGCCAAATGGAAAACATGGATGGAAAACCTGGGGAAAGAGGGAAAATTTATATCAGGGCTTCCTCTTGGAAAGGAAGGCTCAGTAATAAATGGAAGTAAAAAAAATGTAACCGACGGGCCCTTTACTGAAGGAAAAGAAATTGTAGGTGGTTACCTGATGATCAAAGCAGCCGATCATTCGGAAGCGGTGGAATTAGCTAAAGGCTGTCCCCTACTTGATCATGAAGGAACTGTTGAAGTTAGAGAACTTCAGCAACTGAATATGTAAAAACAATTTTTCTAAAAAAATTAATACAATTCATTATGGAAAAATTTATGCTCATTTTTCATGGCGGCCAGATGAATGGCGCCAGCCCGGAACAAATGCAGGCACAAATGGGAAAATGGATGGCCTGGATAGATAAATTAAATAAAACACAACAATATGTGACAGGCGAGCCTTTGATACCCGGGGGAAAAACAATAAAAGGAAAAGGCGGAAAAACGGTGACAGATGGTCCCTACACTGAAGGAAAAGAAGTAGTGGGAGGTTTTTTCATTATAAAAGCAAAAGACATAAATGAAGCTGTAGCTATTTCAAAAGATTACCCTGATTTTGATTCGGGAGGGACAATCCAGCTCAGGCAGGTAATGAAAGTTGAAATGTAATTATTGCTGAATGATCATATAGAATTGCATAATAAGTATCTGTATTGAAATAAAATTAACCTACAGTTACCCCTTACTTTTTCATTGTACAAATTCACTATTAATAACATTTTTTAAATTTTTATTTATATGCGCAAACTATTTTCATTGCTAGCCGTATTGGTGTTGATCAGCTTTACCCCCGCAGAAACTCCCTTGTCAAAAAAAGACAGAAAATTTGCTTTGAATTATCTTTCCGAAACAAAGCAAAGGCTGATCAATAATGTAAATGGACTATCAGATGCACAACTCAATTGGAAACCAGCTGACAGTGTATGGAGTGTTGCAGATTGCATTGAACATATCGCCCTGGCTGAAAAAAACTTGTTTGACTGGTCGATGGGCTCTCTGAAAGAACCAGCTGATTCCGCCAGGCGAAATGAGGTCAAACAAACGGATCAATCTATTATAAAAATGATCACCGACAGGAGTTTTAAAGCCAAAGCACCCGAAGATTTTATTCCTGGCGGGCAATTTGGTACTGCGCAGGATGCCCTTAAGGTCTTTATTGAAAGAAGAAATAACACTCAAAACTTTTTCAAAACAACACAAGAAGATTTGCGGAATCATTTTATAGCGCATCCATTCCTGGGAACCATTGATACCTATCAAATGCTTTTATTTCTGAACGGACATACGTTACGACATACCCTTCAATTGGAAGAACTGAAGGCTAATCCCAACTTTCCAAAAAAATAACTTTCATTTACTAGTTCACCTGAATGAAAATTCAGAACTATTCACATTAGGTTTTAAAAAAACTATTATAGCAAAATCAAATTACCAGTCTGAGATCATACTTTCTATGAATACCCGCCTCTTTGACAATGCCCTTGCTGGTATTTCGGAAGAGCAGGGCAAAGAAAGAATGAGTGAACATAACAATCCCATCAATTGGATAGCAGCACACACTGTTCATGCCCGTTACCTTATGTTAATATTCCTGGGCAAGCCGACTACTAATCCATACAATGATTTCTTTGACAATTTTAAAGCGTATGATGCGACTTTAGCCTATCCTTCGCTGGAAGAAATTAAAAAAGAATGGACGAAAGTAACTGCTTTGTTGAGCGATGCGCTAAAATCAGTTACCGAAGAACAGCTGGCCGCTGATTTACCAATAAAAAGTCCTATAGGTGACTTTACCAATGGAGGAACTTTGGCATTTCTAACTCAACATGAAAGTTATGATCTGGGACAATTGGGTTTATTAAAAAAATATTTTACCAGGGAAGCTATGAGTTATAATTAATCCTGATTAAAATGAAAGCTGTTGATGTCTTTAGCGAAATATTAATTTCAGCAAGTTCTGAAGAGGTAGCAGCCTTTGCTTCAAATCCGGATAATGCGACAGCCTGGTATACAAATATAAAATCTGTGGAATGGATTACCTCAGCACCTATGCAGGAAGGATCTCAAATTGCTTTCAAAGCGCAATTCCTGGGCAGGCAATTATTATATGTATATGAAATTACAGAGTGGATACCCGGAGAAAAATTAGTTATGAAAACAGCTGACGGACCCTTCCCGATGGAAACGACTTATACCTGGAAAGAAATGGATAAACAAACAACCCGCATGACATTAAGAAACAGGGGTATTCCATCAGGGTTTTCAAAATTTTTTGCTCCTTTTATGTCTTTTATGATGAGGAGTGCCAACCGAAAAGATCTGCAACTGTTAAAAAAAATTATTGAAAATAAAATCATTTAAACATGGCAGCGATAAAACACTTATTTCATATAGCCGCAGCAAGGGAAAAGGTTTTTGATGCAATCACCAATACAGACCAACTTGCCAGATGGTGGACCATACAAACCAGCGGAGACAGCAAGCCTGGTGGAATTATCCAATTTAGGTTTGGTGAGTTCGGAAACGACATGAAAGTAACTGAAATAAGAAAAATGTATTACTTAAATGGGAGTGTGTGGCAGGGCCGGAAGATTGGATTGGAACAACTATTCAATTTCAGTTGGATGATATTGATTGAAAAACCCGGATCCGTTTTGAACATGATAACTGGAAAGCGACCGACGATTTTTATGCCAGTTGTTCCTTTAGCTGGGGCAGATACATGGAAAGTCTTCGCCAGCTATGCCAAACGGGTAAAGGCCAGGCTTACGGTTCAGAGGCTTACAGGTAATAAAAACTAAATTGCGTTAAAGAAATGTTGTGAGGTCTGCAGAAACCATTCATCAAACTATAGATCATCTGTTCCGGCATGAATCGGGAAAAATAATTTCCGTTTTATCCCGGTTACTGGGTTTGCAAAACATGGAAACTGCCCAGGATATTGTTCAGGACACCCTGGTACAGGCAATGAATACCTGGAGTTATAACGGAATCCCGGACAACCCGACCGCCTGGTTATATCGAGTTGCCAGAAATAAATCCATTGACTTCCTGCGTCGTCAGAAAAAGTTTAAGGACATCAGGCCTCAATATATCAGCCTGCTGGAATCCGAATGGACATTAACTACGACCGTTCACCAATTTTTTATGGAAAATGAAATACAGGATAGCCAACTAAGAATGATGTTTGCCTGTTGTCATCCGTCTATTGCTTCTGAATCGCAGATTGCGCTTACATTAAAAACTCTTTGCGGGTTAAGCGTAACTGAAATAGCCAATGCATTTTTAACAACGGATGAAACCGTTGCAAAAAGAATTTACCGGGCAAAAGAAAAAATTAAATCCGAATCAATTGAATTGGAAACGCCTGAGGGAGATGAATTGCAGACAAGGCTTGATGCCGTTTTGAAATCCCTTTATCTCTTGTTTAATGAAGGATATAATTCTTCTCAACCGGATCATCTTATCCGGGAGGATCTTTGCGAAGAAGCAATGCGGCTTTGCCTCCTGTTAACACAACATCCCCTTACTCGCTTTCCAAGAACAAATGCATTGTATTCCCTTTTTTGTTTCCAGGCTTCAAGGTTGCGAACCCGTCTCGACAAAAACGGCAATATTATTATTTTAAAATTCCAGGACAGAAGTAAATGGGATCAACAGTTGATCCAAAAAGGATTTGATCACCTTGACATGGCGGCCGAACCCTTTGAAGTATCTACCTACCACCTGGAAGCTGCTATAGCGTCAACTCATGCAGCCGCTTTATCAATAGAAGAAACGGACTGGAAATCCATCTACCATTTATATGAAATACTTTATCAATTGCAGCCGAACCCGGTTGTTGCTATGAACAAAGCCATTGCTTCAGCTTATGCCATTAATAAGCAGCAGGCCCTCAGGGAACTCAGGGAAATTAGAGGTCTCGAAACTCATCATCTTTATTTTGCAGCTTTTGGAGAATTGTACCTGGAAATGGCGGAATATTTGAAGGCAAAAGAGTTTTTTGAAAAAGCATTGCGACTAACCACATCAGTTTCAGAAAAACAATTTCTGACTGAAAAGATCAACCTTTGTAAAAATTGATCTCTTCTATTTGTTTAAAGAGGTTCTGTTACTTTTGCTCTTCAAAGATTTTTATATGCAGCTTGAGGAGGTAAATGATAGAAAAAAAATTCGGGATTTTTTAAGAGTGAACATTGTTATTAATGGAGATAATCCTAATTATATTCAACCACTCAATAAGGACATTTCAGATGTATTCGATAAAAAAAAGAACAAAGCTTTCCGCCAGGGTGAGGCAATAAGATGGGTATTAAAAAGTAAGGAAGGAAAATTGATTGGCCGTATTGCGGCATTTACCAATAAGAAATATAAGAATAAAGGAGATGATGTTCCGGTAGGAGGCATTGGATTTTTTGATTGCATCAACAACCAGGATGCCGCCGATATGTTATTTGATGTGGCAAAGCACTGGCTGCTGCAAAAAGGGATGCAGGCAATGGATGGGCCTATAAATTTTGGCGAGAGGGATCGTTGGTGGGGTTTGCTGGTAAAAGGCTTTGAACCGCCTGTCTACTGCCTCAATTACAATCCTCCTTATTACCAGCAATTATTTGAAAATTATGGTTTCATGGGTTTTTATAACCAGGCCTGTTTTGCTTTAAACACGGTAGATAAAGTAAAACAAAAATATTACGACCGGCATGATGCCTGCGAAGCTGATCCTGACTTTTCTGCGGTTCACATCAAAAAAAATCAGTTAGAAAAATTTGCCAGCGACTTTACTGTTGTTTATAATAAAGCCTGGGCAGGGCATGGCGGGTTAAAACAACTCGACAAAAAAGTAGTACTTAAAATGTTCCAGTCAATGAAACCAGTGTTGGATGAAAAGATTTGCTGGTTCGCCTATTATAAAAATGAACCGATTGGAATATGGATCAACCTGCCTGACCTTAATCAGTGGTTTAAACATCTTAAGGGAAAATTCGATCTGTTTCATAAACTTAAATTCCTTTGGTTAAAAAAAACCATCAGGCCAGACAAATTTGTGGGCCTGGTATTTGGCATCGTGCCCGAAATGCATGGCCGTGGAGTCGATTCATATCTCATCATGGAAGGCGCCAAACTTATACAACCAAAACCCTTGTATCATAAATATGAAATGCAATGGATAGGTGAATTTAACCCCAAAATGATCAATGTAGCAGAGGGTTTGGGCACCTATCGCAGCAGAAAGCTGACTACTTACCGATATTTGTTTGACAGGACGAAAGAATTTAAGACACATCCGATAGTATAAGCCACGTAGTATAAAATAATTACCAACTTATCAACAGGAACTTTTTTCAGTGACCGATCAATCATGCTTTCTTATCTTGCACTTTGGTTGATTACAAATAAAATAATCGGTTATTACGGGGGTTGAGGTCTATGGATAAATTTATCGTTTCAGCAAGAAAATACCGACCGCAGCTGTTTGATACTGTTGTCGGACAGTCGCATATTACGACCACTTTGAAAAATGCCATCCGGCATAATCAACTGGCCCATGCTTTTTTGTTTTGCGGACCCAGGGGAGTAGGTAAAACAACCTGTGCCCGGATTCTGGCCAAAACAATTAATTGCGAAAATCAAACTAAAGAAGGTGAAGCATGTAATGTTTGCCATTCCTGCGTTTCTTTTAATGAAGGTACTTCCCTCAATATTCATGAACTGGATGCAGCCAGCAACAATTCCGTGGATGATATCAGGACATTGGTAGAGCAAGTCCGTTTTTCGCCGCAGGCAGGTAAATACAAAGTCTATATTATTGATGAGGTTCATATGCTGAGTTCTTCAGCTTTTAATGCTTTTTTGAAAACATTAGAAGAACCACCACCGTATGCGATTTTCATTCTGGCCACAACTGAAAAACATAAGATCCTTCCCACCATATTAAGCAGGTGCCAGATATTCGATTTCAAGCGCATTACTACCAATGATACAGTGGAACATTTGCAGGAAATTTGTGACAAGGAAGAAGTAAAAGCTGAGAAGGCTGCCTTGCAATTGATAGCACAAAAAAGCGAAGGCTGCATGCGGGATGCACTTAGCATAATGGATAAGATCGTAAGCTTTACAAATGGAGAAGTTACTTACACTAATACGCTGGAACATCTTAATATCCTGGATGCCGATTATTATTTCAAAATGCTCAACTGTATGGAAGAGCAGGATCTCGCCGGCGCCATGCTTCTTTTTGATGATATCAACCAAAAAGGTTTTGAAGGAGACCTGGTGCTGAATGGTTTTGCAGAATTCATACGCAATCTTTTAGTATGTAAAGATGCGAAAGCGGCTATCTTGCTTGAAGCCGTGGAAAGCTTTAAGGACAGGTATGTTGAAACCTCCAGGCAGGTTTCAATCGCTTTGCTGATAAGTGCCCTGAATATCCTGAATGAAGCAGAGATCAATTATAAAGCTTCCCGCAATAAAAGACTCCACGTTGAATTAGTACTGATCAAACTTTGTTACCTAAAACAAGCTATAGATCTTAGCTCAGACGGAAATGGAATAAGTAAAAAAAAACGAATTGATTCAGCACGACCGGTAGCCTTCAAGCAGATAATACCCATTGAAATCAGCCCAAAAAAAAAATCTTCTTCCGGGACTGAGGATGTAAGGAAAAATATCACAACAAAGGATCCCGGGGCAGAAACAAAATTGATAATTGAGACGGAAGATGCAGAAAAATTAAAAGTGGCAGAAGAAGGTACTAATTATAAACCTGAAATACCCAGCCCGAAGAACCCGATTTCAAACAGACTCTCTGCTCTAAATAAAATTCGTAAGCAATATAAAAACAACGGTGCGCCAACCGGGGCTCCTGACAATCAGCCCTTACTTACTGACACCTTACATGCAGCCTGGGCCGGTTATATTCAAAAACTAAAAGATGCCAGGAACCCGGCCGCTCAACCTTTTGAACTGGCTGAAATAATAATAAAGGATGAAAACTCTTTTGAGGTGATTACAGCCAGCAACATTGAACAAAAATTTATTGAGCAGGAACGAAATCAACTATTTTCTTTTTTGCAGGAACGATTGTTAAATAAAGCACTTCAGTTTAATGTAATGGTTCGTGAAAACCAGCTGAATCGGCCAGTAGAAGATGCTACACTTTCATCGAAGGAACAGTTTTTGAAAATGGCTGAACAATATCCGTTGTTAAAAGAGCTTAAGGACCGGCTAAAACTTGACCTTGATTATTAAACTACTTCATGTAAAAAATATACGGCAGATGGGTTTTATTTAGTATCCTGTTTAATTTTTACAAAATTCCTTGTAATGGCTTATTGAAGATTCAGCCGTTTATCATTCATCAATTTACCTTAATTTCGACCAAAATTATAGCTACATGGCTGAAGTGATATTGATGCCCCGCCTAAGCGATACGATGACCGAAGGAGTTATTGCTGCCTGGCATAAAAAAGTGGGTGATACTGTAAAAAAGGGTGACTTGCTTGCTGAAGTAGAAACGGACAAGGCCACAATGGAACTTGAAAGTTATAAAGACGGCACTTTGTTGCATATGGGTGGAGACAAAGGAAGCAAATTACAGGTAAATGACCTTCTCGCCATAATAGGTGCGGAAGGTGAAGATGTTTCTTCATTAGTAAGTGCCGGTGGTACAGCAGCAGCCAAGCCGGAACAAAAAGAAGAAAAATCTCAACCAGAAAAAAAGGATAAACCACAGGCCGCACCTGAAAAGGCAGATCCAAAATCCAAAGAACAAACTTCGCCTGCAATTGACATTTCAAAAATGGATGAAGTGGTGTTGATGCCGCGTCTCAGTGATACCATGACAGAAGGCGTGATTGCTGGTTGGAATAAAAATGTAGGAGATACAGTAAAAAAGGGGGAAGTACTTGCTGAGATTGAAACGGATAAAGCCACCATGGAACTGGAGAGTTATAAAAATGGAAAGCTACTTTACCAGGGAGCTCAAAAAGGTGAAAAGATTGCAGTGAATGATTTGCTATGCATTATCGGTGAAGAAGGAAAAGTTGATGTTGAGGGCATAGTGGCTGCAACAAAAGCTGGGGCTGCACAGACTTCGGAAGCCGGACCAAACACAACTGCAAAAGAAGCCACTTCATCGGATAAGGAAGAGGAAACCGTTAGCGGCGGTCATCAGGAAATGGCTTCTTCAGAGAATGGAAGAATAAAAGCATCGCCTCTTGCCAAAAAATTAGCAGCTGAAAAGGGAATAGATATAAGCAAAGTGAGTGGCAGTGGTGACTCGGGTCGTATTGTGAAATCCGATATTGATAATTATAAACCTTCCTCAACCAGCAGAGATGAACAAAATCAGGTTGCAAAAGGTGGTGGAGAAAGGTCAGAAGGTTTTAAAGACGTTCAGGTATCTCAAATGAGAAAGGTTATTGCCAAACGACTTGCGGAAAGCAAATTTTCTGCCCCGCACTTCTATCTTACAATGACCATAGATATGGATGCTGCTGTAGCAGGCCGTGCTAAAATGAATGAATCAGGCAAAGTAAAAATATCTTTTAACGACCTCGTTCTGAAAGCATGCGCAGTAGCCCTGAAGCAACATTCAGCCGTCAACAGTAGTTGGCTGGGTGATAAGATACGCACCAACTATGATATAAACATCGGTGTGGCAGTAGCAGTGGAAGATGGTCTATTAGTTCCCGTGGTAAGGTCGGCCGATACCAAATCATTGTCCCGGATAGGTGCAGAGGTAAAAGAGTTTGCACAAAAAGCAAAAGACAAAAAATTACAACCCTCAGACTGGGAAGGAAATACATTTACAATTTCTAACCTGGGTATGTTTGGTATTGACGAATTCACCGCAATAATTAATCCTCCCGATGCCTGTATTTTAGCAGTAGGTGGTATCAGCCAGGTGCCTGTAGTGAAGAATGGTAACGTAGTGGCCGGTAATGTGATGAAAGTGACCCTGAGTTGCGATCACCGGGTAGTGGATGGCGCTACAGGCGCTGCCTTCCTGCAAACGTTGAAAAGCTTACTGGAAGAACCACTGAAGATGCTGGTATAATAAAATTGAACTTTAAAAATAAGAACCATCTCTTTACTGAAGATGGTTTTTTTTTGTTTTGATTGTATTTTGATTTTGTTAAAGGTAATTATATTTTCAGTATATTTTGAAACTTCAATATTCTGCTTTATTGTTGGTTTATGAAATTAACTGAAGCCAAACAACAATTCATCAGCAGCTGGGGCGCCTTTGGCACCAATTGGGGTATTAACCGAACGATGGCTCAGATCCATGCTTTATTATTGATCAGCCCCGATCCCTTAACGCAGGACGATATGATGGAGGAGTTAAATATCAGCCGGGGTAATGTAAATATGAACATCAGGGAATTGATCAGTTGGGGCCTTGCAGATAGAGTGATACTGACCGGAGAAAGAAAAGAATACTTTTCAGCTGAAAAGGATATATGG
Source organism: Chitinophagaceae bacterium (assembly GCA_051306075.1). Taxonomy (GTDB): domain Bacteria; phylum Bacteroidota; class Bacteroidia; order Chitinophagales; family Chitinophagaceae; genus Terrimonas_B. The sequence goes on from JBPPMM010000036.1 coordinate 17,093, forward strand.
AAAGTAGTAAGACTGATTGTGAAAGAAAGAAAAAAAAGAGAACTGGAGCCCATGTTGAAATTGCTGGATCAATTGGAAGAAGTGGAAGGTGACAGGAGAGATAAAAGCATCAAATCGTTTGTAGACACCGTAAGTGGTATTAAGAAATTAGGAAACCAGGCGGACAAAACTTTAGATACCATGATCAAAGCTGAGGAAAGTTGGTTTGTTGGAAACCTGATCAGGATGTTTAAATAAAGCAACTTAATTGTTATTACTTTTTATTTTTTAGCCATTAGCTTTACTACATGACAGAAAAAAAAACACTTGTTTTGGGAGCGTCCGACAACCCGGCACGCTATAGTTTTCTTGCCATAAACCGGTTAAGGAGCATGGGTCATCCTGTTGTTGCCATTGGCAGAAAAAATACGATGGTCGCTGATGTGCCGCTCGATAAAGCAAAATTACCCTTGCAGGATATTCATACTGTAACTCTTTATCTGAATCCCAAAAATCAGCAGGAATATTATGATTATATCCTGTCAGTAAACCCAAAAAGAATCATATTTAATCCCGGTACTGAAAATAATGAGTTAGTGATCCTGGCCAGGAAACAAAATATTGAAACTATAGAGGCCTGTACCCTGGTTATGCTAAGCACAGGCCAATATTGAATAACTAAAGGGCGGTTTGAAAATATACGATTTCACTCAGAGTACTAATCCTCTATTTATACTTTTCACTAACCCTCAACCTTGGTATTGTAAAAAACTTTTACAAACCTTTGAGCTCCGTCCCCCCTGATAACTGTTGCAGATCCACTACATCTGTTAACCGATTCTCTTTTTTTTCTTTAAAAATATCCAATGATTTACCTTAAATGGTGCAGCTTCTGGCTGGCCTTTAATTTCTTGTTCACTTATAGTTTTGCCCAACAGGTGGAGGGTCTCAATTTACATGCTCCCGGCAAGCCTGTTCTTTTCGCTAACCTTCCTGATAAAATTCAACTTGATATTACCGGACTACAAGAGCTCTTCAGTAATGTTGCAGCTGCAAAGGAAATAAATGCCGGTTTTATTGAAAAAAATATACCCGGATTTAATGGAAAAATAATTTCCGCTACCAGTAAATATAACAATACACTCCACAGTGTAGTTGTTAGTTCCACCCGATTCAACGGCGCAACGTTGACACTTTCATCCACCACCACTACTGATGGTACGGTCAGATATTCTGGCCGTATCGTCAGTTTTAATCATGATGATTTGTATGTTTTGCAAAAACATGAACAACAATATTTTTTAATAAAGAAAAAATTCAGAGAGTTGGTAAATGAATAAACGATTTTGAATAGCCGCTATTCAGTAGATGATAACGTCCTTTTGAAAACTAAATCCGCCCCAGATGAAAATCCAGATATGGTCATGGTGCCTTGTCTTGTGCCAGGCAATGCAAATTTTTGCGGTAGCACAGGTTCCCGTATTGAACAGCCACCCTTCGGCTTCTATAGCAATTTTCCTGGACTTTGACGGGCATATAGTAGAGGGAACCAGTTGGAATTGGAAAATCAGTCCTATTATTTGTGCCGCATCCGGCTTAAACGCGGTACAAGTATCGCAAATTTTCAACAGGGTTTCCGAAGATTTTCGCCCATTCAACATCAACATCACAACAGATTTTTCAAAATTCCGGGCTGCACCAATTGATAAAAGATTGAGAGTTATCATTACACCCACTTCGGGTTGGTATGAAAATACTACAGGTGGAGTCGCATTTGTTGAATCGTTTACCTGGGCAGATGATACTCCTTGTTTTGTTTTCCCGGCAACATTAGGATATAATCTAAAAAAGATCGCAGAAGCGGTCTCGCACGAGGCCGGGCATACACTTGGTCTGTATCATCAATCTGAATACGATGGAAACTGCAATAAAATTACAGATTATAATACCGGTCGTGGAGTTGGTGAAATAGGCTGGGCGCCGATCATGGGATTGGGTTATAGCCGCAACTTTACCTTATGGAGTAATGGTCCAAATTCATTTGGATGTACCAGTTACCAGGATGATCTTTCTATCATCAGTTCTGCAAAAAACGGATTTGGCTACAGGTGGGATGATCACGGAAATACATTTGATCGTGCTACAATTATACCTTTTCTGAATAATCAATTTGAAATTAATGGAATAATAGAAGAAAATAATGATGCGGACATGTATCATTTTTCCATACCAAAAAGATCCCGCTTTCAAGTAAATGCAATTCCTTTTAATGTAGGTGCAGGAAATGCGGGTTCCAATCTTGATCTTGAAATTTCTTTATTTACCCAGGCAGGAATCCTGATCAATGCTTATAATCCGGGCAACTTACTTAATTGCAACATCGACACTATTCTTAAAACAGGAAGCTACTACCTGAAGGTAGAAGGGAAAGGAAATATATATGCTCCTTCCTATGCAAGTCTTGGCTCCTACTCCATAACCGGGAGCTATATATCAGGTAGCACCCTTCTCCTGCCAAAATTCAAATTGAGCGGATTACAAATAGGTAACATACACCAATTCAAATGGGACGTAGATGCTGCTGAACAGATGGCTCAGCAAATTTTACAAATATCTCAAGATGGAAAAGATTTTATTCCCTTGATAAAAACTACCATTGAAACCCGCTCTTACATATACCACACTTCCAATAAAACGGAAAACAAATACAGGTTAAAAATCATATCCAATGAAGGCATAGTTTATTATTCAAATACATTAACGCTGAAAGGCAACTACGAAAATCCACAGCCAAAATTGTTAAGCAACCTTATCCACTCAAATAACATCACTGTAACCAGCCCGGGAAATTATTCCTATACCATCGTCGACTTTAGTGGTAAGATTATTAAACGCGGGCAACTAAATAGTGGAATCAATCAAATCAGTACAGGTAATCTTGTGAAGGGTTGGTATATGGTACTCTTTAATGATTATAATAACCAATGGACCGATAAAATACTACGTCAATAATACTCTCTCTGTTATATTGACAGAGCATTAATCCCTGCCCCTTTTGTTTAAATGAAGGTTTTTCTATAACTTAGGAAAACCTTTTTTTATATGCGTTGGAGAAAATTTAATGGTGACATCATCGATCTTCCTATTATAAATGCGGTGGAAAATGCAATCAAACGTGAAACTGCAGCCGGTTTCAGGTTAAAGGTTTGCATAGGCACTGACTCCCAGGTAAAAGGCAAAGAAACGGAATTTGCTACAGTGATTGTTTTCCTGAGAGAAGGCCATGGTGGTTTTATGTTTATTCACAATGACAGAACGAGGCAACAATACACCATCAAAGAGAGAATGTTGATGGAAGTGGCCAAAAGCATTGAGATTGCATACGAATTGTGCAATCTTTTTACTGTTTATAATGTAGATATGGAAGTGCATGCAGATATCAATACAAATCCGCATTTTAAAAGCAACGACGCATTAAAAGAAGCGATGGGTTATATCCTGGGAATGGGGTTCGCCTTTAAAGCTAAACCGGAAGCATTTGCAAGCAGTAGTTGTGCAAATAAAGTGGTCAATTGATTTTTTTCGGTTTCACTTTTTTCGGAAAAAACCTGCTTCATACACTTGCTCTAAATTAAATCCCTCCAGTCTATCTTTCACCTGCAACTCCTGTAAAACATTTACTATTTGCCGCCAATTGAGGAAGGTATATCAACTAATATTATTAAATACAGAAAATAGGAACTAAAGGAAGTGAGCTTATTTTTCGAGCGAATTAAATTCTAATGGTTTTTTAGAATCCAAATTTCCGGCTGTTTGTTTTGGGGAAACAATTAAAGAAGAACCGGACAATCCAGCATCCTGATACATTTTTTCAACTTTTTTAGCATCTTCTTGCGCAAAGGAAAAAACGACAAATGCCATCACAAATAGGAAAATAACAAAATTTCTTTCAGAAAGGATCTTCTTCATATACTAATGCCAGATTGGCTGCAAAGAAAAGCAATAATCTGATACAGAACTAATTTGAATTCTTGGTATTCTTAATAGAAAAGCCCTGGTTTAATTTTTCAATATACGCCAGAAGGGATTCACGGCCTTCTTTGTTGAGCGCTGATGTGACAAAATAAGGTGGCAGTTCCTGCCAGTATTCCATCATTCCATCTAAAAAAGCTTTTACATTTCGGGATGTGGCAGCCGGTTTGTTTTTATCACTTTTAGTAAATACCAGAACAAAAGGAACTTCCCATTTTCCCAATTGATTCAAAAATGTGTAATCCGCTTCTTGAGGTTCATGGCGGCTATCAATCAATACAAAAATACACACCAGGTTCTCTCTTTTCCTGATATATCCCTCTATCATTTGCTCCCAACGCCGGCGACTGCTCTGCGATACTTTTGCATATCCATAACCGGGTAAATCGACTATATACCATTTTTTTTTACCTGAGGAAAAAACATCGAAATGGTTGATCAATTGTGTTTTTCCCGGAGCTGATGAAGTTTTGGCCAATGCTTTTTTATTACAGAGCATATTAATTAAGGAAGACTTACCCACATTACTACGTCCAATAAATGCATACTCCGGTCTGTCCGCAGGAGGACATTGACTAAAATCGGCACTGCTTATAATATAATTGGCATCCCTGATCTCCATATAAGTGCAAGTTAACGGATGAACAGAAGAATCAGCATATAGAGAATATGATCAAAATGCAATCTTAAAAAAATGGTCATAATACCTGTAAACAAGATATAAATAAAATACAAACCCCCCTTAACTTTGCCGCCCATGTCCAGAACATTACCGCATGATCATATCACCCCCGAAAAAGATTCAGCAAAGAGTAAGAAAGAACAGGTAGCCGGAATGTTTGATCGTATTGCCAGCCGTTATGATTTTATGAACCGGTTTCTTTCAGCACGTACTGATATTGGCTGGCGAAAAAAGGCCATCAGTTTGTTGAAAAAAGATAATCCCAAAATCATACTGGATATTGCTACTGGAACGGGCGACATGGCCATTTTAGCCTGCAAATTGATCAATCCGGAAAGAGTGGAGGGTATAGACATTTCATCTCAAATGCTTGAAATAGGTAAAATTAAAGTTGAAAAAGAGGGACTTACAGGTAAGGTCCGGTTACAAGAAGGTGATGCAGAAACAATAAATTTCGGGGAAAATACGTTTGATGCGGGAATGGTGGCATTTGGCATCCGGAATTTTGAAAACCTTGAAAAAGGATTAGAAGAAATACTCCGGGTATTAAAGCCGGGAGGACAATTAATCATACTTGAATTTTCAAAACCTAAACAGCCTATACGCAGTTTTTACAATTTTTATATGGGTGTTATTGCACCTCAGGTAGCACGCTGGTTCAAACAAAATAAAGAAGCTTATGAGTACTTGTGCGAATCCGCGAATGCATTTCCTGATCGTCAGAAATTGGTTGATATTTTAAACAAAATTGGTTATACCCAAACCCGGTATAAATTGCTAAGCTTAGGAATATGCTGTATTTACTCAGGAAGAAAGCCCGTATCAAAAGAAGATTAAGTTTTGGAATCTGTTTCCTTATTGGAGGTCTATTGTTTTCTCAAACAATTTTGGCCCAGCCCAGGGAAATGAACCAGTATGATCATGATAGTAAGCCTTATTATTTTGGTATAACACTTGGGGCTAATATGTCAAGGTTTCAAACTTCCCTTGATTCCAGATTTTTGCAAAACGACAGTATTTTAATAGCCGAGCCTGTTAATTCAAAAGGCTTTGCTTTGGGCTTGCTGGCCACTGCAAGATTATCCGACAGGTTTCAATTCCGGTTCAATCCTCAATTGATGTTTACTGAAAGAAACATATTTTATAAGTTAAAGCATCCTGAAGGCGGACAAACGGATATTAATAAAACGATAGAATCTGTAATTGTCACTTTTCCTGCCCAGGTAAAACTGCAATCAGACCGTATTGGAAATTTCCGGGTTTATATGATGACCGGCATTAAAGGAGATATAGATTTGGCAAGCAACGCCAGGGCAAAAAAAGCAGAAGATCTTGTCAAGATCAAAAAATATGACTATGGCGTGGAATTGGGTCTTGGCTTCAATTTCTTTTTTGAAAGTTTTATCTTTTCCCCTGAATTAAAAATAAGCAATGGTCTTAACAATATTCACAGCCGCGATGAAAGCCTGAAGTATTCCAGTGTTTTTGATAAAATAAAGTCAAGAATGATTGTATTCAGTATTCATATTGAAGGATAAATAATAATCCTCTTATAAGAATTTCAGTTTAAACCATTTTAGAAAAAAAAGGCTTCGTTTTTCTCCCAGTTGTAGTCATTGGTTATTACTTAATACCGGCTTGTTTTGTCTTTGATTAGAAATCAAATTCCCTTCTGTGCATATTCCATCTTATACCAAAAGAAACCACGGTACTTTTCTGAGTAGTTATTGGTGCCGTTTTAGCTTCCTGTTTTCTTGATTGCGCAAATAATTCGAGGAACAGATTTTCTTTCCATTCATATGACAACAAAAACGAGCCATATATCACGTTCGTCTTCCAGCCCGAACCAATACTATATCCGTAATCACTGGTTCTGTAGGGTGGAGCACTTGGCAGAAATATATTACTACCATAGCTTACACTGTCTCTATCTCTTCCTTGCTGGTAAACGATAGCTTTTGCCTGAACCATCCATTTGGGGGCCGGTTGGTAACGCAGTATACCGATAACTTCGCTGAAATTGGCCATCAGTGGATGGGCCAGGGGCTGATTATAATGGGTATAATTTGCAACAGAATCACGATGGGAATAAGTAAATGGTCTTACCCGGTTATGTTCTATCTGCAGGTCAAGATTTTTTATATTAAACGCATCAATGTATTTAGCTCCTATTTGCAATCCAAATTTATTGGCCCACCAACCTCTGTTAGCTTTGATTTCGGATAATTTGAATTCATCCAGCATTAACTGCCCGTATACCTGGAATCGTTTTGCAACATTAGCTTTAAGATCAAACCCCGCCACCGCATTATCATCACTTCCATTTTGTTGTTCTATAGATCTGTAAAAAATGACCGGGTTCAGGTAAGAAAAATCAAACCGGTTTTTCCTGCCAAATACAACGCCTTCGAACAATCCAACGTTTAGCCACCTGGCAATGTTGATGTCCAGGTGATGCATCACAGCGTATTTTTTATCTAATAACTTGTCTCCTCCCCTCACGTATGCATTATGTAATTCCATAAACAGGTTCTGGTAATTGAATTTCCAAATCCTTGTATTCAATTTCAGAAATAAGTTATTGCTTCCAAAATCACTTAGGAATAAACTACGATGCCCGTTACCTATAAAATTTTTATCATAACCAAATGCCACATCAATGTATTTGGCAACATTAAAAGTAAAATAACCCCGGGCATCAAAATAATCCAAACCACCTGCGCTCTTAAATCGCTTATAATATCCGTTTCCCGGCACTGCGCTTCTGTCGTTAACCCAGGTCTGCACATAGGTTGGATCTCTTTCCTGGTTGTCAGTAAGGTAAGCAGCAAAGCCAATTTTGTTCGCAATTTTTCCCCTCACTGTCAGGCCCCTGGTATTCAGGAATAAAGATTGATCGTTATTACTTTCTTTAGATAAAACATATTGTATAACCGGGTTGATTATAAGATCAAAATCATCTGTATGTACTTCATAAAGGTTGGCAGGCGAAGTATAGAAGTTTTTCAGAACGGGCTTTTTGCTTAAATATTCATTTCTCTCTTCATTAGTGAGATACTCTGTATTATTCAGGTAAAGCCGTTGCAGGTTATAAGCATCTACTTTTGACAAGTCACTTTCATCCACATTCCGTAGATAGCTTTTCACCCCGTTAATTACATACTTGCTACGGTTAAAATATTTTATTTTAGAAAAATTAAGTACTGAATCGATACCTGTCTTTATCTCGAATCTTTCCAGCAGGATATTTTGTTTATCCCCTTGGGGTAAATAGGTAGATTGTGACCAGCCTGTGATGGGAAGCAGAATAATGAAGCCCGTAATAATTGTTAAACTCAGCTGAAAGGGACGGAAGAAAAGAAATAAAAACAGTCTTACAAGGGTTTTTATAAATTGCATCATAAGTATTTTAGGATAACGATAAAACGATCATGCAAATATATCTGATAAAAAACATACAGATAGTCAATGAAGGAAGGATTCAGACCGGCGATGTGCTGGTAAAAAACGGACGTATTGAAAAGATTGGGAATGCTATTTCAACAACTGACAATAATGTGTTTGAAATAAATGGTGAAGGCAAATTTCTTTTTCCCGGTGCTATTGATGACCAGGTTCATTTTCGGGAGCCGGGTTTAACCCATAAAGCCACCATATACACAGAAGCCAAAGCTGCAATTGCCGGGGGTGTTACCAGTTTTATGGAAATGCCTAACACGGTGCCACCGGCATTCACGTTAGAGCTACTGGAAGAAAAATACAACATAGCTTCCCAACACTCTTTAGCCAATTATTCATTTTATATCGGCACCTCCAATGAAAATGCAGAAGAGGCTCTGTTGGCTAATAAAAGAAAGAAAGATATCTGTGGTATTAAAATTTTCATGGGCTCATCTACAGGCAATTTATTGGTGGATAATCCCCTTACCCTGGAAAAGGTTTTTGGTGGAAGCGAGTTACTTATTGCTACCCATTGCGAGGAGGAAAGGATCATAAAGCAAAATCTCAATACATTCAAAGAGGAGAACAGGGAATTAACCGCCAATGATCATCCGTTGATCAGGAATGAAGAAGCTTGTTTTGAATCTTCTTTTTATGCCGTACAACTTGCCAAAAAATATAATACCCGTCTTCATATTTTACATATAAGTACCGAAAAGGAATTGCAACTTTTTGGCAACATGCTTCCTTTAAAAGATAAAAGGATTACAGCAGAGGTATGTGTGCATCATCTTCACTTTACAAGTGACGACTATGAAAAATGGGGTAATAAGATAAAATGTAATCCGGCTATCAAAGCACCTCCAAACAAAAAAGCATTGTGGATGGCTTTACTGGATGACAGGCTTGATGTGATAGCAACTGATCATGCTCCACATACCCTGGAGGAAAAAAATGAACCTTACCTGAAAGCACATGCAGGTCTTCCTTTGGTACAGCATTCCATACAGCTCATGTTACACTATTATAAACAAGGCTATATTACGCTTGAAAAAATAGTACAGAAGATGAGTCATGCCATAGCCGATTGCTTCCAGATCAAAGAAAGAGGGTATATAAGGGAAGGTTATCACGCAGACCTGGTTATTGTGGATTTAAACTCATCATCAAACGTAACCCGGGAAAATATTTTGTATAAATGTGGCTGGAGTCCTTTAATGGATTTTGAATTTCCGGCTACTATCACTCATACTTTTGTTAATGGTCGTCTTGTTTTTTCCCGGCCTCAGGAGCAAATAGCAAAAGGTATATGGAATCCGGTGTGGGATGAATCTAAGAAGGGCGGGAGATTGCAGTTTGATAGATAAAGACAACTGCTTTTATTAATTATCCTTCAATAAAACTAAACTGTTTAAAACAATTTGCGTTTTAATGATTAAATCAAAAACATCCTTCGGGGGGCAAGGGCATGCAGATAGATAACATTTCATTTAACGATATTTCCATCTTTCATGCGGAAGAGGAATTTTCCATTTTTCATAAATTGAATTTTACCCGCACCAGCGGAGGGAAACAATGGCTGCGCAAATTTTTTACCGAGCCCCATAACGACTTCAAAAGAATCATCGGCACTCAAAAGGTCATCCGCACCCTGATGGACCATGTAACAGAATGGCCGGAAGATATTACCAACGGAACGATATTAGTTATGGAAAAATTCCTGGATTATTCCCTGGACCCCATCAGCGAAAAACCCAATACCTTCAATAATGTTTTATACAAATGGCTGCATAGTGAAGATTATTCCATGGTAAAATATTCTGTTCCTCATTTTGCAGATTTTTTCAGGGGGATAAAGGAGATACTCGCTTTACTCGGAGATTTGGAACTGCCTCCGAAAATCGGCATACACATCAACCGTCTAAAACAAATCATAAATCAACAACCTTTACAGTTTCTTTCTGAAACAAAGAGGTCGGCAAAATTTACTATCCGGCAAAATCTTTATTTTGGACATTATCTCCGCAATAGGTATAAAACCAATACCCTTGAACTAATAGATATTTTTAGCCGCCTTGACGCATGGTACTCCATGGCAGTGGCTGTAAAAAAGTTTAATCTTTCTTTCCCGGAATTTATTGAACAGGAGTCACCGCTGGTAGAAGCAAAAGGACTTTACCACATCTTAATTCATACTCCCGTAGCGTATGATCTGCAGATGAACCCGGAACATAATTTTCTCTTTCTTACGGGAGCTAATATGGCAGGCAAAAGCACATTAATCAAATCGGTCGGCTCCTCCGTTTTCCTGGCGCATGTAGGTATGGGAGTACCCGCAGAATCCATGCGTCTTACTTTGTTTGATGGGTTGCTGAGTAATATAAATGTAGTGGATAATATCGCGAAAGGTGAAAGTTTTTTCTTTAACGAAGTACAGCGAATAAAAAACACAATTGATAAAATAAATAATGGAAAAAAATGGCTGGTATTGATAGATGAACTTTTTAAAGGAACTAATGTGCAGGACGCAATGAAGTGTTCAATAACGGTTATAAAAGGCCTTATAAAAATGAAAAATTCTTTATTTATCCTCTCTACCCACCTTTACGAAATTGGCGAAGAACTTAAGAAGTTTCCCAATATTTCTTTTAAATATTTCGAAACGATTATCGATAACGATCAGCTCCAGTTCAGCTACCAGTTAAAAGAAGGGATAAGCAACGACCGGATAGGATACGTTATTTTGAAAAGAGAGAAAGTGGTGGAAATGCTGGAAAACTTGTAAGTTTCTGAACTAAACTTTTACCAAATACTTTTTATTACACGTTTGTTAATGCATTTATGAAAAATATTTTTGCTTTATTTACTTTTATTTTAATATCCTTATTCGTAAGCGCCCAGCCAAAAATTGATGTAGTACATTATCGTTTTGAAATTGTACTAACCGACCAATCTGACACCATTAGCGGGAAAGCAATTATCCTTGTAAAATTTTTAATGCCAATTGATCAATTTAACCTGGATCTCAAATCAGTAAAATCCGGCAAAGGCATGGTCATTCATTCTATGAAAGGAAATAATACTGAAATAACCTATTTACATCAGCAGGATATCATTTCAGTTAAGCCTTCTAAAAAGGCAAAGCCCGGGGAAACCCAATCTTTTATAATTGAATATAAGGGCGTTCCGGCGGATGGCCTGATCATCTCTAAAAATAAGTTTGGTCATCGTACTTTTTTTGCAGATAACTGGCCCGATCGTGGACGCAACTGGATACCCTGTATTGATGATCCTGCTGATAAAGCTTCCGTGGAATTTGTAGTAATTGCTCCTCTCCATTACCAGGTTATAGCAAATGGCATTCTGGTTGAAGAAACCAATATCCCCGGAAATAAAAAATTGACACATTGGAAAGAAGAGGTTCCTGTGGCTACCAAAGTAATGGTAATAGGAGCAGCAGATTTTGCCATACAACTTTCGGGTATGGTAAATGAATGCATCCCGGTGTATAGTTGGGTATACCCGGAAGACAAAGAGCCCGGATTTAAAGATTTCAGACTAGCCATGGACATACTACCCTTCTTTATAAATTATATTGGTGAATATGGGTATAAAAAATTAGCAAGCGTACAATCCAAAACCAATTTTGGCGGGTTAGAAAATGCCAATACTATTTTTTACAATCAGGAACTTGTTGATGGCTCAGGCAGGTCAGAAAGTACGCAGGCGCATGAAATAGCTCATCAATGGTTTGGCAATATGGTTACAGAAAAAAGCTTTGCTCACCTGTGGCTCAGCGAAGGGTTCGCTACTTATCTAGCTATAACATATTTTGAAAAAAAATATGGCGCTGACACTGCGAGATATATGTTGGAGCAAGACCGCGACCAGGTTATTGATTTTGCAAAAAAATCGAACAGGCCGGTTGTAGACAATGATACCTATTTTATGGGCTTGCTGAATGCCAATAGTTATCAGAAAGGAGGTTGGATATTGCATATGCTGCGCCGTCAACTTGGTGAAACTGTTTTCCATAAAGGAATAAAATCTTTTTATGCTGCCTACGCTGGTAAAAACGCGGACACAAAAGATCTGCAAAATATTTTTGAAAAAATATCAGGCAGGGATTTGTCTGTATTTTTTCAGCAATGGCTATATACCGCCGGTATTCCCAGGCTTGCTGTAAGCTGGAATTATTTGACCAACTAAAAAAAAGTATCCATAACAATAAAACAATTACAAAAAACTTCCTTTGTCTTTCCTTTGGAAGTACAATTAACTAATTCATCCGGTGGCAAACAGATAAAAGTTATCCATGTATCAAAACAGGAAGAAACCTTACTATTTCCTATAAAAGAAAAAATAAGTTCCTTAACATTGGATCCCAATACGTCCTTATTATTTTCAGGAAATGTAACTGAGAAAAAATAAATTATTTACCGCTCCTTCCATATTGTACATCTTCCATTTGCCACCCAACTTAGTTCAAACATTTTCTCTATCTTCAAATCATGCTTGTAAAAACCTTTGGCAGTGCGGTGTATGGCGTGGAAGCCATCTCTATAACTATTGAAGTAAACTGGTTGCCTTCATCAGGAAAAGACCCTATGATAGTAGGCCTGCCAGACAATGCAGTAAAGGAAAGTCTTCAAAGAATCGAAAGCACATTTAAAACAAACGGCTACCAGATGCCGAGAACCAAAGTGGTTGTAAACCTGGCGCCTGCTGATATAAAGAAGAGCGGCACCCCTTTCGATCTGCCAATTGCTTTGGGCATATTAGGCGCTTCAGAACAAATGGAAAATAAGGATGCACTTTCCAATTATGTCATTATGGGCGAACTAAGTCTTAATGGTGAAATAAGAGCTATCAAGGGAGCATTGCCCATTGCTATCCAGGCGAGGAAAGAAGGATTCAAAGGACTCATTGTACCATTGGTAAATGCTAAGGAAGCGGGTATGGTCAACAACCTGCATGTATATGGAGTAACGCATATAAAGGAAGTGATCACTTTTTTTGAAAATGAAGAAACGGGCCTGCAGCCAGTGGTAATTAATACCCGTGAAGAATTCTTTAATTCTCAATCGGATTATGATCTGGATTTTACTGATGTTAAAGGACAGGAAAATATAAAACGGGCATTGGAAATAGCTGCAGCAGGCGGGCATAATGCCATACTGATCGGTCCACCCGGAGCCGGAAAAACAATGCTGGCAAAAAGATTACCAACGATACTTCCCCCGCTCAGTTTGCAGGAAGCTTTGGAAACAACCAAGATTCATTCCGTAGCAGGTAAACTTCCTGAAAATTCAACACTGGTAACTAAAAGACCTTTTCGTTCACCGCATCATACTATTTCAGATGTGGCATTGGTTGGCGGCGGAGGTATTCCTCAACCGGGAGAAATATCACTGGCACATAATGGGGTATTATTTTTAGATGAGCTTCCTGAATTTAAAAGAACCGTACTGGAAGTAATGCGTCAACCCATGGAAGAAAGAAGAGTAACCATATCGAGAGCAAAAGTAGCTGTTGATTTTCCTGCCTCCTTTATGCTGATAGCATCTATGAACCCCTGCCCCTGCGGATTTTATAATCATCCGGAAAGAGAATGCACCTGCCCGCCCGGAGCTGTTCAGAAATACCTGAATAAAATTTCAGGGCCTTTACTCGATCGAATTGATCTGCATGTAGAAGTAACACCGGTTCCTTTTAATGAATTATCCGGTTCCAAATCGCAGGAAAATTCTGCATCTATCCGCAATCGTGTTATAGCAGCAAGGGAGATACAAGCAGAGCGATATAAAAACAATCCCGGCGTATATTGCAATGCACAAATAAGCAGTAAGATGTTAAAAGAGATTTGTGTTATAAGCCAGGCAGGAGCCAGTTTATTAAAAGCAGCTATGGAAAAATTAAATTTATCAGCCCGGGCATACGACCGGATTCTGAAAGTTTCAAGAACGATCGCTGATCTGGCCCAGTGCCCGGATATTAAGCCGGAACACCTGGCAGAAGCTATTCAATACAGAAGCCTTGACAGGGAAGGATGGGCTGGCTAAACATCAGGATACAACCTTAGTTAATTTTAATTATCCTGGAGATATGTTTCCCGGTATTTGTGGGTTTCTTACTACCAATTTATATATTGCTCCGGCATTTAACAGTTTTCTTTGGATGTATGGCACCTGCTATGTTGTCATTTTTAGCGAACTTGTATACTATTTGATTGTTAATACTCTTTTATTCAACCTGCATCCTTTTTATGAATTTATTATTCCATTATTTAAAACCATATAAATGGCTGGTAGCATTTGTATTATTTCTCGCAGCTATCAATATCAGTTTTTCTTTAATTGACCCATATATATTTGGAAAGCTTATTGACCTTGGTTATAAGTACCACGATAATTCAGCCTCTTATCAACCTTTTTGGTGGAATTTTGCAACGCCGCTTCTTACACTTTTGGGAGCATCTGTTGGTGTAGCCATGGTGAGCCGGATAGCAAAAGCCTTCCAGGATTATTTTCAGAATCTGGTAACTCAAAAATTTGGCGCTGCCGTATTTACGGAAGGGTTAAAACATGCCATGAGTCTTCCTTACTATCAATTCGAAGATCAACGTAGCGGGGAAACACTTAGCATATTACAAAAGGTTCGTATTGATACAGAAAAATTCATAGCAAGTTTTGTAAACGTGCTATTTCCTGTAATAATCGGGATTTTATTTGTTGCGATTTTTGCATACAGCATACACCCTACCTTACCACTTATTTATTTTGGAGGTATTTGTTTATTAGTTATCATTTCCAACCTGCTGAGTAAAAAAATAAAACTGGTTCAAAAAAACATTGTCAGGGAAACCACTTCACTTGCCGGAGCCACCACCGAGTCCTTACGGAATATTGAATTAGTAAAAAGCCTGGGACTTACCAACCAAGAAGTAGATCGTCTTAATAAAAACACGTATAAAATACTGGGATTAGAATTGAAAAAGGTTAAACGTCTTCGCAGTATCAGCTTTATACAAGGCACATTTGTAAATACCCTGCGGCAGGTTATTCTTTTTATGCTCATGTGGATGATCTTTAAGGATAAGATGTTGCCATGGGAATTAGCCACTATGCAGATATATTCCTTTTTTGTTTTCGGTCCTTTGCAGGAAATCGGCAATATCATTCTTACCTACAGAGAGGCTCAGGCTTCGCTTGAAAACTTTGAAACCCTGATGAAAAAAGAGCCTGAGCTAAAAGCCGATAATCCCAAACACCTGGGGAAAATTCAAACGCTTGAATTTGATCATGTGGCCTTTAAACATTTTACGGCCTCGCATAAAGCCATAAACGATATAAGCTTCAAAGTAAAAACTGGTGAAACGATTGCCTTTGTCGGTCCATCAGGTTCAGGCAAAACCACTCTGATGAAATTATTAGTAGGTCTTTACCGGCCCGAGGAAGGACGGATCTTGTATAATAATATTGATGAAAACAATATCGACTTTGAAGACCTGCGAAACCAGATTGGTTTTGTAACCCAGGATACTCAATTATTTTCGGGTACGGTAAAAGAAAACCTGATGTTTGTAAATCCTGCTGCTACGGAAGAAGATCTGAATGACGTAATCAATAAAGCATCTTGCCAGAATTTACTGGCCAGGGCAGAAAAAGGATTGGATACAATGATCGGGGAAGGTGGACTAAAATTGTCCGGGGGAGAAAAGCAAAGAATCTCTATCGCAAGAGCCTTGCTTCGCAGACCCAAATTATTGTTGTTCGATGAAGCTACCTCTGCTCTGGATTCATTAACAGAAGAGGAAATTACGGACACCATACGGGATATTTCGATGCAGGGAAACCAGATCACTATATTGATTGCACACCGGCTTTCGACCATTATGCATGCAGACAGGATATATGTACTTGAAAAAGGAGATGTAGTGGAAACAGGAACCCACGATGCATTGCTTCAGGAAAAAGGTTTATACTTTGCCATGTGGCGCCAGCAGATCGGCGAAAGAAAAACTAAACTATTGACTGCATAATAAATTCTGATGTCACTTTTTTCATTGTTCGGATTTGGGAATAGTAAAATCAAGGAAGCATTATACAGGGGTGCAATCATCATTGATGTACGGTCGGCAGCCGAATTTAACCGGGGAAAAATTCCCGATTCCATTAATATTCCGGTAGACCGTATTCCGATTAATGTAGTAAGAATAATAGAGATGAACCGTCCGGTTATTTTTTGCTGCACTTCCGGCGACAGGAGTAACCAGGCTGTTCAAATAATGAAAGAAAAGGGATTAAAAGAAGTATATAATGGCGGAAACTGGCACAGGGTTTTGAGAATTCTGAATAGTGAATAAAAAATATTCCAACCAGCATCCATTTCAGAATATTGTTGTTTTCGGAAGAAAGGAAAACAATTCTACCACCCTAACCCGAAACTCCCAAACTAACATTATTGCAAACCATTCTGCCGGGAAATTTGAAATCAGATCATCCCTTTTTCTCTTCCTTTCCTTTCCACAGATCAGTAAAAAAATTGGATTTCTCTAATTCCTCTATATCGCTCAATTCTAGTTCAAGAGCTTTCGTGCTTTTGGTTATCTCAACCAGTGAAATGATAAGGGAGGCTAATAGGCTTATCAGGCTCAAAGCAAAAACATATTCCGTTAAAACAGTCCATTGCTGGTAAACGCCGTAAATAGTAACCACACAACATAAAAAACTAAAGACGCCCATCCCCTGCATGTATCTTACTAAATTGATACGCTCCCTCAAAATCCTTATCTGGCTCAAAATAAGATGGTTCTTTTCGCCCCGCATATATTCATCATGTAGTTTGCGTATCAGGTTAGCCAGGGCTAGGTACCGGTTAGTATAAGCCAGCAATAAAAGACTGATAGCCGGAAATAATAAAGCAGGTGTATTGAAAGTAATTTCCATATTCAAAAATCATTAAAATTTTTCAAATCATGATCGCTGAAAGAGGATAAGAAAATAAATAGTAAATTGTTATTTCTATTTAGCAGTCGTAGTAAGCCATCCAGCCCTTTATGAAACAGCAATTAAATAACGATTCTTTACCTGTATTCTACTCTATAGACTTATGTCAACAGATTATAAAAACCCTGGCATGTATATCGGAGAAATTGAAAACGTCCCGGCTATTGTTGCACTGGAAACAGCTATTCCTGCCTTTATCGGCTACACTCAAAAAGCAAGAAATCTTGAAGTAGGTGACCTTGTTTTTACACCTACCCGTATTACTTCCATGGCGGAATTTGAACATTATTTTGGCGGGCTGGTCAGTGAATCAATTACCATCAACATAGATGATATTATAAAAAAGACCGGCAACCACTCCATCCTGGACGCAAGAAAGATCACAACACAAATTGGGTTTCTAAAAAATAATATGCATTACCAGTTGCAATTATTTTTTGCAAACGGCGGAGGTCCCTGTTATATCGTTTCCTCCGGGAAGCCCAAATCACTATTGAATAAAAAAGACCTTCAAAAAAGCCTTGATGAAGTGTATCAATATGCAGAACCTACTTTGCTGCTGTTTCCGGATGGTGTCAATTTTGCAAAACCAAATGACATATATGAATTATACAACGAAGCATTGATGCAGGCTTTTGAACTAAAGGACCGTTTCGTAATAATGGATATAAACGAGAATATCCCGGGCGATAAAACAGCCATCGGATTTTTCAGGGAGAATATTACAGGAGGAGAAAATACCGGGTCTTTAAAATACGGTGCGGCTTATTATCCCAAACTTATTACCGCAATTCCTTATCATTATACAGACAATTATGTAACCATTGTACACAATACCATAACAAAGGAACCTGGTAAAACTGATTTAAAAGCTAAAGGTGAATTTGATAAACTAAAATTGAATAATTCAAGATTGAGTGGTACAACGATTTACTCCAAAATTAAAGATGAGATCGATAACCAAACAGTTTTATTACCTCCTTCCGCTGCTGCCGCCGCCGTATACGCCAGTACAGATAAAAACCGAGGGGTATGGAAAGCTCCGGCAAGTGTTAGCCTTTCGTTGATAAAAACACCGCAACTTACATTAACAGACCTGGAACTTAATTCTTTAAATTCAGATCCGGTGACCGGAAAATCCATTAATACCATCCGGTATTTTACAGGTAAAGGCACTGTTGTATGGGGAGCAAGAACACTGGCCGGTAACGATAATGAATGGCGGTATATTTCAGTTCGCCGCTTCTTTATAATGATAGAAGAATCTATAACGAAAGCTACCACACCTTTTGTATTTGAACCCAATGATGCCAGAACATGGACAAAAGTAAAGTCCATGGTCGACAATTTTTTAACTATGCAATGGCGTGCCGGAGCATTAATGGGTACTAAACCGCAGGAAGCTTTTTATGTACACGTTGGAGTTGGTCAATCAATGACGGCGCAGGATATTTCGGATGGTAAAATGATTATAGAAATAGGGATGGCAGTTGTGCGCCCTGCGGAATTTATTATTTTAAGAATTACACATAAAATGCAACAAGGTTAATTCCGAACGGGAATAATTCCATGTTTAATGTTTCTAAAACAATAATGCATATTTAATACCGGTGCCGGATGGCGATCAGTTCTTTTAAAGATTTTCGATTATTCCTGCTATTCCCTGTCCTCCGCCCACACAAGCAGTTACCATTCCATATTTCTTATTTAATCGTTTC
Organism: Chitinophagaceae bacterium; assembly: GCA_051306075.1. Classification (GTDB taxonomy): domain Bacteria; phylum Bacteroidota; class Bacteroidia; order Chitinophagales; family Chitinophagaceae; genus Terrimonas_B. Next base: position 35,953 of record JBPPMM010000036.1, read on the forward strand.
ATATCATTCAATACTTGTATGGTAAGTTTGGCACCGGTGCAACCCAGCGGGTGGCCCAATGCTATTGCTCCTCCATTAATATTGACTTTAGTTGGGTCAAGCCCTACTTTGCGGATTACAGCTAAGGCCTGCGATGCAAAAGCTTCATTTAATTCGATAAGATCAACATCATCCAACTTCATTCCTATCTGCTTCAATGCTTTTGGAATGGCGGCAACGGGGCCAATGCCCATTACCCGTGGAGGAACTCCTGCTGATGCACAAGCTACCCGCCGGCCAATAGGCTTCAATCCTAATTCATTCATCATCTTTTCTCCCATCACAATAACAAAAGCTGCACCATCTGAAGTTTGAGAAGAATTTCCTGCTGTAACAACGCCACCGGCAGCGAATACTGGTTTTAATTTTGCCAATACTTCTACCGATGTATCCGCCCGGGGACCTTCATCAGTATCCATGGTGTAGGTTCTTTTTTGCTTTTTCCCTTTTGCATCCAGATATGTTTCTTCAACCGTAATAGGCAGAATACCTGATTTAAAATGGCCACTCTGTATAGCGTTGATTGCTTTCTTATGTGAGTTATAGGAAAATTCATCCTGGTCTTCACGGCTTACATCATAATCTTTCGCAACAGCCTCTGCTGTAAGGCCCATACTGAGATAATAATCCGGGTCATCTTTTGCAATGGAATATGACGGAACGGTTTTCCATCCTGCTGTAGGCACCAGGCTCATGCTTTCTGTACCACCGGCAATGATGCAATCGGCTTGTCCAGTCCTTATCTTTGCAGATGCAATAGCGATCGTTTCCAAACCAGAAGCACAATAACGATTAACTGTAACACCAGGCACATCAAAACCCAACGCCCTTGCCGAAATAATGCGGCCAAATTGCAAACCTTGCTCGGCCTCGGGTACGGCATTGCCAACTATCACATCATCTACCCTGCCTGCTTCCAATTGCGGCACTGATGCCATTACACCTTTTATAACTTCTACAGCCAGGTCATCGGGACGATAAAAGCGGAACCCACCTCGCTTGGCCTTGCCAACGGCGGTTCTGTATCCTGCTACTATATATGCTTCCTGCATGATCAACAATTTTTAATTTAAATACTGATTTGCGATTTCCAGATAATAAATGATGCGATAGGAAATCCTAATTCCCCAAAAAAATCATATAAGCAAAAAACGCATTTAGTTGTTTATGCAACTTTGAAATCAAATTTAACCAGAAGTCCGCTACCATCCAAGCCATCTTTAAACTTCATTTATCTTCGTATCATATGTATAACGTAATCCGGCGCATACTGTTCTTTTTTCCCCCGGAATCTGTTCATTATTTTTCTATGAATTTCCTTAAATTATTATGCAGCGTCAGAATAATCAGGAAATTTATATCTCTTACTTTTTCCGTAAAGGGAACCCGGTTAAGAAAAACTGAATTTCATCTCGATTTCAGGAATCCGGTAGGCCTGGGAGCTGGTTTTGATAAAAATGCCAGGTACCTGAGAGAATTGGAGGCGTTGGGATTTGGCTTTATTGAAATCGGAACCGTTACTCCCCAGCCGCAGACTGGAAATAAAAAACCAAGATTGTTTCGCCTGCCAAAAGACAAGGCTTTAATTAACCGCATGGGTTTTAATAATGATGGAGTAAATGTAATTGCGGAAAGATTGAAAAATTGGATGGAAAGTTCAGATGCCGAACTCAATTCAAAATCCGCCAATCGAAACCCCCGCCTTATTATAGGAGGCAATATTGGAAAAAATAAAATCACATCGAATGAAGATGCATGGAAAGACTATGAAATTTGTTTTAAAGAACTACATCCATATGTCGATTATTTTGTTGTTAATGTAAGCAGTCCTAATACACCGGGTCTCCGCGAACTACAGGAAAAAGAATCTTTACGCAAAATATTAAGGCATCTCCAGATGATCAATAATGGTAAAGCAATCTCCAAGCCTATATTGTTAAAAATTGCTCCTGATCTTACTCAGGAGCAAATTGATGGTGTAGTTGACCTGGCAATTGAAATTCAATTGGACGGGTTAGTATGCAGCAATACTACAATCAGCCGAAACGGTTTAATAACATCAAAAGATGAAATTCAAAAGATGGGGGCAGGTGGATTAAGTGGCAAACCGGTGAAGGCAAGATCTACTGCTATTATAAATTATATCCATCAAAGGACCAATGGGGAAATTCCGCTAATAGCTTCTGGTGGTATTTTTACCGCAGAGGATGCAAAAGAAAAATTAAATTCAGGTGCTTCGCTGGTGCAGGTATGGACCGGTTTTATATATGAAGGTCCCCGGATAATTAAAAAAATCTGCAAAGAATTAAATTAAACCCGCCGCTCGTTATTTTTCACCATATTCGCAAAAATTTAAGTTAGCCTGATAATTATGGAACATTTGTTTACCAGCGAAAGTATCATCAGTTTTTTTATTCTTGTGGTATTAGAAGTAGTATTAGGAATAGACAACGTGATCTTTGTAAGTATCATTCTGAATCGCTTGCCTGGTGCAAAGGCAAAAAAAATGGCACGCCGTATCTGGATAATCACCGGCATTCTTTCACGCAGCCTGTTATTGCTGGGATTGGGATGGTTGTTATCTCAAAAAGGTAAAGCCGTTTTTGTAGTGGCGGGAAAAGGCTTTGACCTTGCCAGCCTGGTGATGCTTGCTGGTGGAATTTTTCTTATTTATAAATCGGTGATGGAAATACATCATAAGTTGGAAGGTGAAGATCCGAATGCAAAATCTTCTGGTAAAAAACCGTTAACCCTGGGTAAAGCCATAGTTCAGATCATGCTTATTGATGCGGTTTTTTCTTTTGACAGCATCATCACTGCCGGCGGCACGGCGAAATATGTGGAGATCATGATCGCTGCAGTCGTAATTGCCATGTTTATCATGTTTACATTCAGCCCAAAAATTTCAGCTTTTATACATAAGCATCCCACTTTAAAAATGCTGGCTCTTTCTTTTTTAGTAATGATTGGATTAAGCCTTATAATAGAAGGTTGGAATGCTGAAGCCGCGGAACAATTACATCTCAAAAATTATATTTATTTTGGAATGGCATTCTCCTTCCTGGTTGAGCTGTTAAATATGGTTATGCGAAAAAGACAAGCCAAAAACAGGGTGCTGGAATTGAATGAACCCGTTTACAGGAATGAAGAAGAAGAGTATTCAGACCAGGCGAAGTAAGGAGGCTGCAACAACTCCGGCTGTTTCCGCTCTCAGTCTCGTATCCCCCAATGCAACAGCATTAAAATGGTGGAGGGTAGCCAGTTCAATTTCTGCAGGAGTAAAATCACCTTCCGGCCCGATCAGAATGATTTGGGAAGGAAGAGATGAATTGATCTGTTGTGTTAATTTTCTTTTTTCGGTTTCTATGCAATGGGCAATAAATTTTTGTGCTCTGCCCGCCACTTCTTCCTGCCGGAATAATAATTCATAAGCAATGGGCTCATGCAATACCGGCAGCCAGCATTGCTGACTTTGAAGCATGGCGCTTACAAGAATATTTCGCATCC
>JBPPMM010000039.1:0-2261 GCA_051306075.1 Chitinophagaceae bacterium
CTGTAAATGATGCCTACAAGACTGATAAATTAATTGGGGTTGTGGCTCAAAAAGACAGTAGTGTAGAAGATCCCACTATTAAAGACCTGGAAGATGTAGGAACAATAGCCAAAATTGTTAAACAAATAAAAATGCCTGATGGGGGTACCACTATCATTATCCAGGGCAAGAATCGGTTTGCAATTGACTCAATAGTTGGAGAGGATCCCTATTTCAAAGCAAATATTCACAAACTTGATGAGGATGAATTACCAAAAGATGCAGATTTTGATGCCTATGTGGCAAACATAAAAGATTTAGCTACGGAAATTATCCAGCTTTCGCCAAACCTTCCTACCGAAGCATCCATTATTTTACGCAATATCGAAAATCCTTCATTTCTTATTCATTTTGTTTCCAGCAACCTTAATACAGATGTAAAAGAAAAGCAGCGCTTGCTTGTGATCAATAATATCAGGGAAAGGGCCAATCTGTTGATGCAATTGCTGCAAAAAGAATTACAGTTTGCTGAATTAAAAAATAAGGTGACCACAAAAACCAGGACAGAACTTGATAAGCAGCAAAGAGAATATTTCTTACAACAACAATTGAAAAGCATTAAGGACGAGCTGGGAGGTGATCATAATGTGCAGGAAGTTAAAGAAATGTTGAAAAAGGCGGAGGCAATGAAATGGCCGGCGTCAGCAAAAGAAATGTTTAAGAAAGGAGCAGAAAAATTAGAAAGGATGCATCCCAGCACACCAGACTATTCTGTTGTTTATAATCATCTTGATCTGATGCTGGAACTTCCATGGGAAAAATATACAGAAGATCGTTATGACCTGAAAAAGGCCAAGAAAACATTGGACGATGATCACTATGGCATGCAAAAAATAAAAGAGAGGATATTGGAATACCTGGCCGTGTTAAAACTACGAGGGGATATGAAGAGTCCAATTCTATGTTTTATTGGACCTCCGGGTATAGGAAAAACATCTTTAGGGAAGAGCATTGCGAATGCTATTGGAAGAAAATATGTGCGTTTAAGTTTAGGAGGTTTGCATGATGAGAGTGAAATACGGGGTCACCGGAAAACATATATTGGAGCTATGCCCGGACGCATACTGCAATCTTTACGCAAAGTAAAATCATCAAACCCGGTTATCATACTCGATGAAATAGATAAAGTGGGCAGTGATCATCGCGGCGATCCCAGCAGCGCTTTGCTTGAAGTACTGGATCCGGAGCAGAACAACACTTTTTACGATAATTACCTGGAGATGGAATATGATCTGAGTAAGGTATTATTTATTGCTACCGCCAATAATATTCAAAATATTCAGCCGGCCTTGCGTGATCGCCTTGAAATTATTGACCTTAGCGGATATGCCGTAGAAGAAAAGCTGGAGATAGCTAAGCGGCATTTATTTCCCAAGCAAAAAGAATTGCATGGGTTAAAATCAACCAATTTCAGGATCAGTGATAAAGTACTTCAAAAAGTTATTCAGGATCATACAAGGGAAAGCGGCGTTCGTGAGCTGGACAGGCAACTGGCATCTATCATGCGTTACCAGGCTAAGGAACTGACAATGAAAGGGAAATTAAAATCTGTAGTAACGCCGGCTGATATAGAGAAGATTATTGGCAAGGCACGTTACAGTAACGAAATATATAAAACGGCGAATATGGCGGGTGTTGCAGTAGGCCTCGCCTGGACATATGTAGGTGGCGAAATACTTTTTATTGAAACAAGCATCAGCGAAGGAAAGGGCGAACTGAAATTGACAGGTAACCTTGGCAATGTAATGAAAGAAAGTGCCACTACGGCCTTGACCTATCTGCAGTCAAACGCCAATAAATACGCTATTGATCGTTCTCTGTTTGAAAAAAAGAATATTCATATTCACGTTCCTGAAGGAGCTGTGCCTAAAGATGGTCCAAGTGCGGGTATTACAATGATGACAGCCATTGCTTCAGCAATGACAGGTAAAAAGGTAAAACCATTCCTGGCAATGACAGGAGAAATTACTTTAAGGGGCCAGGTGTTGCCTGTTGGTGGAATAAAAGAAAAAGTACTGGCAGCAAAAAGAGCTGGGTTGAAAGAGATACTCTTATGCTGGCAAAATGAAAAAGATGTGTTCGAGATCGAACCTGCGTTTATTAGGGGAATTACTTTTCATTATGTGAAAACGATGAACCAGGTGCTGGAGCTGGCATTAGTGTAAGCAGAAAGAATGTATACAGGAAATAAATAAGAATATTTTTTGGGATCATCCTGATCC
>JBPPMM010000041.1:0-10990 GCA_051306075.1 Chitinophagaceae bacterium
ATGAAAACCTGTATCCAATTTTGAAATCCCTGCTGCTTTTTAAAATTAATTATTGATATGTCTCATGTTTGAAATAATTCTTCCTCTGTCATGCCAAACAATTCAATTACAAACTTCGGTTAATAGGGCAGCAATATTCGCAGCAATAAAAAAGTGATGGCTTATCCAGGGGCGCCACTGCCGCACCCGCTGAAGGCCATCACGAAACCTACCATTGCTAAACCAGCTTCTTTATAACACAGAGCCCAAACGGCTGAATAAAATCTTATTTCCTTGTCTGTGCAAAAGATATATCCTGATTACCAGGCTGGCGATTTCTATAAAATGACTTATTCTTTTCATTGGTTTTGTTTTTATTTCTATTTATATGTACCCGGGTCACACAATCCCACTGCATGCATCAGGCAACCATTGTTCCTTCGGTCAGGTTTTCCATCACTTTTCTAAAACGATCGTTGGGCAATTCCTTTTCTGCCAGGCTAAATAGTTGTGAGAATACCTGCTGAGGTGCATTTTTTTCTACAGCTTTCAACCAGGTGCTGATCTCCGTAATGCTAAGGCCACGCATCATCCATGCACTGGCAAGCGCCATCTCGCCGGGGGATATCGATTCAACGATCTTTTTATTCACTTCCTTTATCTCTTCATCCGTATAATATCTCCACAATATTTTGTTCAGCACGGTTTCTTCTTTGACCATATGCTCCAGGTTGAATATCATGAAATCAATAAAGGAGTTAAGTATGGCCCGCCCGGCTTCTATTTTTACTTCCATTTTAACTGCATGCTTGTAAACCACCAACAAGCCTCTCAGCTTTTCGGTCAATGCATGGTCTTCTTCATGCTCCTGCTCAAAAGCATCCACCAGGGAAGGCTCGTAATGCTGAATGGGCGGCAGAATAAAATCATCCTCATGTGTTGCGTGGGCATCGAACATGTCCACCACCTGTTTTACTTTTTCCAAAGCCGTTTCTGCTTCTTCCAAATCACCAAAATTTGTTTGTTGCAGTACCAGGGAGGTATCGTACAACATTGCTCTCAGTGCTTTGTGTATCTGGTTAAAAATATTAAACCGTGTCATAAAGCTTGGTTTTAATGATTGCCTTACGGGGCAACCGGGTGATATATATTTTTGAAAAAAGGTTTAATGGCCGATGGTCTCTGCAGCAGGAAGGATGATTACTCTGCTGAGGCATTTAATTTTCAGGAAGCCTGCCTGTATTCAAATCCTTCCAGAATAATATTGGTAACTCCATTTACTTTCTCTATTCTCATTTTGGTTGGATAGTAACCAGCCTGTTTGAATTTTGCAGGGACAGGGAAATTTCTCTGGTAAGATGGGTTGGCATCAATAAATGCTTTGGTGATCATAGGCTCATAAAATGTATTCTTGCCCTCATAGGAGCCATATATAAATGTTTGGGTAAATACACCCCCATTTATTTCAGGAGTAGTGGCATCTATCCAATGCTTTCCCATTTGAGGCACCCCGGCTGGAACGGGCACATATATTTCGGGCAGGTACCCTTGTGTGGGAAAATTTTCAAAACCGGCACTGTTCACTTCAAAAGGTGGAATCGTTTTTCTTTCGGCTTCTGTCGTCATGTAGAAATGAAAATCAAAATGAGGTAAAGTGTATACACCTACCGGCTCATGCCCATTGGGATTCCAGTCAAGCAAAGCATGTTTAAAAGGAGTAACTCCTGCTTTAGTATGAAAGGCCAGGGAAAGACCGTTTACATGGTTATGACCGCCGTTTTGTCCCTCCCCTGGATCCAGGCTGCTCATCGCTTCCTGGTCAATGGCAATTGCTATACGCTCCGGTTTTTGATTTTGATCCAGTTGTACCCAGGTCCAGGCTTTACCATCCTGAAATTTTTGAACGGGGCCCTTATAAATTCCTCCACCGTTTTCATGATCTTTTTTGCAAGAGCTTAAAATAATTGCAGCGGCTACGGCTACGGTAAAAAATTTTTTCATTTTTAAAAAGTTTAATGATTAATGATTTGATGCAGTAAAGATGCTCTTTCAAACAGGGCGGGTCAATCCGATTTGGGATGAATTGAATTATAAACCGAATGAAACTTCATGAACAGCCAGGAGTGCAAAACAATTGATAATGCCTTTTTCACATTTCATCTTTTATGGATTCAATTCATGCCCGCGTTTTCTCAATTTGCAACATCATTAGTTATATTTGGTATCAGCTGAAAATTGAAATGTGAAAAAACTGGCGTTACATATTTTTTATTTTCTTTTACTGGTTGATAATGCAACCGGCCAGGGTTCCCGTCAATATTCCTTTACGCATTATAGCGTTCCGTCCGGACTGGCTTCCAATGAAACCACGGCCGCTTTGCAGGACGAACAGGGTTTTATCTGGATTGGAACCAACAACGGCTTACAGCGTTTTGACGGACAGAGGTACCTGGGTTTCCGGCATAAAAAAAATGATCCGTCATCCATACCACATAATTTTATCACCCAGCTTTTATTTGATAAGAAAAAAAATCTATGGGTTTTGACAGCTGATGGTAAGCTGGGCATCTTTGATACAAAAAATATGATATGGCAACAGGTTTCCGTGAAAGTAAAAAATGAAAAAGCACTTACCAGCGAAAAAAAACTGATTGAAGACGAACAGGGAAATCTTTTTTTACTTTTCCATCATCTTGAATTGATAACCTGGAATGAAAAGCAAAGAGAATTTGCGGCTGAGCACAATTTTATTCCCGTTCCTCCAGGTTGGAAATTGAGTGATATAGCCCAACAACCGGGCACCAGAAAATATTGGGTGGGAAGAAGTAATGGCATTGCCGTTTTTAATATGCAAACCGGCGAGTGGAGTTACTCAGGTCATAATATTGAAAAAATTCCTTTTATTGAAAAGTGGGGCAGCATTCCTTCGCCAAATTATTTTCTATTTGATAAAACAGGACGTTTATGGTTTGATGCATGGCTTGATGGTGCCACAGTATTTGCCTACGACCTGAAAAAAAATGAGCCCGTTCTGGATCATTATGATTTTGTTTCCATCATTGATGGCTATTATGAAACCAAGGGGTTTTTTGAACAAAGCGATAGTACGGTTTGGGTAAAAGGATTGAATATATTCGCCCGGTACCAGGAAAAAGAAAAAAAATTCGTTCCCGTGTACAATGGATATGTAGGCGAACTGAGTATAGATTACGACCGGATCAACTATCTGTTTGAAGACAGGGATCGCAATATATGGGTAGCCTCTAATAATAATGGTCTCTATAGTTTTAATACTTCCGAACAATTTTTTAGTAATATCCGGCACATCAACAGGAATACCAATCTGCCCGGTAAAGGTTCTATGATGTCTTTTATTCTGACCCGGCAAAGAACATTGCTCGCCGGCGCCTGGGGAGATGGCCTGTACCGGTATGATAGTAACTACAGGATGCTTCCGCTCAATATAAAAGGTATTAATGAAAAATCTTCCCCCTCTATTTGGGGTATGTGTTTATCTGCTGACAGCAGCACCATATGGATGGGCTCCCAACCGGGTGTATATGCATTGAACCAGGCCACGCAATCCGCCAGCTTTTACAACCCTGCTATCATGCAAAACAGAACGGTAAGACAGGTGGCATCTGATAAATATGGAAACCTGTGGATGGGAACGCAAGGCCTGGGTGTTTTCAAGTGGACAGCAAGCAAGGGGCAGCAAACATTTGAGGAAGGTGTATCCACCTTTTCTTCCATACCTCTATGCCTGGTAACAAAAATATTTATTTGCAATAATGGATTTGTTTGGGTTGGTACTTCCGACCAGGGATTATATGTAATAGATCCTGCAACGGATCGCATTATTTTTCATTTTGGAACAAGGGAACCAGTTGAAAGGAAATTACCGGTTGATGCCATTACTTCAGTAATGCAATACGATGATACGACCATCGTGATTGCGACCAGTGGTCTCCATTTTTTTAATTCAACAAAAAAGCAAATCAATAAGACCATCAGCCTCCCGGAATCCATTACAGGGAATATAGCCTCCATGGAAAAGGATAAGAATGGTTATATATGGTTATCGCTGACCAATGGAATTTACCGGGTTCAACTCCGCAATAAAATTTTTGTCCATTTTTCCAGAGTCGATGGTATTATGAATGATCATTTTACAATTGCGGCTTCCTTAAGGTTACCAAGCGGCAGAATTGTATTTGGTGCCGACAACCAGTTTGTCATTTTTGATCCATTGAAAGTGACGATCAATGATCCTGCACCGGATGTAGCCATTACAGGGTTTAAACTAATGAATCAATCTTTACTGGTAGATTCATTGTTAAAAAAAGATCGTATCGAACTCAAGCCGGAAAGCAATTCCCTGGTCATTGAATTTTCGGGTCTGGGTTATGGCCGGGCGTTTATTCTCAAATACATGCTGGAAGGACTGGATAAGGACTGGATAGTGGCCAACAGCAGCAACCAGGCTGTTTATACCTACCTGCCGCCGGGTAATTATCATTTTTTAGTAAAAAGTGAAGATTCAGAGGGTAATCCTTCCAATAAATTAACCAGCCTGACTATTAAAGTAAACCCTCCGTTTTGGAAAACCTGGTGGTTTCTGGGACTTACCGCTTTTGCCGCGGTTGGAATATTTTACTGGCTGGATAAACAGCGAACACAAAAGATAAGGGCTACAGAAAGCATTCGAACCCGGATTGCAACCAGCCTGACCGAAGACATGAGCAACTCCCTGAGCAGTATTAATATTTCCAGTGAGCTGGCCAAAACCAAAATAGATTCTGATACGGAACGAACCAAAGAGTATATAGGGCAGATAAGTGATGCAAGCAACCGTATGGTACAATCTATGGATGATATGGTATGGAGCATCAACCCGGGCAATGATAACCTGCAGGATACAATAGCAAGAATGAAGGAATTTGCGGTGGATGTAGAAAATGCCCATGAGGTCAGCCTGATTTTCGATATTGATAAAGAGGTGGTGAAAAGAAAATTAAATATGGAGAACCGGTATGAATTGTTATCCATTTTTAAGGAAGCCGTAAAAAATGCGGCCCGCCATTCTTATGCCCGTAATATACAAGTAAGCCTGCGCTTTAAAAGTCCCAAACTGATCATGATGGTAGAGGACGATGGAAAAGGATTTGAAGACCTGCAGTGCGGTTTATTAGGCAGGGGGATTAGTGATATGAGACGAAGAGCTGGTGAGATAGGAGCATCTTTTTATATCGAATCGAACGAAAACACCGGCAGTATAGTAAAATTAGAAATGAATATTTAGATCTGCGGTTAGTAACGTGTTCGGATGAAACTATTTTAGGTTCCGGAATGAAAATGATTTCCGAAAAACCACGTTAAACTATTTTTCAGTACATTACCTTAAACTTTAAATCTTTTTTCTCATTTATTTGCCCATCCATTTTTTAAAATCACCCACTTTTTCACGACTGACAATTGACTCTTTATCTACAACAGGTTTCAGGTGAAGTAAAAGACGATTACCAAAATAATCGTGTATCTGATCAATGCTGGCGATGGATACATAGAAGGAACGACTGATTCGGAAATATTTATCAGGATCCAGCATTCCTTCCAGCTCATCCATGGTATAATCCACCACAAATTTTCTGTTATCAAGGGTTTTAAAAAAATTGAGCCTGCCATCACTATAGAAATAAGCGATCTCATCTATATCTACGCTGACCAGTTTTTGTGCATGCTTCACCAGGAACCGTTTCCGAAATTCTTTTGGCTGTAATTTTTGTTGCAGCTCCTTTACCAGGTTGTCAACGTTCAACGGATCGGCTGAGCCATTTTTGCCATACATAGCCTGGATGGACTTTAATTTATTCAATGCCGCTTCCAGATCTTCTTTCTGAACGGGTTTCAGCAGGTAATCAATACTGTTTACTTTAAATGCTTTGAGTGCATATTCATCATACGAGGTAGTGAAGATCACCGTGCTTTTTACTTCTACTTTGTCAAATATTTCAAAACTCTGGCCATCTGCCAACTCAATATCCATCAGGATCAGGTCTGGTGCGGGGTTCTGCTCAAGCCAGTTTACAGACGAGCGGATACTATCCGCCACGCCCACTACTTCGGCGGTTGCATCTACACTTTCAAGCGTCTTACGGAGTTTTTTTACTGCCAGTTCTTCATCTTCTATGATTAAAACTTTCATAACTCTTGTTTTTGGTGTGTTGAAGCAAGATAATCCATTTCACAAATACAAAATAATACCTGCATCCATCATTTGTCATTATTGATGGATGAACTGCAATACTTATGTATAAACGGGGAATTAAATAATTTGAACTGAACTTTCAGAATATTTTTCATTCCTTTTTAGCCCGATTATCCGGAATTAGCGACCGGACATTATGATGTTTCAATTCGTAAAAAAGAAGCCAGAGAGATGAACATTCAATTACAGTTCATGTTCGGATTTATCAAAGGCACTACAACAGCAAACTCTTTCCCGTCATCCCTAACACTGATCTCCTCTTTTTTCATCAGCCGGTATTTTTTTACAATATTAGTGAGTCCAACCTTATTTGAAGATACATGCCGGTCCTTGCGTTGCAGGTTATTTGTCACTACCAATTTCCCGCTGTTGGTAGTCATTATCAGTATATGAAGCGGTTTGTCTTTGAGAATCATATTATGCTTTACTGCATTTTCAACCAACATTTGCAGTGTTAAAGGAGGTACCTGGTAACAACAAAACTTTTCATCTACCCGGGTTTCCAGTTCCAGGCCATCACCATACCTGGTTTTTAATAAATGAAAATAGGATTGTATGAACTGCAATTCTGATTCCAGTGTAGTGAGGCCTTCTTCATTGGTGCGAAGTAAGTAACGATACACTTTGCTCATCTCATTTAAAAACTTTTCAGCTTTTTCCGGATCATCGCTGATAAGAGAGGAAAGAGAATTCAAACTATTGAAGAGGAAATGCGGATTTACCTGTCCCTTCAATCCTTCGAGTTGACTTTGCAGGTTTTCCCGCTTTAGCTGGTCTGCTTCATCAACCAGACTAATCCATTTTTCAAAAAAGGCGGCTCCCTCATTAAAACTGGTAGCCATCAGGTTACAGGCGCCTCCCACTAAAACAACCCAGGGATAATTTTCAAATTTAACCGGCATTCCTTCCATGCCGATATAGTCGTATCCAAAAAACAGCACTGTTATAGCGCTTATCATGATAAGAACAAACAAGAGCAGTTCAATGCCAATTCTTTTGAAAGTCTGGCTGTATTTGGGAAACCTGTTGAACAGGATAGAAGCTACCATACTGCATAATGTATACACCAATGAAATAGTAAGAATACTGACAAGGGTAGGTATGATGAAATTCCGGGAACTTAAAAAATAGGCCCTGCCAAAAATAAAGTAGTTGATGACAATAGCAACAGGTGGAAGTATCAGGAGGCCAATCAGCTTTTCCTTGCTGTGAAAATTGTATGCTTTCATATTGTAAACTAATCCGCTCATGACCTTAATCTAAATTATAGTATTGGCAGCCATGTAACGAACGGCAAAACATGAACTGCCATTTTTGAAGATGAATTGTTGAATTTAACGGATGAATTGTTCTTATTAAAATACAATATATGGACGAATGGCTGTAAGAAAATACAGGATGCCGGTAATTGGCCAGGAAGAATGCAGTTATTTACCGTGCGGCAAGCCAGGAAAGTCTCCCCTTGGCCCAACCCTTTTTACCCCCGGTATATCTTTGTAATGTAAACCAAGCTTTTTGACCGATATAGAACAACATCTTATAAGGGGCTGTATAGCCGGTGACAGAGTTTTTCAATCGAAACTCTATGACCATTTTGCTCCCGGGATGATGGGGGTTTGCATGCGCTATGCTAAAAACAGGGAAGAAGCAGAGGAAATACTATTGGAGGGCTTTTTAAGAGTGTTTACTTATATAAGAAATTTCAAGGGAACAGGTTCATTTGAAGGATGGATACGAAAGATCATGGTAAACTGTGCTTTGCTGAGGTACAGGAATAAATCGCATTTATACCCGGTACTTCCTTTGGATGTTGAAAAGGCTGGAGCCATCACCCATCCGGATATTTATTCAAAATTGGAAAAAAAAGAATTGACTATACTGGTTCAGTCACTCCCGGCCGGGTATCGGATTGTTTTCAACTTGTACGTATTTGAAGGATTTAAACACCGCGAAATAGCGGAAGCTCTGGGCATTTCAGAGGGCACGTCCAAATCCAATCTTTCCGATGCCAGGTCCATACTTCAAAAAGCCTTAAATGGAAAAAAAAACTTAGTACAATTTAAATAGGGAATATGGATAAAGATTTACACGATATAGATGATTTTTTCCGTTCCGAACTGGAGGGCAACGAGGAGTCTCCCTCAGCGTGTGTAAAAGAAAGTTTGCTTGCACTCTTGGATAAAAGAGATGCAGAAACTTATAAAAGGCGGTCCTCCCGCTGGAAAAGAGCGGCCCTGATTATGTTCTTCTTTTTGGTTGGCTTTATTATTTACGAATCAGGTGTATGGATAAATGATAGCCGTGATTCCGGTCAAAGGGAGCTATCAAAAGGCGTATTGATCAATGATCCGGCCAGGGACAGCGATGATGACCATGCAACTCCGGGCAATTCAAATACCAACAAAAAAGCTGAGATCAATCAAAAGGAGAATAACATCATTTCTGGGTCCGGCGATGTTGGTAAAGAAACCCCGGATTCTATTGCTGCGGCTAAGGACAAGAATTTAAACCATAATATAATTAACCTGGAGCCAGCTAAGAAAGAACAAAAATTTCCAGGGCAGAATAATTTAATAACTGGTAAGAGGGTAAAATCCAAAATCAGGCCCTCAATAGCTAACAATAATAAAAATAGATTACGGTTTTCATCAGATAAAAATTCATCAAACAAAAATGGAGAACGGGCTTTAAGTTCAAACCCGGTTTTACACTACAAAACCGAAAGCCGGTTATTTGCCAGCTTGCCGGCATTCACTATTCCCCGAGCCGACCAGGGACCCAAAGAATTTAAAATGTCAGGTAATATGGATTCCATTATAAATTCAAGTTTAGTAAATACGTCAGCTAAAAGAATTCATCATTTCAAACCATATTGGACCATAACCGGAATGGGCACATACGACAGGGTAAATTATAAACTGGATAGTGATCTCCCTTCAAATATTACCAGCATCAGCCACCGGGAAATTCACGAACCTTCCTTTTCTGTGGGGTTACTGGCTACAAGACAAATAAAACAACACTGGGGATTACAGACAGGTTTTATTTATTCCAATAACGCAATAGGCATAAGTGCGCAAAAAATCTATGCCCTGCAGGACCCTGCTGGTGATATAGCTTACAAATACATTACTTCATCCGGGTATGCCTATATCAAGCCGGGCTTTGGGCCACCTCCGTCATTCGGCGATAGCATTAATTCCACTGAAGCTAAGCATAGTTTACACTCTGTTGGCATTCCTCTTATTATTAAACATACCATTGGAAAAAATAAATTCTTATTAATACCCGGTGTTGGATTGGAAGCCAACTTTATTACAAGAGCAAAACTGACAACTGAGATAGAAGATGCTTCAAACCGGGAAACGGTATTTATTAATAAGCTCAACGGAGCCAAATCCTTTTATTGGTCCTTTACAGCAGATACAGAGTTAAGGTACCTGGTCAATAAAAAAATAGCATTCAGCCTGCGTCCTGTGTTCAGATATGCGCTATCCGCCATCACCGACAATAATGTGGTAGAAACCATTCCTTATAGCATCGGTGCCGGGCTGGGATTAACCTACCAGTTTTAAATGTTGAAACTCCTCTTTTCCTTAACCCTATTTCCCTAAGCGTATACACTCTTTTTGATTCTCTTTATTCATTTTCGGTGGCGTTTTTTCTTGCAACCGGTACAAGGTGGATTGTAATTTCATTTACCCTAAAGGAATTCTATCCCGGATTAATCCCCGGATACAATAGTAGGATACTGGATCTAATTCTTAACCTGAATGGTCTGCATTGAAAATGATGAATGGAATGTAATAGGGGCAGGCCCCCTGAAAAATATTTAAAAAGAAATCAGGTCTCCTCTTGTTTTTGTCCAAATAAAACATATAGATTCGTTATATATTTTGCTCACTCCACCCAAGGCAGATAAGAAAAACATCCTTTTCCTCTAGAACGATCACGTCTTTATATTGCTCCCTATGAATTAGTCTGCCTGTCACAAGGGGATTTTATTTATCAACTCACTATTAGTACCCTTTCGAAGATGTATTCTCCATCCATCATTTGAGAGATCCTTAATGAATAATACGTTAGTCAGAAATGATTGAAAGGCGTTAAAAACTGAATTTGCCGGCCACAGGCAAAAGGCATTACCTGATAAAAAATAAACGAAAGAAGTTTATACTGCCCTGTTGCAGAGGAAATTTCTTTGATACCAAAACTAATTTTAACCATCAACCTCATCCAGGTGAAATATCTTCTATTGCTTTTTGTTTCCGTTCTTTTTATTACCAGGGTTCATTCTCAATGCAGCGGTACGGGTAGTATAAATTTTCAGAGGTGGAACAGTATATCCGGTGGAGCAGTTAGCAACCTGACCTCAAATGCAAATTACCCCAACAATCCTGCAAGCATCGGCACAAGGAATTTATTTGAAATGCAGCAAAACCTGGGAAACAGCATAGGTATTAAGATGTATGGATTCATCTGTCCCCCCACTACAGGAAATTATACGTTTTGGATCTCAAGTGATAATAGTGGTGAATTGTGGTTGAGCACTTCAGCGAATCCTTCAGGTAAGGTAAGGATCGCATATAATACCAGCAACACTAACTCAAGGCAATGGAACAAATACACCACTCAAAAATCGGTAAGCATTGCATTAACCTCCGGCCAAAAATATTATGTAGAGGCGCTGATGAAAGAAGCTAATGGGAATGACAACCTTGCTGTAGGTTGGGCCAAACCCGG
>JBPPMM010000052.1:0-5535 GCA_051306075.1 Chitinophagaceae bacterium
GAAACCGGAATTTATGATGCCAGTTACGGAACATTGCTCAAAGGTGATGGTAAAGGAGGTTTCAGCGCCCTGACCGCCCGGCAAAGCGGTATCAATATCAGGGGTGCTGTTAGAGATATTGTGGTTATAAAAGTGGATAAAAGAAAAGCAATACTGGTTTCAGAGAATAATGAAGCAGTCAGAATTTACAATTGGTCATTTTAAAAAAAGGCAAATGAAAAAAATTATTATCGCTGGTTTTATTTTAACCTGTTTTTGTGGAAATGCACAACAAGCAATAATGAAACCCTTATTCAACGGAAATAATTTGGAAGGCTGGTACAGTTTCTTAACTACAAAAGGGAAAAACAATGATCCTGAAAAAGTTTTTGTAATAGATAATGGTTTATTGCATATCAGCGGGAAAGAGTTTGGTTATATATGCACCGAGAAAACATTCAATAATTTTCACCTGGCAGCAGAATTTAAATGGGGCGAAAAAAAATTTCCTCCACGGGATGCCGATACTACTAAAAGAGATAACGGAATTTGTTTTTATATGCCGGTTTCCGAAAAGGATTTTGTGTGGCCGAAATCCATCGAGTGCCAGATACAGGAAGGTGATGTGGGCGATTTTTGGATGATAGATAGCACGACCGTTGTCATTGATGGTATGCGAACGGAACCAAACAATTTTACAAGAGCAAAAAAGAAAAAAGATGGTGAAAAGCCAAACGGGGAATGGAACAGGGTTGAGATAATTGCCGATAAAGGTAAGATCACCTATATAGTAAACGGGATTGTAGTGAATGAAGCTGAATCACCATCCCTGAGCGAAGGGAAAATTTTAATTCAGTCGGAAGGTGCCGAAATATATTATCGAAAAATAGAAATAGCGGAATTGAAATAAAAAATTGTATGATCCAAAGCCATTGCCGATCTTAATGAATTATTTTAAAAGGAACATTTCCTGATTTTTTGATTTTAAACCCCAAAACAAAAATGAAACGGATTATTATTTTCGCCGCCTTATTCGCATCAATTTCTTATATAGCGAATGCCCAGCAAAAGGGCAAACCTGAAGAGACAGAGTATTATTCTCCTGTGCCAGCTGTTGTTACTCCGGGTGGCAATTTCAGCGATGCTCCTTCTGATGCCATCATTTTATTTGATGGCAAAAACCTTGATCAATGGGTGAATACAAAAGACTCTACTCCTGCTAAATGGGTACTTGGTGACGGAGCAATGACGGTCAATAAAAGCACCGGAGATATTCAGACCAGGAGTTCTTTTACCGATTTCCAGTTGCATATAGAATATAAGATACCGGAAAACATAACCGGTTCTGGTCAGGCCCGGGGTAATAGTGGCATTTTCCTGGCTGCACTTCCGTGGGGTCCCGGCGGGTATGAACTGCAGGTCCTGGATAATTATAAAAATACAACCTACGTAAACGGGCAGGTGGGCAGTATGTATAAGCAGGCCGTTCCATTGGCAAATGCCTGCAAGAAACCCGGCGAATGGCAAACCTATGATGTAATATGGACGGCTCCCAAATTCAGCAAGGAAGGTATTTTAACTTCTCTTGCCCGGGTTACGGCCTTTCATAATGGTGTTCTTGTTCAAAACAATACCACATTATTAGGTGATACACCCTATATTGGTCAGCCTTCTTACCGTGTGCATGGACCGGCTCCTATCAAATTACAATCACATGGTGATAAAAGTGAACCGATCAGTTACAGGAATATCTGGCTAAGGACTTTGTGAGGCAGGGCGCTTGATTATATGCAGCATGATTTAAGTGATGCAATGGCAGTTGAAAACAATGGAAAGTATTATTCATTTTCCGGCAAAGAAGAACTGGAAAATCAATTCCCTTCATTGATCAGGAAAAAATATCAGGGTTATACTTCCTTTGCAGGGCAAACAGTAGGTGAGATTTTTGTCGGAAAATTGCATGATACAAAAAAGTATATAGTTGAAATTTTATCATCTGTTGTTTTAATCAATAATAAAAAAGGTTCTTTTGAGATGACGCGGCTGCCTTCAAAGGCACAATGGTCGCCGGTATTTTCTTTTTTTACATCAGACTTTAACCAGGATGGTACTACTGATATTCTTTTAGCCGGAAATTATTATGGTGCATCGCCCTACGAAGGAAGGTACGATGCGAATTATGGAACCATTATTTTAAATGAAAAGAACGCGGGTTTTAAAATACCAGGTTCATTACAAACAGGTCTAATATTAGATGGTGAGGTCAGGGATATCAAAATGATTAGAATACCACAGGGTAAGACGGTGATTGCAGTAGCACGAAATAACAGGAGCATAAAATTTTTTTCCTTACCTGGAAATATTATGGTTAGAAGAAAGGAATGAACATTCAGTTGAACAAGCTTTAATTTTTATTAATTCAAAATAAATTTTTTTAATCATGGCAAATACGTACGACGCTATCGTAATCGGCTCTGGCATCAGTGGGGGATGGGCAGCCAAAGAGTTGTGTGAAAAAGGGCTAAAAACATTGGTGTTGGAAAAAGGCAGAATGGTGAAGCATATTACCGATTATCCCACCGCCAATTTTGATCCCTGGGATTTTCCCAACAGGGGGCAACTTACTCCTGATGAAATGAAGAAACACCATGTTCAGATACGAAGCGGTTTCGTTGGCGAGTCGAACAAACATTTTTATGCAGATGACCAGGAAAACCCGTATGAAGAAGTTAAGCGTTTTGATTGGATCCGCGGTAACCAGGTTGGCGGACGTTCACTGATATGGGGTAAGCAATGTTATCGCCTGAGCGATCTGGATTTTGAAGCCAATGCAAAAGAAGGGATTGGTGTTGACTGGCCTATCAGGTATAAGGATATTGAAAATTGGTACACTCACGTAGAAAAATATGTTGGTGTGAGCGGCCAAAAAATGGGGCTGCCACATTTGCCCGATGGGCATTATCTGCCGCCTATGGAATTGAATACACTGGAGAAACATGTAAAATCAAGAATTGAAAAAGACTTCCCGGGCAGGTATTTAACAATTGGCCGTATTGCACACCTTACCGAACCTTTGAATGGTCGTGGAAAATGTCAATACCGCAACCGGTGTTCAAGAGGTTGTCCCTTCGGTGCCTACTTCAGCAGCAATGCAGTCACCTTACCCGCTGCAGAAAAAACTGGCAATCTTACCATCCGCCCCTTTTCCATAGTTCACTCTATTATATATGATGATGCAAAAGGAAAGGCTACCGGCGTTCGGGTAATTGATTCAGAAACAAACGAGGTAACAGAGTTTTTTGCCAAAGTAATTTTTTGTAACGCCTCTACTCTGGGCTCCACTTTTATTTTGCTTAATTCAAAATCGAATCGTTTTCCGAATGGTTTGGGAAATGATAGTGGTGAATTGGGACATAACCTGATGGACCATCATTATCGCATAGGCGCTTCAGGAAGTTATGATGGATTCGAAGACAGGTATTACGAGGGCAGGCGCCCAAATGGAATATATATTCCACGTTATAAAAATCTTAATGATAAAACAAGAACCAAAGATTTTATCCGCGGATTCGGTTACCAGGGATCTGCCGGCAGAAGCGGTTGGTCAAGAGGGGTTAATGACTCGGGGTTTGGAGCCGAATTCAAAGAAGGTCTCGCAAAACCCGGTGCATGGGGAATGTTCCTTGTAGGCTTTGGAGAATGTTTGCCTTATCATGAAAACAAGGTTACACTGAATGATGAATTGAAAGACAAATGGGGACAGCCGGTATTATCTATAGATTGTGAGTTTAAAGAAAATGAAATGGCTATGCGCAAGCACATGGCTGATGATGCTGTGGAAATGCTGGAAGCTTCAGGATTGAAAAATGTAGCTGCATTTGATAATATGGGAGGGCCGGGTGTTGGAGTGCATGAAATGGGAACAGCCCGTATGGGCAGGGATCCTAAAACATCTGTACTCAATAAGAATAACCAACTACATGCTGTTCCTAATGTATTTGTAACAGATGGCGCCTGCATGACTTCTTCATCCTGCCAAAATCCTTCTATTACTTATATGGCATTAACGGCAAGGGCTGTTGATTTTGCTGTATCTGAAATGAAGAAAAGAAATATCTGATCATTTAACTATGAAATATAATTATTATGAAAAGAAGAGAAGCACTTAAAAAAACATTGCTGGCGTTGGGATATACTATTTCCGCCCCTTCAGTGATAAGTATTTTTAATAGTTGCAATAGCAATCCTTCACATACATGGAAGCCGCAGTTTTTTTCAACTGATCAGGCATCTGTTATAAGTGAACTGGCTGAAACTATTTTGCCAAAAACCAATACACACGGCGCAAAAGATCTTCATATTGATCGTTTTATAGACAGAATGATCAGCCAGGTGTTTTCTCCGGAAGATCAACAACTTTTTTTGAAAGGAATGGATGCTTTTGAATCAGAAGCGAAAGAAGTAAATGGTAAAAGCTTTATTGATTCATCGCCGGATCAACGAACTAAATTATTGACCAGGATGGAGCAGGAAACAGCAAAGGCTCCGGGTTCTGTTTGGGGTTTCGGTTTGAAAAAAGAACCAGGAAAATTGCCCTTTTACCGAAAGGTGAAAGAATTGACCTTATTAGGCTACTTTACTGCTGAAGAAACCGGTAAAAAAATATTAAGATACGATCCTGTCCCCGGTCAATATTTGAGTGACGTTCCGCTTTCGCAGGTGGGGGTTATTTCTTTTGAATAAGCTTTGGACCAGACAATACAGAATTAATTAGAATAGTACGTTAATATATCATAAGAAGATTTAGAATATTCTTATGGTCAGGGAATCAGCTCTTGATTGGAAAAATATCAATCGCCGACCCAATTTATATTTTGGTTAAAAGTGATTAAATAAAATATGAACAGCAGGTGCACATTTTTCTTTTCTTTGCATCATCAATGAGATACCATTCTCATATTAATCGTGGAATAGCAGTTCTTCTTTTGCTGATCTTTTTTCAGCAAACAGGAGCCGTCCTGTTTATTCATAACCTGGTACATGATAAAAAGTCGGTAACTGAAAATCCGGTAAAGAAAGATGGGAAAGCCAGTGAAGTTTCCTATAGCTGTAATTGTATAGACCATTTTTTGTTACCGTATGTTGAACCGGATGAAATTACTGCAATACAAAGGCCTGCCCGATATGCTAACTACGCTGACGGTTATATACGCCAGACATATTTAACCGACCTCATTTACTTTTCCCGCCGCGGACCTCCTGCTTTTCATGGGTAAGCTTTTTTGTTCCCGGCTGCTAGCCGGGGATTTCCTGTTTATTTTTTTATTATAGTGTACTTAATTTTCAGCATGCTCTCATGAAAGAAAATAAAATTATATTCTTCATTCTTTTCCTGCTATCTCTTCAAAATATTTCGGCCCAAACAAGATCTTTTTTAACCGGAAAAATAACTGATGAAAAAACAGGTGAGTCATTGCCTAATGCCACTATCCGCATTCATGAATTAAACCGGGATGCTATAGCCAGAGATAACGGGGAGTACAAGACTTCCTTTAT
>JBPPMM010000066.1:0-6181 GCA_051306075.1 Chitinophagaceae bacterium
TCGCCACGGTAAGGATTTTGAGGAGCATATACAATGAATCCCTGGTCAGCAAGTTTAGCGGCCATATCATTATAATAATTGAAGTTTCCTTCAATAAGTTTTTGCGGTATATCATTGCGTCCATGCTGGCAAACTACAACAGGACGTTTTTCTCCAGGTTTAATATCCTTTGGTATCAAAAGGATTCCTGAAGCAAAAAGATTTGAATATACATCCAGTACTACTTCATATCCCGTCCACCTTTCTTTATCATAAATTTTTCGGGTGCGTGCATTTGGCGCCAGCATTTCCTCATCAAATTGTCCCATGACCTCCTCATGAAAATACTTCCTGTATTCCTTTGCCTGCTGTATAAAATAATCCGGTGAAAAATAAGGATGATAAGATTTACTACTCCAGGTTCTTTCCCCAAATTCTGGCATAACCTTGTAAAGAAAAAATTGGTTTCTTTCCTGGTCTGAATTATGAAGCAGCCATTGAACATGATCTTCTATTTCTTTAACCTGGCTCATTTGTCTTTTCGTTGGATCAAATGAGCTGCGTTTGTCCAATGGAATTTCATTAGCAGTTACTAAAGATGAATCATGCCCAAGAGACCCGATAAATTTTTCTAAAGCTTTTTCTGATCCAAAACTGACTGGCTTGTTTGCCGAACCCATAATAAGATATCTTGATTGAAAACCTGGCTTTGTCAATTGATCTATACGATTAAATTCTGCCTGTACATCTTTAAATGCTGCTGTCTGCAATCTGCCTTTGTACCCGGTAAAAGTTAAATTTTCAACTAGCGGAAGCTTACCGTCGGCGACTTTCAGTTGATCAACAATTCCAGGTATTAAACTATGTTCAATGACAATGGGACGTGGAGCAATGAGTGTAGTTATTTCTGCATCTCCAAATTCTGTTAAGAGTCCCCATACATTCCGGTAAATCGGTTCATTCCAAACCTGCTGCCTTGAATTAAAATAACCGCTTACCAAAACAGCATCAATTCTTTTGTCAACAGCTGCAGCATAAAATGCGATTAAGCCACCCTCACTATAACCAGCCACACCGATCTTTACATCTTTGTCTTTTGATTGTTTGAACCAATCTATTGCCGACAATACTTTCTGTACTTCGTATCCGATAATATGTCGCCCCATGTGAAAAGCCTGTCTGTAAATCCATTCACGATAAGTTTGCTGCTGTTCCTTTCCGGGAAAAAGAAATTCCCTGCTAATGAGAACAGGGATCAGCACCTGGAATCCATTCTCTGCAAGATGACGTGCAAATTGGGATTCAACAGGTATTCCGGGTAATAGTCCGACCAATTGTTCCGGTTGCTGATCTGCATCCGGAATAGCTATAATATTAGCGACAGGTTTTGTTTTGGGCTGAAGAAGAAGCCCCTCACCATTGACTCTGTTTAATACGGGCCACCGAACCTGGTAGACCCGGTATTTCGAAGTCTCGGCAATGAGTTCGGAATCATTATCATTAGAAAATTTTTGCATGAACACAGGTGGATTTTTATCTTCCAGGCCTGTGTTGTAATTTTTAAATGGCTCAGCTTTATTTTCCAACCCAATACATTTCATAAATCGTTTACGATTGGGTTCCACAGATATCTCATACGCCTCCCGTGAACTGAAATCACGGTTCCATAATTTTATACGATTGACAATTGATTCATTTATTTTTTCTTCAATGAATTTGTGTGCACCGTCCAGCATTTTCGCTGATAGATCACCATCTCCTGTAAGTGGTTTTGTCCCTGGCAGATGCTCCGGCATATTTTTATATGGAAAATTTACATCGTTGCTTTTGGCACCAGATTGCGCTTCAACTCTGCCCATTGCACAAAATATCATAATACAAATGAGTGAAATTTTCTTTTTCATCGTCATTATTTGAATTAACGTGCTTTATTAAAGGACTTGCTAAACAAAGAATTAGCGCCAGTCTTTTACTTCATTAATATCTTTTTCGCATTCTCCTGGTAAACCTTTCTTAGAATATTGTCATTTAAACCAAAACCATGGGAGGGCCAATGATAAAAATTATAATAGTAAAAGTGTTCATCTGACGACTCCAGGATACGAAATGTTATCTCGTACATATCCGATTCAGGAACGTTGTCCGTTCCATATAAAAGCCTATCCTGGTACTTCTCATAAAATGCGGCCATATATCTCGGTATAGGAGAAGTCTCACCAAAACGTGCGGATGCATCCCCAAATAGGTTTTTGTATTTATCCAGCAGTGATCCTAAAATAGAGAGGTCATATTCACAATTCGCATAATGACAGGCGATGAAGGTTGTGTTGGGGTTATCACGAACAGCATTATCCAGTGTTTTTATGAGCGCAGCATGGCCGAAAATTCCTTTTTGGGTGGAATCAATCCTCCATGTATAGGCATTCATGAGACCATCATTTGTTGAGTCCATCGGTAAATACATCCAAAGCGGCTCCGCCACGTGAATATTGATTGGTATGTTCAACTCACCGCATCTCTTTAGCAATGGTTTCATGAGCGGGTCATCAATATGCGGTCCAAAACCGCCGGCATACCGTAAACCAAAACCTTTATCACTCAATTCACCAATACCCCGTGCTCCCACTTTAATACAGCGCTCTAGTTCCCCAATGGCTTTTTTGCTCCATCCCGGTTTCTCATAACCATTGAGATCAAATCCACACCAAACTTCAAAGCGATTGCCGTACTCAGCATATTTAGAATAGATACTGTCAAACCGGCTTCCAGTTGCGCCACTTAAAATAATTGTCTTTTCAATACCAGCCTGATCCATTGTTTTCACCCACTGGGCTACTTCTGCGTTGGTTTTTGCAAAATCATGAGAATGCATATCAACTACCGGAAATTTTGCTTTTTTGATTATCGTTACAGGTACCCTGTAAATGGATTTAGGGCGGAAGTCTTTTAGTTTTAATTCCCCGGGGTTTTGCGCATGGCAAGGTTCAAACTCCGCAAGAAATATAAGCGCTGTAAAGGAAACAAGAAGTTTAATCATATTTGTTTTGATAAATCAGGTTAATTAAAATGATCTCAATGGCTTGTTATTTGGATTTGCATTTATTCCCGCAATCATTTGATTAATTAATTGTCAGTGTAAAAGAAATTCTTCAGAAGCATCTTCAATTAATTTATTCCCAAAAGAATCCATCGCTTCTATTATCACTCTATAAAACCCAAATGTCTGCCCGGGAATTTTTTTACTGAATACATTATCTCCCTCTTCTTTTAATTCAACTTCAATTGTTTTTGCCGGATCATCCTTAGAAATGAGCGTAGCTTTCACCGATTGAATTTTTGAACCATCATATAAACTGACCTGGATAATATTATCACCAGGAATTTCTATCCACTTTATTTTCGGAGCCGTCTTATCCTTTCCTTTTACATCTGTTTTAATTACCCCTTGTTTTATGATATGATAAGGATATTCAGGGAGCCAGTATTCTGCAAATAATTCAATAGAATGATTTTCAGGACAAGCTGAAGATATTAAAGGAATAGAGTATTTGGCCGATGCACCCACATGATCATAAGGAGTCCAGTTATCCGGCATCCTGGCATTTACCCCAAAAGGATTTAAATATTTATCTGAAAAAGATAAATGGGTACGCCAGAATTTATCGCGGTCCTTTACAAGTATTACTATTGATTCACCGGGATTGGCTACTCCATCGCCATTGCCAGTACCCAATAAAATGGTTTCCATATCAATCCCCGCTTTGGCCACTGTAAATATTTTTCCATCTGCTATTTCAAAATTTTTAATTTCGGGCAGGTCTTTTTTTATTGGTATTTCAAAAAATTCGATCCATTCATTTTTGTTTTCATCACGGATGGTTAATTTGAATTTTTCAACTTCAATGGTATCTGATTCCACCCTGAATTTAAATGGTATTTGACCAGTATTTATTTCATTTAACCCGATATGGCCAAACCCGGATTCATTTTCTATAATATTCGCGGTGCTTTTTACTGCAGATAATTTTGCTTTTATGTTTTTCCCTACGGCGAATCCCTTGTTCAATAATTTTATTAATACGGAAACATCTTTCCCATGAGTTGCCCAGCTTCTATTCTCAATCTCTACTGCAGCACTACAAATATTGGGCAGGTCCGTTTTTTTATTGATACCAATTTCATGAGAACTACCATTTATCGGGATCTTCAATCGGCCTGAGTTATCACTCTGAATTATTTTCTGTAACGTTTTTGATGTACGGGTGTCTATATCATTAATAAAGTAGGGTTGATTTTTTTCATATACCGGGGATGTTGTGATGGATAAATTGACAAACGGCATTAATTCCCCATCAGGAAGAAATTCCCTGACGGAACATCTGAATCCCCGTTTATCAACATTTTCAAGGATTGTAAATCCCGGAACATTTCGATCGGAACTGACTGTATAATCCCAAACTGTAAATTCCGGATAAACATCAATATGATCCCATTTCAAGGGTTTCGCCGGAGGATTCTTAAAAGTTGTTAAAAAAAATTCAAACATTTCACCCATTCCACTGGTAGAATGTTCGGCATCATATATTTTGTATTCGTAGTTATCCATGATCCGGGGCCAGATCCTGTTTAAGTCTTCATGGTAACTGCGAATAAAATCTTTGTCGCCATAATTGAGGCGTAATTTCATGCCGCCATAATTCTTATGCATCACGATGTGGCGATATTCAACCGGGAAATCTTTAGGACCCACTTCGAATTCAGCGGAGCCGCAAAAATTTCCTGCTGCTGAAAATAATTGAGGATACTTTCCACCGATCCACCATGTCATAAATCCTCCCATAGAAAGACCGGAAATGGCCCTGTGTTCTCTGTCAGCAATTGTATTATAGCGGCTATCTATATATCCAATGAGTTCAGGATAATAAATTGGAAACTGCCGGTAAGTTTCTACCGGTCCGATATTGTAAGGCCGCACATAATATTTTTCATCAGGGCTTCTGTTATACCCGTCTGACTTAACTACAATAACATCATTTTTGGAAACAAAATTTGCAATATTGTCGCCCTTGTTTTCATCGCCTTTATCAAAATCTGCATAATGGTCACTGCTTCCGAAAGAACGTTGCGACCAACCATGCAAAAAATAAATTACTGCATATTTTTTTTTGGGGTTTTCAAAATAGCGTGGAGGTAAAAAAATCCGGTACTGCCTCATCTCTCCAAACACATTGCTGTAATGCCTTGAATCAATAATGGAAACATCGCCTGTATTCTGGCCGCTGCTGTGAAATGAGAATGCTAACAACAGGAAGAAGGAAAAAAATAGTACAGATTTGTTCATCGGTTGCCGAATTATTTTTTATTAATATTATCTCATCATTATGCCTGTTGCCACAGCTCCTGAACCTTTTGTAAATCCTTTTTCATGGCTTGAAAAACAAGTTTTTTATCACAGGTTAGTTTGGTAGCGCCATGTTCAGCTCCTCCCAGCGGATATTCCAGGTGAAGAGAAATTGGGACCTGGAACTGGTATTGTTTCAATAATTTAAAATAGCTTTTAAAATCCACCATGCCTTCTCCTATGGGAGTATCCTGCACTATCCATGCGCCATTTTTGTTCTCCCATTTAAAGTCCTTAATTGCCAATGTCTTGATTTGAGATTGTATCAGGCGCAATCCATTTTTCCAGGACAAGCCACCTTCAACAACTGCATGCCGGATATCATATTGAACTCCCATATACTGTTGTTCGGAACTTTTCAGCAATTCCCACAATTCCCATATCGAAGACCCCAATGAAGTCCCGGAATGATTTTGATAACATCCCGTTAATCCCAGTTTTTTATTCAGCAGGCTCAGGTCCTTTACTTTCTGTTGGAAATCCAGCATAGACTCCGGAATGGATTTGTCATCAGGATACTTATACCAGTTCATGCGGTAAAATTGTATTCCCAGTTTGGCAGCAACTTCTAAAATTTTCCGATCAGTAAGATTTGCTGCATCCTGGATCGCTGTTACCATCATTAAAGGAGCCAGGCCCATCTTGCGCATCGCTTCAACAGCACGGGGCAAATCGTCTTCCACCCGCTCGGGTAAAACATGGCCGTTGGGTCGCACTGATAGGTCCACACCAGCGAACCCCATTTCAGCAGCAGCTTCGGACATTTCCCCGTATTTTAAAAACTGCCCATGGTGGGAGAAA
>JBPPMM010000102.1:0-14745 GCA_051306075.1 Chitinophagaceae bacterium
GAACTTTTATGAAGGTAATAGCCAGGATTAAAAACCGTTTCCACCAAAATGATATTGTGGTGGAAACGGATGGAAACCAAAAAGAAATTATCAGTCCATCCAAACCATCGGGTCTGGGTTCATCAATAAATGGAGTTGAACTTTTGTTCCTGGGTCCGGGCACATGTTTTGTAACGATATATACCGGGAAGCAGCCCGCCAGAAAATAAATACTCAATCCGCAGACGAAACTGTTTTGGGGAATCTTTCTAAAGAAGCCGGGCCTGCAATAAATATCAGCTATCAAACTCATATACAATCGAACGCATCGCAAAATAAAAGGAATGAGTGTAAATTTAGAATAATACCTGACTCACAATAATAAATTCGTTTGGTCAACAAATCACAGCATCCTTATCTTACAAAAATCCTTATACTTGTTCTTATGAAAGGAGTATTCAGGATTGAAATGAGTGATCGTCATTTTTTTTATAATGTAGGCCGTATAGCATCAAAATAAAAAGGGCACCGGCAAAACTATTAAACTCCAAAACATGTGGAATAATATCAGGCTCTGGATAAAATTACGGTTTCAAAAATTGGTGAATAGCATCGCTTTTTATCCCGCATTTATTGGCTTTCTTTTTCTTGCATTTTCTTCAATGATGATCGCATTTGACTTTTCAGACCTGGGTAAACAAATCAAATCACAGCTAAAATGGCTTCACTTAAAGGATGCCTCTACTGCCCGAAGTATCATTTCAGCTATTGCAGCCGGGGTCATTTCACTTACTGTTTTTAGTTTCTCTATGGTGATGATTGTATTAAACCAGGCAGCCTCTCAATTAAGCAACCGGGTTTTGGATAAGCTCATTGGCAACCGTTTTCAGCAAATAACATTAGGAGTCTATATAGGTACTATTGTATATGCACTATTCCTGTTAAGCACCATCCGGGATATTAATTCAGGTATCTATATTCCTGCTTTAAGTACCTATGTGCTGATTTTCATCACCATCTTCGACATTTTTCTATTCATCTATTTTCTGCATTATATCACACAATCTGTAAAATATAATGTTATTATCCAAAGAATTTCCACGGATACAAAAGCAGCTCTTGAAAAGAATTGCAAGCTAAAAGAGGAAAAGCCAGAAGATGCTTTTATTGAAACTGTACATTCAGTCCCGGC
This sequence comes from Chitinophagaceae bacterium, assembly GCA_051306075.1. Lineage (GTDB taxonomy): Bacteria > Bacteroidota > Bacteroidia > Chitinophagales > Chitinophagaceae > Terrimonas_B. The sequence goes on from JBPPMM010000102.1 coordinate 1,172, forward strand.
ATTTGGAACCGGCCTCTATGCAGGTTTTGATGAAGAAATCCTTATCAACCTTTGCGATAAATATGATTGCATAATCTATATTCCTCATACCCAGGGTACATTTGTTTTAAAAGGACAACCCGTTGCAAAGTCAGATAAAAAATTACCTGAAGATGTAGCTGAACAAATAGCAAAGGCCATCCACCTGTTAACAAATGAATCGATTGACGAAAATTATTTTTATGGTTTTAAACAATTGATGGAAGTAGCCATTAAAGCATTAAGTCCCGGTATAAATGATCCGGCAACTGCTGTTGTCAGTCTTCGGGCTCTTATAGACTTGCTATCTTACCGTGCCTGCCACTATCCTGCCAGGACTATGCAAAATAAAAAAGACCAGGTTAGAATCATTATTAAAGAACTGACGTTTGAAAAAATATTTAGCACTACCATATTACCTATATGGGATTATGGAAAAAATGACAGGCTGATTCAAATTGAATTATATCATATGCTGACTCAATTGCAAGCGGCTAACCAAAAAGAAATAATAAAAAAGTTATTACTTGATATTGATAAAAAAATCCAGGACGACGGTCGTTAATATTTCTTATAGTTTGTGAGCCGGAGCAAAATACAAATGGAAGACCCCCTCATCTCACAAAATTTACCGGTATATTGATACTTCATTTTTCCCGTCGCTGCTCTTTATGGCCCTGTACATTCCTTCGCTATTAAAAATCGTGGCGCCGTGGCCTTGCGCATCTACACCTACCATACCACCCTCCCCCTCCAATTTAATTAGTTTTTCATTTACCACTACATTCATGGCATCAGATAAATTAAGACCCCGGTATTCCATCAGGCAACTGACATCGTACGCAACTACTCCCCGAATAAAAGGTTCACCATGACCCGTGCAACTGATAGCGCAGGTTTTATTATTGGCATAAGTACCTGCGCCAATCAACGGGCTGTCACCAATGCGTCCGTATTTTTTATTGGTCATGCCACCCGTACTGGTAGCTGCGGCAATATTACCCAGGTCATCGCAGGCTACAGCGCCAACTGTTCCAAACTTTTTATCCTGCATTTCATTTTTTTCCTTTTGTTGGGAATGATCCAGGGCATAATGATCTGAAGTACTGATTGCCTTCCATTGGTTATATCGAAACTGGCTGAAAAAGTAATTATCATTTTCCATTTTTACTCCCTGGCGTAAAGCAAAATCATTAGCACCTTCCCCACTCAGGAAAACATGATTACTATGTTCCATTACCTCAAAAGCCAGGTCAATTGGATTGCACACATTTCGAACAGCAGCTATGGCCCCGGCTTTCAGGCTTACACCTTCCATAATAGCAGCATCCATTTCATGAACACCTTTATTTGTAAAAACAGACCCCCTCCCTGCATTGAACAAAATATTATTTTCTAATACAACCACAGTTTCCTTCACAGCATGTACGGCAGTGCCTCCCCTTTCCAAAATAGCAAAACCTGCTTTCATTGCTTCTTCCAAGCCCTTTAGGTAAGCGGCTTCCAGATCGGGTGTCATATCTTCTTTTAATATGGTACCGGCACCTCCATGTAACACTAAAGTATATCTTGACATAATTGATATTAACTAAATAGAAATTCGAAATTAAATAAATTGTGTCGCATGGAATTCCGGTTTCTTAAACAGGCTGGTTAAAACAAGTAGGGCTCTATATCCTGATAGATAAAAAAATCTTGAATGATTAACAACAAGAATTCTATGTGCTTTTCAGGCTCTTTTATTCTGCATAATAGCAATATAATAAACCGGTATGCCCGCCAGCACAATTCCTAAACCCCATAAAGTATAGGCCGGCTTAAAAATTACAAGGAATACACAGAATGTAATACCTAAAATAATGTACAAGGCAGGCATGAAGGGATATCCAAATGCTTTATAAGGTCTTTCCGCATTGGGTCGTTTATGACGCAATATAAAAATGCCGATAATGGTAAGAACATAAAACAATACGACTACAAAAGCTATCATGTCCAGCAGGTCGTTGTATCCACCGCTCAGGCATAGTAGAGAAGCCACAACTGCCTGTGCCCATAAAGCCCACTGTGGCACTGCATTCTTATTAAGAATTCCTGCCTGTTTAAAAAATAATCCATCCTTTGCCATAGTATAATAAACTCTTGCCCCGGCAAGTATCAATCCGTTATTACAACCAAAGGTTGAGATCATGATCATTACGGCTATCACAATAGCGCCGCCTGATCCAAAGATGGCCTTGGAGGCTGCCACTGCTACCCTGTCGCCATCAGGAAATGCAATCTGTTCCAATGAAAGAACATTTAGATACATCAGGTTAATAGTAATATAAATTGCAGAAACGATCAGTGTGCCCAGGAAAAGACTAAGACCGATATTTCTTTTTGGGTTTTTTATTTCACCGGCTATAAAAGTCACATTATTCCAGGCATCACTGCTGAAAAGAGATCCTACCATTGATGCGGCAATGGCCCCAATTAAAACAGTACCTCCAATAGGAAACCAATCGCCGTGGGTCACAAAGCCGGCATTATTTTTTTCAAGTTGAACAGCATCCAAACCTGTTTTCCAATTCTCTGTCCAAAAACTATTTTGTACCAGCAGGAAGCCGAGTATGATCAAACCAAAAATGGATAAAAGTTTTACAGTCGTAAATGTTGTTTGTATGATCTTCCCTTCTTTTATTCCTCTCGTGTTTGTATAGGTAAGAAAGATGATCAACGCAATGGCTAATACTTGGGCGGCGGAAATATTCAGGTTGCCTAAATGAAACAAAATATTCTTTTCACCTACGGCAGGAATAAGGTAGGCTGTAAACCGGCTGAAAGCTACAGCAACCGCAGCAATCGTGGCTGTTTGAATAACGGTAAACGAACTCCAGCCATATAAAAATCCGGCCAGGGGATTAAAAGCTTCTTTCAGGTATACATATTGACCGCCTGCTTTGGGATACATGGCGCTTAACTCACCATAACTAACTGCAGCCATTACGGTCATTAGTCCTGTAATCAACCAAACAATTATAAGCCATCCGGCACTTCCCACGTTTCTTACAATATCGGTGCTTACAATAAAAATCCCCGAACCGATCATTGATCCTGCCACTATCATAGTAGCATCCCGAAGGCCCAAGGATTGTTTAAACGAAGTTGTTGGTTCTGGCATTCCTTTTTATTTTTTTATCAAGATAAGTCATTCACCTCATTTTCATCCTTCCGGTCTGAACAAAAAAAATCCCTCCAAAATGATGGAAGGAGATTTCTTTATAAATTTTTTACCCTACTTTTTCTTCTTTTTATACAGCTCGTTTAATCCTTTTACAACATCTTCAGTAATATCATAAATAGTGTCTTTATAATAAAACAAACCTTGTTCATAGGCAACAATGTAGGAATAGGTTTTTGATTTATTATAGTCCGCTATAAAATTTTCAATTGTTTTTTTCAGGTTCAACTGGCTTCGCATCATAAATTCCTGGTACTGCTGATCCATTTCCTGTTTTCTGTTTTTTATCCTGTTTTCTAATTGCCTTACATCGGTCTGAGCCTTCTCATAGTCAGCCTGCGTCATGGTGCCGGCTTTTTCTTTTTGCTGGTATTCCTGAATTTTGCTTTCATAACTATATTGTAATTGCGAAAGCTGGGTAGAAAATTCCTTTTCTTTTTTCTCAATCTCAGCCTGTACGTCTTTCACCAACGACGTATTATTTTGAACTGAATCCATTTCAAAATAGGCAATGCGGAAAGGGGAAGTAGCGGAAAGTGAATCTGTGACTGAACGTTTACTTCCTTTTGAATTATTCTCCTTTTTATTGAGTTGAGCAAAAAGTAAATACCCGGCAATGATTGTCAATAATACATTCCAGATCACCAATCCATTTTTCATTTATTAATTTTTTTGAATTCAGGTCTGACGAAATCCTGATGTTGACCAATCCTTTTCTTATGAAATTTAATCTGCTTCGGACATGTCAGACCTCTATATCATGCTCCGAATGATAATAATATTCAAACCTGATAAGTTGCAAATTACTGGTTAATAAGCGGGCAAAGATAAGGATTCAGTTTACTTTATGATACACTTAACAGCCTTTGAATATATCCGGCTTATTATACAACGGGTTGAATTAATCTTCAACAACCAGGACAAAAAAAAGGAGCAGGAAATAGTCCTGCTCCGCGTATCACTAGCTTTTTTGAAAATAATTATTCCTCTTCATCAAATGTCATAGCTTCCCTGGTAGTTTGCAGCAATTCATATTCTTCCTTGCTTCCTACAATCATGTTTTCAAATTCACGCAAACCTGTACCGGCAGGGATCGGATGACCGGTGATCACATTCTCTTTCAATCCAAGCATATCATCTGTTTTTCCATGAATGGCTGCAGAAGATAACACTTTAGTTGTCTCCTGGAAGGAGGCAGCGGATATCCAGCTTTGTACTCCCAGGGATGCTTTTGTTATTCCTAACAATGTGGGCGAAGAGGTTGCTGGTTGGGCATCACGGAACTCCACAAGTTTCTTGTCATTTCTGCGGAGAACAGAATTTTCTTCTCTCACTTCCCGAAGGCTTACAATCTGTCCTGCCCGAAGCTTGCCGGAATCACCAATATCCGTTACAACTTTTTTATCAAAAATATAATCATTCTCTTCTACGAACTCGAATTTATCAGCAGAGTCATCTTCCAGGAATCTTGTATCACCCGGATCAACAATGCTCACCTTACGCATCATCTGGCGAACGATAACTTCAATGTGCTTGTCATTAATCTTCACACCCTGCAAACGATATACTTCCTGAATTTCATTAACCACGTATTGCTGAACTGCAAACGGGCCCTGAATTGATAAGATATCCTGTGGAGATGTTTGTCCGTCGCTCAATGCAATACCGGCTTTTACAAAGTCACCGTCCTGTGCCAGGATCTGGCGGGTTAATGGTACCAAATATTTCTTTTGCACGCCGTCTTTTGCTTCTATAATGATCTCACGGTTACCACGCTTGATAGCTCCCATACTTACCACACCATCTATTTCTGAAACAACCGAAGGGTTACTTGGGTTTCTTGCCTCAAACAATTCTGTAACACGTGGAAGACCACCGGTAATATCTCTTAATTTTCCTAATACACGGGGTATTTTCACAATTACCTGGCCTGCTCTTACTTCACTACCTTCTGAAGGAATGATATGGCTACCTGTTGGTAAATTGTATGATTTTATTTCTTTTCCTTCCAATATAATGGATGGGATCTTTGTCTTATCGCGGGTTTCTATTACCACTTTTTCCCTGTGCCCGGTTTGTTCATCAGATTCTTCGCGGTAAGTAACCCCTTCAATTACATTCTCAAATTTCAATGTACCATTGATCTCAGCCATGATAACATTGTTATATGGATCCCACGTGCAGAGTATATCACCTTTGCTTACTTTCTGTCCATCCTTCACATTCATGGTAGCACCATAAGGAATGTTATTGGTGATCATCAGGCGATCATTTTTAGCATCTATGATACGGACTTCACCCGTACGACCAATAACAATCTGCACTTTTTCACCTTCCAGATTTTCCGTCATAACAGAGCGTAATCCGTCAAACTGGATAGTACCGTCAAACTTGGCTAATAAAGTAGATTCAACAGAAGCAGATCCGGCCACACCACCCACGTGGAATGTACGAAGTGTTAACTGTGTACCCGGTTCACCGATAGACTGTGCAGCAATGATACCAACAGCATCTCCGCGCTGAGCTCTTACACCTGATGCAAGATTTTTTCCATAACATCTTACACAACATCCGCGTTTACTTTCACAGGTAAGAACAGAGCGAATCTCTACCGTATCAATGCCTGCATCTTCAATTCTTTTTGCAATGCCCGGTGTTATTTCATCACCAGCTGCTACAATCAGTATTTCATTCTGAAGATCATAAACATCATGTAATGAAATACGACCGGCTATCCTGTCAGCCAACGGCTCAATAACATCTTCATTATCTTTCAAGGCTGAAGTGGCAATACCACGAAGTGTACCGCAATCTTCTTCTGTAATTACAACATCCTGGGCTACGTCAACCAAACGACGGGTAAGATAACCGGCATCCGCTGTTTTAAGAGCGGTATCGGCCAAACCTTTACGAGCACCGTGAGTAGAGATAAAATAATCCAATACATTCAATCCGCCTTTGAAGTTGGAAAGAATTGGATTTTCAATAATCTCAGAACCGCTTGATCCGGATTTTCTTGGTTTGGCCATCAATCCCCTGATACCCGCAAGCTGCTTGATCTGTTGCTTGGAACCACGGGCTCCGGAATCCAGCATCATATAAACGGAATTGAATCCTTGTTTATCATTTGCCAGTTCACGTATCAATGTTTCTGTTATCCTTGTATCCACACGGCTCCAGATGTCTACAGTCTGGTTATATCTTTCATTATTGGTAATAAGCCCCATGTTATAGTTGTCCCACACTTCGCCTACTTCACCTTTAGCATTTTGAAGCAATTCTTCCTTAATATCCGGAATGATCAGGTCATTAATACTAAATGACAAGCCACCCTGGAAGGCAGTGCGGAAACCAAGTTGCTTGATATCATCAAGGAATTTCGCTGTTTTTGGAACATTAGTTGTTTCAATGATGTCACCAATGATGTCCCTAAGATTTTTCTTGGTGAGCAGCGCATTTACAAAACCAACTTCGGCAGGAACATGCTGATTAAAGATCACACGGCCAACCGTAGTCTCAAACAACTTATGCTCTAACAAACCATCTGCATTACGGATATTAGCTTTTACTTTTATCCATGCATGTAAATCAACCACCCCTTCATTGTAAGCAATGATAACTTCTTCATTGGAATAGAAAGCTTTGCCTTCTCCTCTCACTTTTTCAGTTGCTGTTGACTTTTTACCCTTTGAAATATAATACAGTCCCAGTACCATGTCCTGAGAAGGAAGAGTGATAGGTGTACCATTCTGCGGATTTAATATGTTATGTGACGCAAGCATCAATAACTGAGCTTCCAGGATAGCGGCATTGCTCAAAGGCACGTGAACAGCCATCTGGTCACCATCAAAGTCGGCGTTAAACGCAGTTGTAACCAACGGATGCAATTGAATGGCTTTACCTTCAATCAACTTGGGCTGGAACGCCTGGATTGATAACCGGTGAAGTGTCGGGGCACGGTTAAGCATGATGGGGTGACCCTTCAAAATATTTTCAAGAATATCCCAAACGATGGCTTCTTTTTTATCAACTAATTTTCTCGCAGACTTAACTGTTTTTACAATACCTCTTTCAATTAGCTTACGAATAATAAATGGCTTAAATAATTCAGCCGCCATATCTTTTGGCAAACCGCACTCATGCAATTTTAATTCTGGTCCTACAACGATTACAGAACGACCGGAGTAGTCAACACGCTTACCCAACAGGTTTTGACGGAAACGACCTTGCTTACCTTTCAATACATCTGATAAGGATTTCAATGCACGTCCACCCTCTGCTTTTACAGCATTCGATTTCCGGCTGTTGTCAAATAAGCTGTCAATAGCTTCCTGTAACATACGTTTTTCATTACGCAGGATTACTTCAGGAGCTTTGATCTCCAATAATCTTTTCAAACGATTATTACGAATAATAACCCGGCGATAAAGATCATTCAGATCAGATGAAGCAAAACGGCCACCATCCAACGGCACTAATGGACGCAGTTCAGGTGGTATAACAGGAATGTATTGCATTACCATCCATTCAGGACGGTTAGTAATTCTTGTATTAGCATCACGGAAAGCTTCCACTACACTTAATCTCTTTAAGGCATCAGCCTTTCTTTGTTGCGATGTTTCAGTAGCAGCCGCATTACGAAGGTCAAACGAAAGCTGATCCAGGTCGATACGTTGTAACATATCATGTACCGCTTCTGCTCCCATTTTTGCAATAAACTTATTGGGATCATCATCAGGCAAATACTGGTTATCCTTAGGTAAAGTATCCAGGATATCCAGGTATTCTTCTTCTGTCAGCAGATCACCAACATTTTGTCCTTTATCTGCACGGATACCTGATTGAATAACCACAAATCTTTCATAATAAACGATAGTCTCCAATTTCTTGGAACTTACGCCTAACAGGTAACCAATTTTATTGGGCAATGATTTAAAATACCAGATATGAACAACAGGTACCACAAGTTTAATATGACCCATTCTTTCACGACGAACTTTTTTCTCTGTCACTTCTACGCCGCAACGGTCACATACAATCCCTTTATAACGGATACGTTTGTATTTTCCACAAGCACATTCATAATCCTTTACCGGGCCAAAAATTCTTTCGCAAAACAAACCATCTCTTTCAGGTTTGTAAGTACGATAGTTAATAGTTTCAGGCTTCAACACTTCACCATAGCTTCTTTCAAGGATTGTATCCGGGGAAGCAAGGCCGATTGTGATCTTTGAAAATGTGGGTCGGGGCCGATTTTCTTTTTTGAATGCCATATTTTATTTCTGATTTCTTGTTATAAGTTTTTTGATACAAGCGACATCACCCTATCATCTTTCGTTGCGTCGCACTCTTCAACGTTCGGAACAAAACTGAGCTTATTCGAATTTAAGATCAAGTCCTAATCCTCTCAATTCATGCACCAATACATTGAATGATTCGGGAACACCCGGTCTTGGAATATTATCACCTTTTACAATGGCCTCATAAGTTTTTGCACGACCAATGATGTCATCTGATTTAAGCGTTAAAAGTTCCTGCAGAATGTTTGAAGCACCATATGCTTCAAGTGCCCACACTTCCATTTCACCAAAACGCTGTCCACCAAACTGTGCTTTACCACCCAAAGGCTGTTGCGTAATAAGACTATATGGTCCGATAGAGCGGGCATGCATCTTATCATCCACCATGTGGTGCAGTTTAATGATATATATGATTCCCACGGTAGCTTTCTGGTGGAAACGATCTCCTGTCTCTCCATCATACAAGTAGGTATGACCAAATTTGGGAAGTCCTGCCTGTTCTACATAACCTGCTATCTCCTCTGTTGTTGCTCCGTCAAAAATCGGAGTAGAAAATTTCATTCCCAATTTTTCACCTGCCCAGCCTAATACCGTTTCATAAATTTGTCCAAGGTTCATACGACTAGGTACACCCAAAGGATTCAATACTACGTCAACAGGGGTTCCGTCTTCAAGGAAAGGCATGTCTTCTGCCCTTACTATTTTTGCAACTATACCTTTGTTACCATGACGACCGGCCATTTTATCACCTACCTTAAGTTTACGCTTGACGGCCAGATAAACTTTAGCAAGTTTTAATACACCTGCCGGTAATTCATCACCTATCGATATATTAAATTTCTCCCTTTTATATCGACCCAATTCTTCATTGTACTTGATGTTGTAATTGTGCAATAAGATATTGATTTGGTCATCTACTTTTTTATCCGCTGTCCAACCAAGGGGATTAATATTTGCGTAATCAAGACCAGCCAGGTTTTTAGAAGTAAACTTAGCCCCTTTACCAATCTGAATTTCTCCAAAGTTGTTGCTTACACCGGCTGAAGTATGATCCTTTAATAAGGTGGTAAGTTTTTGCAACAAAACCTCCATTACATCCGACTCATTCTTCTCATGTATTCTTTCCAGTTTATCAATCGCTGCCCTTTCTCTTACTTTAGCATTCTTATCTTTCTTAGCCCGCTGGAACAATTTTTTGCCGATAACAACACCTTCAACTCCATTTGGTGCTTTCAGGGAGGCATCTTTTGCATCACCTGCCTTGTCACCAAAGATGGCCCGCAATAATTTTTCCTCAGGTGTTGGATCACTTTCACCCTTCGGTGTAATCTTTCCGATGAGAATATCTCCTTCACTGATGGTTGCACCTACACGAATGATTCCATTTTCATCAAGGTCTTTGGTTGCTTCTTCAGATACATTTGGAATATCCGGCGTCAATTCTTCCTCACCCAATTTTGTATCACGTACTTCTAATTCATATTCGGAAATATGAACAGAGGTAAACATGTCTTCACGAACTACTCTCTCGCTGATAACGATAGCATCCTCGAAATTGTAACCCTTCCATGGCATGAACGCCACTTTCAGATTTTTTCCCAATGCCAGTTCGCCATTTTGCGTGGCATATCCTTCGGTAAGAAAATCGCCTTTCTTTACTTTCTGTCCTTTCTTAACGGCAGGATTCAGGTTGATACAAGTTTCCTGGTTGGTTTTAATGAATTTTGTCAGTTTATAAACTCTCAGGTCTTCTTCAAAACTTACCAATTTTTCTTCTTCATCTCTCACATAACGAACATGAATTTCGTTTGCATCTACAAATTCTACGATACCATTTCCCTCTGCATGAATCTGTATCCTGGCGTCACGGGCGGCTTTCGCTTCCAGTCCCGTACCCACAATGGGTACATCAGCACGAATAAGTGGAACTGCCTGACGTTGCATATTTGATCCCATCAAAGCCCTGTTGGCATCATCATGCTCAAGGAAAGGAATCAATGAAGCACTTAATCCTACAATCTGGTTGGGTGCCACATCCATAAATTCTACATCATTCCTGTCTAAAATCGGAAAGTCACCCGTTTCACGGCTTACAATTTTTTCTTCTACAAAATGGCCCTTATCATCCAGCGCAGTATTAGCCTGTGCAATTCTTGCAAGATCCTCTTCTTCTGCACTCAGGAATTGCAACTCCTTCATGTTCACTTTTCCTTCATTCACCTTGCGATACGGAGTTTCGATGAAACCCATGTCGTTGATCTTGGCATGAACACACAATGTTGAGATCAATCCAATATTTGGTCCTTCCGGCGTTTCTATAGTACATAGGCGGCCATAGTGGGAATAGTGAACGTCACGAACCTCGAAACCAGCTCTTTCGCGACTTAAACCACCTGGCCCAAGTGCGGAGATTCGACGTTTATGAGTTATCTCAGATAATGGATTGGTCTGATCCAGAAACTGGGAAAGCTGAGACGTTCCAAAGAAAGAATTGATAACAGAAGATAGTGTTCTGGCATTGATAAGATCCACCGGGGTGAATACCTCATTGTCACGGACGTTCATTCTTTCACGGATCGTTCTTGCCATACGGGCAAGCCCCACACCAAACTGCGCATACAACTGCTCACCCACTGTTCGTACACGACGATTGCTCAAGTGATCAATATCATCAATTTCCGCTTTACCATTTGTAAGGCGAACAAGATATTTAATGATCAATATGATGTCAACTTTTGTTAATGTTTTTTGTACAAGCGGAGCTTCAAGATTTAACTTTCGGTTGATCTTATAACGACCTACTTCGCCCAGATCATATCGCTTATCACTAAAAAACAATTTATCAATAATACCACGGGCCGTTTCATTATCCGGAGCATCAGCTCCGCGTAACTGACGATAGATGAACTGAACAGCTTCCAATTCGCTGTTGGAAGTGTCTTTATTCAGCGTATTGTAGATTATCGCATAATCACCACCAACATCTTCCCTTTGAATAAATATTCCTTTAAGATCCATTTCTGAAATGGTATCAATGGCTTCTTCATCCAAAACGGTATCACGTTCCATGACAATTTCGTTTCTTTCAATAGATACCACTTCACCGGTATCTTCATCCACGAAATCTTCAACCCAGGTTCTAAGTACACGGGCAGCCAGACGTTTGCCGATATATTTTGATAATGTCTTTTTATCAGTTTTTACCTCATCCGCCATTCCAAACAGCTCAAGAATATCTTTGTCTGTTTCATAACCTATAGAACGTAAAAGAGTAGTTACGGGGAATTTTTTCTTGCGATCAATGTATGCATACATTACATTATTAATATCCGTAGCAAATTCCATCCAGGCTCCCTTAAAAGGAATAACTCTTGCTGAATATATTTTGGTTCCGTTCGGGTGAACAGATTGACCAAAAAATACACCAGGGGAACGGTGCAACTGAGATACAACAACACGTTCAGCACCATTTATAACAAATGTGCCGCGAGGTGTCATGTAAGGTATGTTGCCGAGGAAAACATCCTGAACAATCGTCTGGAAGTCAACGTGCTCCTCATCATTACAACTTAAACGAAGTTTTGCTTTCAGAGGCACAGCGTAAGTTAATCCGCGTTCCATACACTCATCTATAGTGTAGCGGGGCGGATCAATAAAATAGTCCAGGAATTCCAGTACAAAGATGTTCCGCGTATCTGTGATCGGGAAATTGTCTTTGAACACTCTGAACAAACCTTCAATATTTCGTTTGTCGGGAGTAGTTTCTAACTGGAAAAATTCTTTGAATGACTGAATTTGCACTTCAAGAAGGTCGGGGGTCTCTGCCAGATGCTTAATCTTGCCGAAGTCTACCCTTTGATTCAATTTTGTTGAAGACATATGCGAAAAACCGGTTTTAAAGAAATTCAGGACGTACAAATCACTCACAGGCTAATGTTCTCATCGAACAAAAACCAATGAAATTCAATTCGTTAAATATGATCTGGAACGTCAAAATATTTTTGGCCAAAATAAAGGACTGCAAAGGTAGGGATTTAAAGTTCTCTGCCAAGAAAAAAATGCCGACAAAAACCCCGCCAAAAAAATCACAAAAGACCGCTCTAGTTCCCTTTTGGGCAATAACTTACAATAAAATAAAATCATGAGTTGGAAAGATATAGTTAAAGACTATCTGACCTTTTCCTATAAGGAACGAATTGGCATTATTACCGTTTTAATCATTTCTTTAATTGTCATTTTTTTACCCTCCTATTTTCTAAATCAAAATAACTCAGAACAAACTACAATAGATACCACCTGGATGGGTGCCATGCAAAAATTGGAACATAAAGAAATAAGTAATGGCCAGCCTGCTTCTGAAGAAAATGATATAGACTTAGCTGCTTTACAATATGACCGATCAGAAAATAATAATTACGATGACCAGCAAACAGAAAGGTTATTTTATTTTGACCCAAATACTATTTCAAAAAAAGAGTGGCAACAACTTGGAGTGCGGGATAAAACTATCCGGGTTATACAAAATTATTTAAGCAAGGGTGGCCGGTTCAAAACTCCTTCTGACCTACAGCGTATATATGGTTTAAGAAAAAATGAATTTGAAAGATTGGTTCCTTTTGTAAAAATCAGTGGTGATTTTAAAAAGACCGGCGACGGTATTATTATCAATAAAAATGAAGCTGAGCAAACAAAATATCTCAGGAAGACCAGCGGTAAAAAATTTATTGACATTAATACAGCCGATACTTCAGATTTTATTGAGTTATACGGTATAGGAAGCAAACTGGCAGCAAGGATCATAAATTTCAGAGATAAATTGGGCGGGTTTTATTCCGTGGATCAGGTCGGTGAAACATTTGGGTTACCAGATTCCACCTTTCAAAAGATCAAACAATATCTTACAATACAAAATCAAACAATAAAAAAGATCAACATTAATTCAGCAAACGTAGAAGAATTAAAAACTCACCCCTATATCCGGTATAATCTTGCCAATCCAATTGTTGCCTATCGTTCGGCACATGGATCTTTTTCAA
>JBPPMM010000114.1:0-8559 GCA_051306075.1 Chitinophagaceae bacterium
ACAATTCGTCCCAGGAAAACCTTTGCTGCTTTGCCTGCCATGGATGGGGGTATTTCAATTTCTCTTCTGTACCACACAACACCATTCAGATCTTTAATACCCTGGTCTTCCCAATAACCGGGAATATTTATAGTGCGCCATTCTTTTGGTTCAAAGGATGGGTCAAACCATTTTATTTCTCCCAGCAAACCTTTATCTGTTTCAGCTTTAGGTTTGTTGGCTGCAACGAAAGCAAACGCCTTGCGATTGATTTCATTAACATAACCTGTGTCCTTATTTTTTTGAATAGTGGTCCGCATGGTTTGAAAGTCCTTCAGGCCTTCTTCGCTTGTCCATGCTTCTATGGGCGTACCACCCACACTCGCATTGATGAGGCCGATGGGTACTTTGTATTTTTCATAAATGTTTAATGCAAAGAAATAAGCCACTGCCGAAAACTGTTTGACATCTTCCGGGTTGGCAGATTTCCAAAACCCGGTTGGTAAATTGTCCCGGGGTCCGGTAAGATCAGTCATCGTCGGGATCCAGAAATGACGGATGTTTGGATTGTCAGCTTCCTCAATTTCCTTTGCATAAGTAATATTATGCAGCGCCATTTGATGCACCATGTTGCTTTGCCCGGAACAGAACCAGACATCGCCAATTAAAATATTCCTGAGGAATATTTTATTCTTCCCTGTTATATTCATGGTATAGGGACCGCCTGCTTTCATTGGCGTAAACAATACAGCCCATTTGCCATCAGCACCGGTTATTGCCTTATAGTTTTTATTGTTAAATTTTACATTTATTTTTTCTCCCTTTGATGCCCAACCCCAAATTTTTATACCTGCATCTCTTTGCAATACCATGCTATCTCTTATAATCTGAGGCAAGGTTATCTGACTGTATACTTCCTGCAAGCCAGCTAATACAAATAAAATAAGGATTACTATTTTTATTTTTTTCATAGCTGTTTTACTTCAATTGGGTGTTGCTGATAAAGGCTATCTTTTTACTATCCGGGGACCAGGAAGGCACATTGATGGTACCCTGCCCTCCGTATACATAAGCAATATTTTTTGGAACGCCACCCGCTGATGGCATCAACCTGATATAAACTTTCTTATAAAACGGATGCGATGTGGGATCGATATCTTTTGGAAAAGAAATGTATACGATCCATTTTCCGTCGGGGGATATATGCGGAAACCAATCATTGTATTCATCAAAGGTCACCTGCTCCTGTTTGGTTCCATCAGGTTTCATTCGCCAGATTTTCATCGTGCCTGTTCTGACAGAATTGAAATAAATCCATTTTCCGTCAGGTGTATATTCCGCTCCGTCGTCCAGTGTGGTTGTATTGGTAAGGTTGGTTTCTTTCCGGGAGGCAATATCAATGGCCCATATATCCCATTGTTTTTTTCGCTGACCGGTAAAGATCAATCTTTTTTTATCAGGGCTCCATCCATGCAGGTAAGAAGGGGCCAGGCTATCGGCAGTTATCTGTAATGGTTTATCTGAACCGGTAACAGGTAATATATAGATGGTGGATTTACTTCCCAAATGATTACTGATACCGAGCATCTTTCCATCAAATGACAGCACATGATCATTGTTAAGGTCATTGATCTCACCCGTATTGATTTTGGCAATGGCTCCTGTTTTTAAATCATATTTATACAAGAGACCATCGGAACTGTACAATAGATTTTTATTGTCTGGTGTCCAGTTTGGTGCCTGTAATGAATTTGGAGCACTGTATATAATTTTTCGCAGGCCGGTTGCTATATCCATAACCTCCAGGTGGCTTCCGATGTAATCCGTGTAGGGTATATAGTTTTTTGCCGGTGGAATAATGATCCGCACATTACTAAACACCGCCTTTTCCAACACCGTGTCGATATGTGAACACAAATAGAGCCCGACAAAGGTTTCTCCATTTATCTCCATTTCTTTACTTACGGATTTATAATTTTCGCCAAACGTAGCAGCAGAAAACGTAAAGACATTTCCGCTTCGTTCAAATTCTATTTCGGTCGGATGAATGGAAGAAATGATGAGTTGCCCTGTTGTATCTCCATCTGATCGCCGGTATTGCAATGAAGTAAGCAAAGGAAGGCCTCCGTGAAAGGATCCGTCAATGTAACGGGAATCTGTTGTCAATTTATCTCTTGCCATCACACCCAGTTTTCTGTGACCGGCAACACCCTTACCGATAAATCTTACCGTTGCTTTGACAATAAAATCACCTTTTATCTTTTTCCAGATAAACTGAAACTGATCGGCCGTGCCCCAGATATTTTTTCCGGCTCCGGACATCCAATAGGTTTGATCCTTTTCATTATATACTGCATCACCCTTTATAAGAGGATCTCCTACGTCTCCGTGTTCATCAAATAACCCAAGCTTGTTTTGCGCATTTGCTGTATTGAAAAAAAGACCAAGAAAGAAAGTGCATAGTAACAGGAATTGACAAATTAGTTTCATTCTTAAATTTTAAAATGTCTTTCAATTTTTTTATACCCAGGAAATCCATTATCTATTCGATCTGGAAAGCGAAATACATACATGGTTTTGTGCCTTCATTTCTTATCGCATGCAATACATCACTTCCCAGGTAATACACATCGCCAGCCTTACCTTTATAAAATTGATCACCTATTTGCATTTCCGTATTTCCTTCAATCATCAATACCAATTCTTCGGCTTTGTGTGTATGTGGTTCATGACTTTTTATTCCTTCCTTCAAGGTGGTTACATGCATTTCAATCCGCTTTTGCATGGCTGTTGGGCGGTTAAAAAAATCTCTTCGCCCGCCGCCGTTTGAAATTGGAATAAAGGGTAAACGTTCCCACAACGTAACAAATGAACCGCCTTCTTTTTTAAATCGCTCTGTATCAACCGGGGATTTGCTCCTGTATTTCATTACGTAAAAAGTACAGGGTTCCCTGGTAGTCCATGAAAACTTTTCGCCCGGCATCAAAATAGCAACACTGTTTGGTGAAAGGGAAAAAGAAGAATCTCTGAGTTCTACCTGAATATTACCGGATTTAATAATTACCAGTTGTTCTTCATTTGAAGGAACCGACCATTCTGTTTTCTTATTGGATGCGGGAACTCTGTTGGCTGTTAATTGCAGCCATTCAAAGTCGTGCACTTTTCCTTCAATTAAAATTACAGAGGATATTTTTCTATGATCCGGTGTTGGCTCCGCCCATTTGTAAACACCGGAGAGAACAGAGTCACCTTGGGCCATGGCAGCAACAGGAAATAAAAATAACAATGCAAAAATATTTTTCATCTTGTGTTTTAAAATGATTGATCCATTATGGAAAGGCAAACCTGGCTCTTCTTTGCTTAAGCCGTTTCATATTTTTTACGTTGCGGCCGGCTCAGCATTTTATTAGCTTCATCATCATTTTTAAATTGTTCCGTTTCCGGGTTCCAATAAATTTTTCTTTGCAGCTTCATGGCAATATGATGCAGTAAACAAGCAGAACAGGCACGATGTGCTTCCTCAACCGGGGCGATCGGATTTTTATTATCCCTTATTGCCTCCAGCCAGTTGCCATGATGTTCTTTGCTTATTTCAAAATGAAATTCATTAGGACCAATAACAGAGGTCAGCATATTGGGATCGCTGGCATCCAGTTTTTTTGCCTGCTCCGCTTTGGCACCGGGATCACTTGAGGTAACCTGGTAATCGCCTCTTGAAACAAATATCCATCCTTTGGTTCCTTCAAACTTTACTCCATTGGGCAATTCATTACTCACGATCATTTTTACACCATTGGCATACAAAGCTTCAGTTGTAAATACACCATGAACATCCCAAAGGCCGTTGGTTGCAAACTCCGCGTTTTTACTCCAGATCTCAACCGGGCCGCTGCGTTCCATACCCATACCCCAGTGTGCCGAATCAATATGATGTGCACCCCATCCTGTTATCATGCCGGCGCCAAACTGTTCGCAACGAAGCCAGCCCGGGCGGCCATATCCCTGCTGCGGATGCACTCTTTCTTCCGTATAATAAACATTCGGTGTAGAGGCCAGCCACATATCATAATTTAAATTTTTAGGAACCGGCATTTCTTTTTTATCTCCGCCGGGAGGATCGCCGGGCAAGCCAACATAAACCGTTTTCAGATCTCCTATTCTTCCGTTACGAACCAACTCTGCCGCATACCGAAATTGTTCACTGCTTCGTTGCTGGCTGCCTATCTGAAATTTCACTCCGCTTTCTTGTACCACATCACTTATTATTCTTCCTTCCCTTATTGTTAATGAAGCTGGTTTTTGCATATAAATATGCTTCCCTGCTCTTGCCGCTGCTACGCCAATCATGGCATGTGTATGATCAGGTGTACTGATGAGAACGGCATCAATATCCTTATTTCGAATCAGGTCATGATAGTCGTGATACACTTTCACTCCATCATATGGTTTGCCGTCTCGTTTGCTATAATATTCATTCACCAATATCCTGCCTTACTCTGCTCTTTTTGTATCGAGATCACAAACAGCTACTACCTGTGCAGCATCATGACGCCAGGTGCCCGGCAGATCATGAATACGTGAAATGCGACCCACCCCAATAGCGCCGATATTGATCCGGTTGCTGGGTGCATTTTTTCCAAACACACTGGCAGGAACAATTGATGGAAAACCCAGGGCAATGGAAGTACCCAGGGCGGTTTTAAAAGAATTGCCGAGAAACTCGCGGCGACTGATGGTTGATAATTTTTTCTTTTTCATCCTGGAAAGTTTATTTATTGAATAATTTTATTTTGAAATTTTTATCGATGGAGGAGTTGCATAATACTGCCATGCATGCTCTGCCTTAGCTGCATTAAACTTTCCATTGAATACAAGCAGGCGATATTTTAAGTTGTAGGTTTTCCCGGGTTCTAATAACCAATCCTTATCTTTTGTAGTGGCAAAATTGGCAAACATATCGCCGCGGCCGCCGTTGGCATTTTCATCCCATATCCTTAATGGTTCGGGGTGATTATAATTTTCCGGGTTCGACATCATAACCAAACCTCCGTAATCGTTGCCCAGGGAGCCCTGCACCATAATCCATCTTCCTTTGGTGCCATCGGTGGTTTTTCTGTCCTTACCTTCTGAGGTTAATACTTCACAATTATCTTTTGTCCACTCCTCTGTGGCTCTCCATCCAAAGCCGGCATAGCGATAGGCAACGATCAATAAGGGGCTTGCCGTAGCACAGGTTAATTGAGAGCTAATGTCTACGATATAATAATCCTTCTCTCCTTCCGGATTATAAACTCTTACTTTTTGAATTTCATTCAATGCAATTTTTTCCGATCCATCTTTTTTAAACACCACATGTTCATGCAAGGCTTCAAATTCAGAATACACTGGTCCATTCGTTTGCGAAATAAATCTGGCAAACCGAACGGTCCCCTGTTTTCCTCTTATGTTCCAGAAGTCAACCGTATCTTTTTCAAAAACAGTATGTGTCCACGGATTCCAGATTCCGTAATGATGATAATGATCTTTTGGTTGAATAGCAGTAAGCACCTGGCCATGCGGCGTCCAGAGCGGATGTATAAAGCCGCTGCGTTTGTAGTTAGTATCAATTCCGGCCGGAGGATATACGGTTTTATGAAAATAACTCAGCAGGTTTTTATTATTTGAGTTGATGACCAGGGCACCATCCTTCTCTGTTGCTTTTATTTCGTTATACTTTTTTGGAACCGCATTGACCAATTGATAAGTATGTTTTTGTTGATCTCCTTCCTGCCTAACCATCCACGATATTATTTTATCACCGCCAGTTGAAATCTGAAAAGGAACCGGCGTTTTTTTATTGCCATTTACTTCTACCAATGATAATGAGGAATTACCCGGTAATTTTAAATTACCCAGACGGACGTTTACAGGCACATCAATTTGTTCGGTACTAACAGGCAGGTCCACTTCAATAGTTGGCATCACCTGGGCAACAGAAACTAAATTTGCCGCTGATAATATAGCTACCCAGATAATTTTTTTCATTTTCATTCCTTTAAAATATTATTTCAATTCCAACACAATTACAGAGAACGGGGGGATCTTTACAGTTAATGATGCATTTTTCAAACTGGCCCCGGAAAAATTGGAAGGCTTTATCTTCCCCGGGTTTTCAAAGCTGTTATAGTCCTGCATTTTTCCTGTTGTAAGAATTCTTCCGGTCACTGTTTTATAATTGGCGCCAATCGTATTTATTACCACTTCCTGTTCCTTACCGGCATCAATATTAACAAGGGAAATATGCGTTAACCCGTTTTTATCTCTTGAAGCGGAAGCCGAAACGGCAGGCAATTTTTCGTTACCTAATTTATAATCGTAGCTGGTTAAATTGACCGGTAGCATGGTAGCATCCTGGTGAACGTTATACATTTCCATTACGTGATAGGTAGGGGTTAAAATCATTTTTTCTTCACGGGTCAGGATAACTGCCTGCAACACGTTTATGATCTGGGCCAGGTTGGCCATCTTCACCCTGTCGCAATGATTATTAAAAATATTTAATGTGCATCCTGCTATCATGGCATCCCGCATTGTATTTTGTTGAAACAGGAACGCACCATTGGTACCAGGTTCCACTTCATACCATCCTCCCCATTCATCGACAGCAAGGGCTTTTTTCTTTTGCGGATCATATTTGTCCATGATGGCACTATGCTTTGTTATTAATTCATCCATAAGCAAAGCTTGTTTCATGGTCTTGAAATATTCCTGTTCTGTAAATTGAGTGGATGGTCCTTTATTGCTCCAATCAATAACTGAATAATGATGCAAACCCAGGGCATCAAACATGCCCGGTGACAATTCTTTCATCAATACTTCGGTCCAATGGTAATCATCATCAGAAGCACCTGAAGCAATCCGGTATATCTGGTCCGTGTTACTCCAGTTGGTCATGAATGTGGCATATTGCCTGTATACATTCGCATAATATTCCACTTTCATATTTCCGCCACAACCCCATGCTTCATTGCCAAGGCCCCAATACTTTACATGCCAGGGATTGGGTCTTCCGTAAGCCTGCCTGAGATCTGTCATCGGGCTGCTATTATTCGGATGCGTTGTATATTTTACCCAATCAGCTAATTCCTGTGGCGTACCGCTGCCTACATTTCCACTCAGGTAAGGTTCAGCGCCAAGCAATTCACACATATTCAAAAATTCATTCGTACCAAAACTGTTATCCTCTTTCACATTGCCCCACCAGATATTAAGCATAGAAGGCCTTTCTTTTTTTGGACCCACACCATCTTTCCAATGATAGGTATCGGCAAAACAACCACCCGGCCAGCGCAGTACAGGTACTTTTAATTTTTTCAAAGCATCAATTATATCTAACCGCACCCCATCCTTATGCGGAATGGTTGTATTACTGTCGCCCACATATAAACCACCATAAATACAATGGCCCAGGTGCTCCGCAAAATGGCCGTAAATATTTTTATTTATCGTGTCCTTTCCGCCAGCGGCATTTACCACCAATATGTTTTGCCCTGACATATTGAATGCTATCAGGATAAAAAGAAAGAGAAAAATTGATTTTACGATTTGCTTCATAATACTATTTTTATTTTTTTTTAAGATTATATTTCTGCTTTATTATTATTCTGGCTTCATTGACGAGATCGTTTGTATAGATCCGTCATCATTGTATTTTAACTCTGCCACTTTTACATTTCGTAAATGAGTTTTGGCTGATAATTGCACATCATGGTAAAACAAATACCATTTGCCGTTTACCTCAACAATGGAATGATGATTGGTCCATCCGGCAACCGGGTTTAATACAATACCCTGGTAGGTAAATGGTCCATAGGGATTATCCCCAATCGCATAATTGATAAAATGCGTATCACCGGTGGAGTAGGAAAAATAATATTTCCCATTGTATTTATGCATCCATGCAGCTTCAAAAAATCGTTTGTCATTATCTTTTTCTGTAAACAATTTGCCATCCTTATCCACGATCTTTATTTCTTTCACGGGTTCAGCAAAACTTTTCATATCAGCATTCAGCCTGGCTATCCTGGGTAAAACATCCATGTCGGCCGGTTGACTATTCTTTGCCGAATCATCATATTTATTATTATTCCATCGCTGCAACTGGCCACCCCAGATACCCCCGAAGTACATATAGAATCTTCCATCATCGTCTTTGAATACGCAGGGATCAATGCTGTAACTATTTTTTATCGGTTCCTTTTCGGCAACGAACGGCCCTTCCGGTTTATCACTTACTGCAACACCAACCTGGAAAACATCTTTTTTATTTTTGGCGGGGAAATACAAATAATATTTTCCGTTTGCATAGGCCGCATCCGGCGCCCACATTTGTCTTCCTGCCCAGGGAACGTCTTTTATATCCAATGCCACACCATGATCAATAACCTGCCCTCCGATTGAATCCATGGAAAGAATATGATAATCCCTCATATCAAAATGACCCCCCAGGTCATCCTCGTTTGTGCCGGTTGCCGTGTCATGCGAAGGATAAATGTAAACACGGTTGTTAAACACATGGGCTGAAGGATCAGCGGTATAAAT
>JBPPMM010000143.1:0-9591 GCA_051306075.1 Chitinophagaceae bacterium
CTTTAATCCTTTATCATCAAGCCCATCCCAGTTCCAATAACCAGCTGTACTCAATATTCCATTGCGTACAAGATTGCGAACGGGTCTTCCGGCTGCGTCAAATATGGTAACATTAGCTACATAACCGGGTTGATCAATTTTATATTGAATGGTTGCTATGTCATTATACCCATCATTATCCGGGGAAAAAACCTTAGGTGTTACTTCTATGAATGAAATAATCGATTGCAGATTTTTAAATTGAGAATTTTTATAGCCCGGTGTGCCATAGCCGGCTGTGGATGCGGCAGAATGCCAGTTTAACGCATTCTGAGAAGGACCATCAGGGTCGATTCTTTCCAGTGAAACCCCTTCTGCATTATCTATTAATTTAAAATGCCAGTCGGCTGAGTAATTTACTTCATCAGCAATGTCTCCCTGCTGGTTGAGGAGCAAAACAAATCCGTTATCATCGGGGAAAGAGGGCAGAGAATTAATAGTTAGAATTACTTCAGGATTTTTTACCAGGTAATTCAAGGAAAGGTTATTCAGATCTTTAGTTATACCGATATAATCACCGGGAAAGATATAAAAAGCAGTTGAACTTAGTGGAGTGATAGAACTGGCTGCGCCACTGCTGTTGCGATTAGCTATATATAATTTAGCTGCATCGAATATTTTATTGCTTTTATTATAGAATTCAATGTAATCATTTGCATTCGGTCGGGGGTTAAATAAAATTTCATTTATAATTACATCGCCGGCCTGGGCATCTTCTGGTACGCCTGTCCTGGTTTTATTGGCCAAACCTATTTCATTGCCATTACAATCTTTTAAATTGGATACGCTGATGTTGTAAATAGTATTTGGCAATAAAGGGTTATTGGTTTGCAATTGAATTAGATTGAATAAATTGGGTATGGGCACAGTACTGATATAAGAATATCCCTGGTCGATCTTATAATTTGAAACGGAGGCTGCACTTAGGCTATCCAATGGTTCGTCGAATACAAGTACAATGGTTGTTGAATTTGTTGTATAAGCATTGATTAATTGCGGATCTGACAAGTCGCTGTTCAAGGCTTCAACAGAATTTTTCATTCCCGGTGTTCCTCCCCTGGGGTCATTGCTTGCCTTCCAGTTTCCGTTTCCGGTACAGGGATTTTGTATATCAATCATTTCAAGTGTCCAGCCGCCTTCTTTTTTTAATTCATTCAAGTACCAGGAAGCAGAGTAATTAACGGCATGAATTACCTGGTCACTAGATGATTTTAAGAATATTACTTCTCCATCGTTATCTAGTGAAGGGAAACTGGTAACAGAAATTGTATTGCCGAACGCCGACAACGCAGCTACTGCGCTTCCGGTACAAACGATAACAAAACTATCAGGAGCGAGAATAAAATCAGGCATAGGGCCACTTTGGCCACTGTTATCCCCAATTCTCCATCCCCGGAGATTAACAGCCATTGAGCTGGTATTCACTAATTCAATCCATTCATTATTTGGAAAACCGACCTGTGGGCTGGGGTCGGCCATAATTTCATCTATGAGAATATCATAACGGTTTTGAGCAAGCAACACAGAATTATATAAAACGAATACACATGATAGCAGTAAAAGTTTCATAAACCCTAATTTACAAATGATTTATAAAAATGTTGAATGTTTATTTGGAGTGAATTATCCGGCAACCTATTTTTGCGCCTTCATGACTATTACTAAACTTACAAAACGCACAAAGAAACATACCTGAGGAGGGTTGCAGCGTTATGTATTTTACAATATAAAACTTAGCAGGCCTTCCAAACGGAAGGCTTTTTTAATGAGTATTTTATCACAAGTAATTGAGTCGATTATTTTATAACATAAAACCTTCTCTTTAGGGGAAGCTGGGGGAAAAAACAAATTATGAAAGTTGCAGTAGTAGGCGCCACTGGATTAGTTGGCACCAAAATGTTACAGGTACTGGCTGAAAGAAATTTTCCGGTATCAGAATTAATTCCGGTAGCATCAGAAAGATCTGTTGGTAAGGAAATTGAATTTAAAGGGAAGAAATACAAGGTAGTGAGTATGACAGATGCTATTGCTGCTAAACCTGCGGTTGCTTTATTTTCTGCCGGCGGAGGCACCTCCCTGGAATGGGCTCCTAAATTTGCAGAGGCAGGAATTACTGTTATAGACAATTCCTCCGCCTGGAGAATGGACAAGTCGAAAAAGCTCATCGTTCCTGAGATAAATGCGGATGCTTTGTCAAAAGAAGACAAGATCATTGCCAATCCCAATTGCTCAACCATTCAAATGGTGGTCGCTTTGAATCCATTGCATAAAAAATATAATATTAAGAGAATTGTAGTAAGCACTTACCAGAGTGTGACAGGTACAGGTGTAAAGGCTGTTACGCAACTTATGAATGAGCGTAATGGGGTAATAGGCGAAATGGCCTATAAGTATCCGATTGATATGAATGCCATACCCCAGATTGACGTTTTTCTGGACAATGGATATACCAAAGAGGAAATGAAAATGGTAAAAGAAACCTGTAAAATCATGCGGGATGATTCAATTCGTGTTACAGCCACTACAGTTCGAATACCCGTTATGGGTGGGCATAGTGAAGCTGTAAATGTTGAATTTGAAAAAGAGTATGATCTTAATGAAATAAAATCCTTGTTATCATCAGCAGCTGGCGTGACGGTGGTGGACGACCTGCCTAACCAGCTTTACCCGATGCCTATGGATGCTCACGAGAAGGATGATGTATTTGTGGGAAGGCTGAGAAGAGATGAAACTCAACCGAATACTTTAAATATGTGGATCGTGAGTGACAACCTCCGGAAAGGTGCTGCTACCAATGCTGTTCAGATAGCTGAATACCTGGTAGCAAAAAAGTTGTTTTAATCATAAAAAGTTTGATAGTATTAATTCACTGAAAAAATGCCGGAAAGAATGTTTCAATAAAATGAACATTCTTTCCGGTTTAAAGAATATTGGAAATTCTATTTAAAGTGAGTTATTATGCAACTGCAGCAGCCACTGCTTCCTTCACTAGTTCAACATCGATAACCAGTTTAACTTCATCGCTTACTACAATGCCACCAGCTTCAGTTACAGCGCTCCAGGTAAGATCAAAATCATGACGATTTATTTTTCCTGTAATCTCAAAGCCGGCTACAGTTTGGCCATACAGATTGTTCTGAATACCGCCAAATTCCGCATTTAGTGTTACTGGCTTGCTGACATTCTTAATGGTGAGATCCCCGCTTATTTTATATTCATTTCCTTCTTTGTGGTCAATTTTAGTAGATACAAAAGTCAGTTTGGGGAATTTTGTTGCATCAAAAAAATCCGTCGATTTTAGGTGACCGTCTCTTTGTTCGTTGCCAGTGTGAATACTGTCAATATCAGCTTCAAATGAAATTTTTGCGTTTTTCAGATCATTTGGATCTCCTTCAATTTTCCCATAAAACGAAGTAAATTTTCCGGATACTGTGGAGATAACCAGATGTTTGATCCTAAATCCTATCTCGGTGTGTGCATTGTCGATTGTCCAGGTTGTCATAATTTGTGTGTTTAGAATGTAAAATTAATGTTTAAACATTGAATTACCAAAAGTATTTATGTTAAACATTCTTAAAGGGAAACTTAAAGACTCTTTTTTATTAACCCACAATTACGAAAGGAGAAAATGCAGGAAAGCAAAAGGATCAGGTAAAAAATTTATCCTTCAATACTTTGGTTGATAAATTCAAGTAAAGGTTGTAATGCCTCAAATGCTAAAAGCACCTTTTTCCCCAGGTCTTTGGATATAAGATCCGCATCCTTTAGTGGAATCATCGAAACAAAACTTTTTAATTTTAAATATTCAGCTGCCGGGTTATCTGCTTCATATCCTTTGGGGACGCGGCTCAATATATATTCTGCATCCCGGGAAAGATCATCATATACTGACTTGAATTTTTTAGAGCCGGTTATTTTTTTAAAAGTATCAAAATTGTAGTCAATTTCTTGCCGCACTTTACTTAATTCGGCCGGCATAGGCATCCAAAGTCCACCACCTACAAAGCTTTGCCCGGGCTGGCAATGAAAATAATATCCTCCATAAACAGACTTCTTGCCCCCTTTATTAATATAAGCTCCCATATTATTTTTATACGGTGATTTATCTTTGGAAAAACGAACATCGCGGTTAATGCGAAACATACAGTCCTTTGATTTCAGGTGTGCAATGCCCTCATCTTTTTTACCATGGTTATCAATAATGGATTGAATAAACCCTGCAAAATCTGTTTTGGCTTCCTCGTAATTTTTTCGGTGTGCTTCAAACCAGGGCTTGTTATTATTCTTACTAAGGTCTTTTAAGAATTTTATAGTTGTACTTTTTAACATACCGTATTTGTTTAGTTCCTTACCTTATCTTTTAATGAAATTAAATGAAGATTGTTCAACATCAAGGCAGTTTTTGCCATAAAAATCTTCATACCGTATCCGGAATCCTTCTTCCCATTTTTTCAGAAGTTCCTCTGTAGTGTGTAAACCGGTATTTCTGTTCAGGTGTTCGGTGTTTACTGTATTACAAACAATATTTACATATTTTGCTTTATCATAGCATACTCCTTTCCTTTGTAAAAATATCGGTGAATAGTTTTGGTGTAATGCCGTTTCTAAGCTGTTGGGTCCCTGGTACGTAATGTTTCCTATCAATATCTGAATTTCTTTTTTGTTATAAAAAGTTACATCAAGTGATAAGGGATAGGCCCAGTCTGAAGTAGTTTCAGCCTTCCCCCAATCCCAGCATTTCATATCAGGGGCCAATGGAAGCCCTTCAGGATTTAAAAATGTGGGCAGCTTTTGTTTTTTGTCATGGATATAACAATATGTGAGGTCCAATCCTTTTATAAGGCTTGGAATGATCCTGAAAGGATTGTAAATAATAACCTCATTCAAGTCAAAGGAATCAATAAACATTCCATCGTCTGTCATAAAAAACACACCAGTGGCGGAAATGTTTCCCAGGAGATTTTCGAGATCGGCCTTAAAAGAATTCTCCTTAATGAAGGTAATTTGATAATGAACAAACAAATTCTTTAATGTTTCATATGATTCGGCATGACCCTTATGACTTGTGGTATAAAGTATATTTAACTTAACTGGATTTTTAGTATTTGCAAAGTAGCTGGATATTAAGGCATGAAGCTGCATCGCCCTGTCTTTTGAGAATACAATTCCTTCATATGTTGCGTTCGGAATCGTCCAATTTTTATGTTCAGATTCTGCTAACTGCTGGTAAGATGCGGCGATAAATCCCGTTCTGTTTAATTCTTTTTTAAAAGCTCTTGATGCAATTTTTTTTATGATCTTTTTAAATGGCATGTCCGGCATATCAGGAAAGCATTTTTAAAAACTCTTCTTCTGAAACGATCTTAACTGAATTTATTTTTTTTGCTTTTTCTAATTTACTTCCTGCATCTTCACCCACCACCAGGTAATTAAGTTTGCTACTTACACTACCGGTAATTTTTCCGCCATTTTTTTCTACCATAGCTTCCGCCTCACCTCTTTTTAAAGTGGGTAATGTGCCGGTAAAAAGAAAACTCAGACCTTGAAGATTGCCTCCGCTTGCGTGGTTTTTTTTCGAATTTTTTAATGCCAATCCTAAGTTTTCTAACTGCTCCAGCATATGTATATTCATTTCATTGCTAAAAAAATGTAAAATGCTGCCTGCTACTTTTGGGCCAATGTCTTCCAGGTTGAGCAGGTCTTCTTCTGAAAATTTTTTTAGGTCCAATAAGTGATTGACCGCCTGGGCAAGTGTTTTAGCTGTTGTTTCGCCAACAAAGCGAATACCCAATCCAAAAATGAGCCGGTGCAGAGGTTGCTTTTTCGAATTGAGTAATGCCTGGTTTAAATTTTCAATTGATTTTTTACCGAACCCTTCTAATTCGCCAATCTTTTCAAAATCGAGTTTATAAATACCGGGAATATCTTTTACCAGGCCCAGGTCATAAAATTTTTTTACGTTGGCCTCACCAAACCCACGGATATCCATAGCATCTTTACTTACAAAATGGATTATTCGTTCAACCACCTGGGCCGGGCATTCTATATTTATACAACGCCATACCGCCTCACCCTCTTCTTTGAATAACTGGCTGGAGCAAGCCGGGCAATTTTTTGGGAACTGTATTTTTTTTTCACTGCCATCCCTCAGTTCGGCTAATGATTTTACAATATAGGGGATAACATCTCCTGCTCTTTCTACCAAAACGCTATCCCCGATCATCAGATCTTTTTCATTGATTACGTCTTCATTAAAAAGTGAAAAGGAAGAAACTGTGACCCCGCCGATTGGAACTGGTTTAATTTTCCCTACCGGTGTTATTGACCCGGTACGTCCTACCTGGAATTCTATGTTTAAAAGAGTGCTTGTCGCCTGCCTCGCTTTGAATTTGTATGCTATTGCCCATCGGGGATGATGTGTTGTCATACCCATTTTGTCCTGCAGGGCAACATCGTTTACTTTTATTACCATACCATCAATTTCATATGGCAGATCATCCCGTGTGATCTCAAATTCGGCGCAGTATTTTATTACAGCCTCAATTCCCATTAAAACTTTCTTTTCCTGTTGTGGACTTCGGAAACCAAGTTCCCACAACATCTCCAGGGCGCCGGAATGAGTCATCAATTTTTCAGGAAAAGGTTTGTTGTCAAATAGTGTAAGATCACTGATATTATATACAAAGACTTCAAGGTTTCTGCGGCTTACTTCCCTGGGATCTTTTATTCTCAATGTTCCTGAAGCGGCATTACGAGGGTTGGCTAATGGCGGCAAACCTTGTTCTACTATCTGTTCGTTATATTTAATAAAATTATTTTTATTGATCAGTACCTCACCCCTGATCTCAATTTGTTGTATACCGTAATTGGAGAATTTGGCAGAAAGAGGAATACTCCTGATCTGTTTTATATTGGTGGTAATGTTATCGCCCTCAACGCCATTTCCTCTTGTTGCACCGCGAATCAATAAATCATCTTCATATATAAGGGAAATACTCCCCCCGTCAAATTTAGGCTCTACACAATATTCAATTTCTTTGATACCGGTTAATTCTCTCGCCTTCCTGTCAAAATCCACCAGGTCTTCTTTATTGTATGAATTATCCAGTGAAAGCATGGGAACGAGATGCTGTACAGTAGGAAAATCCTTTGTTAATCCCTTTGCTACTCTTTGTGTAGGTGAATCGGGAGAAATTAATTCTGGATTTTCTTCTTCTGCTTTTTGTAATGCTTTGAATAAGCTGTCGTATTCTGAATCAGAAATTAGAGGATCGTTAAGAATATAATAACGGTGTTCGTGGAAACGAAGGAGATCTCTTAATTCAGCGATCTTGATGGTATCCAAAGTGATTGCAGGAAGATCCTGTATAAACCTTGATGTTTGTTTTTGTAGTTCCCGGGTTGCTTGTTTTTCGTACATATCAGGTTCGTTTCAGCGTAAAGTTAACATCCGAATGGGAATACAATTTCTGAACATAAATAGAACCCGAAAAACAATGTGTTATAAGTACATAGCTTTATCTTCGTCCGGGATAATTGAATTGCCAAAACGCTTATATGAAAAGATTGCTGCCAACCATGGTGTTTCTGCTTTTTGCCTCTTCATTACATTCCCAGTTATTAACATGGACCCCCACATTTCCTGTTGATTCAGATAATTTAATAATTATAATGGATGCCGGTAAAGGCAACCAGGGATTAAATAATTATTCAAATCCTGATGATGTATTTGTTCATATTGGTTTAATAACAAATGCCAGCTCAAATTCCGGGGATTGGAAGCATACAATTTTTACATGGGGCACTACTACTTCTGCCGCAAAAACTACATCACTTGGAAACAACAAGTATAACTACACAATTAATAATATAAGATCCTTTTTTTCGGTAGGCCCGGGTGAAATTATTTATAAAATTGCTATCCTTTTCAGAAATGGGAATGGCTCATCAGTACAACGCAACGCTGATGGAAGCGATATGTTTGTTCCAGTTTATGATAATTCTCTCGCAATACGGTTCACCAATCCTCCTTTACAGCCTAAATACTCTGCAGAAGCAGAGCCAATAAATAAATCATTAAATGATAATTTATCCGTAACGGCAATTTCAAACAGGTCCGCAACACTAACCCTTTACCTCAATGGTGCATTGATACAAACCGATGGTTCAGTTTCTAACATTTCTGCCAATCCGGTATTAACTATGGGGGGCGAAAACATCCTTATTGCAGAAGCTATTGAAGGGGCTGAAAAGAAAAATGATTCAATAAAATTCTTTGTCTCCAGGGTAATTAATACAGCTCCATTACCTGCAGGGGCAAAGGATGGGATTAATTATGGGCCGGATAATACCAGGGTTACGTTAGTCCTTTTTGCACCCGGCAAAAACAGGGTGTCCGTAATAGGAGAATTTGCTGGCAGTAATTGGACAGAGCAGCCACAATACCAGATGAACAATACACCAGATGGAAATTACTGGTGGTTAACCATTGAAGGATTGGCTCCCGCAAAAGAATATGCTTTTCAATATTTGGTAGACGGTAATTTGAAAGTGGGTGAACCCTATGCTGAAAAAGTGTTAGATCCTTTTAATGACGGATTTATACCTGCATCCCATTACCCATCCTTAAAGGCTTACCCGGCAGGGCAATCAGGTAATGTAAGTATTTTGCAAACCGCGGCTCCAACGTATACATGGGGAATTACAAATTTTTCTCGCCCGGATAAAAGAAATCTGATCATATATGAAATGTTATTAAGAGATTTTTTATCTGCTGCAAACTGGAATGTATTACGGGATACACTAGAATATTTAAAGAGGATGGGCATTAACGTTATTGAGCTAATGCCGGTCAATGAATTTGACAGCAACGATAGCTGGGGTTACAATCCATCTTATTTTCTTGCCCCGGATAAATATTATGGCCAAAAAAATTTATTCAAGCAATTTATTGACAGTTGTCATGCCCGTGGAATTGCAGTTATAATGGATATAGCTCTAAATCATGCTTCCGGTTCCTGCCCGCTGGCTGCTTTATACTGGAATGCTTCCGCCAATCAAACAGCAGCTAATAACCCTTGGTTCAATACAGAAGCAAAACACCCGTTTAATGTATTTCATGATTTCAATCATGAGAGCAGGGCTACTCAATATTTTTTTAAAAGAGTAGTGGAGCACTGGCTTACTGAATATAAAATAGATGGGTTTCGTTTTGATTTATCAAAAGGATTTACCCAATTCAATTCGGGTAATAATGTAGCTCTATGGAATCAGTATGATGCCAGCCGGGTTGCCCTATGGAAAATGTATTACGATTCATTACAGGTAATATCTCCCGGCAGTTATGTTATTCTTGAACATTTTGCAGATAATACTGAAGAAAAAGAATTATCCGATTATGGTATGATGTTTTGGGGAAATTCCAATTATAATTTTTCAGAAGCTGCTATGGGTTGGATAACAAATTCCAATTTTGACTATGGGCTGCATTCAGTAAGGGGATGGACAAATCCTTTTTTAGTTAGTTATATGGAAAGCCACGATGAAGAAAGA
>JBPPMM010000150.1:0-2684 GCA_051306075.1 Chitinophagaceae bacterium
ATAAAGCATTTATGAAGGCATGGCAATAGCGATTGGTCAGCCTGGTACAAATGCTTAATTGAAAAACTGATGTTGAAGATAATTACAAATGTTGAATAGCATTATATCGGCTTGAACGAAAGATGATAAGAATTACTGCTGCACGAGTGTTGCTGGTCAAGCCATGCTTTTATAAATGCAATGTTCAAGCAACACCTTCGGTGAGTTTCCCGTTATAACAGTTATCCCACCTTCGCCTTTCATCAAAAACAAATAAAATGAAAGGGAATGAAATTTCAGTAAAAGAACTAAGGACAGATGCGGTGAAGTGGCTTACAAAGCTACATCAAACGATGCTGTTAAAAGAGTATGGCAAAGGCAGCGTGCGCAACTACTGCCAGGAGATGAGGCTGCTCTTCAAGTACTACAACCATAAAGCAGTTGCAGACATCAGGCAGGCAGATATAGAACAGTACCTGCAATACATAAAAGAAGTGCATAAGGTTGGCCGGGCCAAGTGCCGTAGCGTAGCACAAGCCTGTAGCTTTTTCTTTAAACGCATACTTCCTGCTCCTTACATTGTGCCCTCCAATCTTTATCCAAAAAAGCAATTTATCCTTCCCAATATTATGACGGAGGAAGAAGTGATGCAACTCTTTGCAACACGGCTTAGCCTCAAAGAATATTGCGTAATTGGGTTGCTGTATGGCTGCGGCCTGCGGATAGGCGAAGTAGGCCAGCTGCGCCTGCAGGATATAGAAAGCCACAACAAACGGCTAAAGGTTTACCAGGGTAAAGGCGCTAAAGACAGATATACACTGCTGCCCGAAAAACTGTTGCAGCAACTCCGTCAATTTTATGTACAGCAAGGACGGCCAAAAGAATATTTATTTACCAGCAAACAAACCAAAAGGGCCATGCACGTTCGCAGCATGCAAGTGGTGGTAAACAGCGCTATGCAAAAAGCAGGGTTTAAAGAAAAATCCTTCACGGCTCACACCCTCCGGCATAGCTTTGCTACGCATATGCTAAACCAGGGCAATAATATCCATGTGATAAAAACTCTGCTGGGCCATTCTAAATTAGAAACTACAATGGTGTATCTGCATTTGCAAAAGCACACGCAGCTCGGTATCGTGTCGCCTTTAGATGTAACGGTATATGGAGCAGCCGCTAAATGAACGCCGGCAACTGCTCCAGACAAAAATCTTTGATCACCCTTCTGCCGCCGGTTTTAATCCTTACAGTCAGGCCGTACTAAGCCGGTTGAGCCGTTGCCATACAGCAGCCATAGGTGTACATCATTCCCGGTGCAACAATAAAGGGTGCAGGTATATGCACTACCAGTATCATAGCTGTGGCAACAGGCACTGTCCTTGTTGCGGCGGTCTGAAGCGTGATCAATGGGTAGAAGAGCGGATGGGCGAGTTGTTGCCCACTACTTATTTTCATTTGGTATTTACCCTGCCACAGGAGCTAAGGACTTTATGCATGGGCAACAGGAAACTATTGTTCGGTTTACTTTTTAAATCTGCACAGCATACCATTCTCACCTTATCTAAAGATGAAAAATATATGGGCGCTGCACCGGGCATTGTAAGCATTTTGCATACTAACGGTCAGGACCTGAACTTTCATCCGCATATACACAATATAGTAAGTGGTGGTGGCATAAACGCCGGTGGAAGATGGATAAAAGAAAAGAGAAGTAATGGCCGCTTTTTGTTCCCACGCCGTGCGATGGAAAAAATATATAAAGGCTATTTTTTAGACCAGCTAAGAAAATATATAGCCAATGGAAGTTTGCAATATGCAGACCTGGCAACAATAGAAAAGATGCTTTCGGCCGTGGGCCAAAAGAAATGGAATGTATATGCTAAATCCCCCTTCGGCGGCCCTGCACAAATCATAGAATACCTGGGGCGTTATACGCATACTTGTCCCGCACTTGTTTCGGGAAGGTGGCCATTACCGCCCACAGGATATTGCACATAGATAACAACTCTGTCAGTTTTAAACACAAAGATTATGCGGATAGTAACAAGGAGAAAATAATGACGCTAAGTCACGCAGAATTTTTACGTCGTTTTGAACAGCACATCCTGCCGAAAAACTTTGTAAAGATCCGGCATGCCGGTTACCTGCATGCCAGAAATAAGATGCAAAGAATAGCATCCGCATGCAAACAATTAAAGTTGCCTGCGCCTATGCAAAGAGTTAACACACCGGTTGCCTTACGGCTGCTGTTACAAACAGGGAAAGACATTACCCTGTGCCCGGTATGCAAAAATGGGAAGATGGAATTAGTGAAAACATTTATTTATCATCATGGCTGCCTGGTAGATGTGGCGCAGTTACGCAACCGTGGCTCTCCAAAAATAAAAAGCAAAAAAATTGCCCATGAAAAATCTGCATAACCCCGTTAGTAATTTTTATAGTTCTAAAAACAAACTTTGTTTTTGGGTAAGGGATACCATGCATAAACAGCGGCATAATACTTCTCAACACGATAAGGTGGGGTCCTATATTTACTCAGCAGTCATTTCAAATCCGATACAAAACACCTTACAAGTATAGTGGTCTCTCTGCTGGCGGTGTCGCTGAACATCGTATTGCAAAAAGCCCCGGGCTCTAATGATCAGGGCTTTTTTATTTTCTTCAATCAGTTTTAAATTTGGGGGCTTTCTTCAATACGCATAATGTTG
>JBPPMM010000187.1:0-11603 GCA_051306075.1 Chitinophagaceae bacterium
CCCGGCAGCAGTTGGCGGTTTTTCAAATAAGCCTTTCGCGAAACCTGTATCGTCTATCTTAATTTTAATGTTACTATACTCAACACCACGCACAGAACGGTCATGATCCAAAACCTCGTTACGATCTTTGCCTCATGATATCCCTTCTTTTGATAATGATGATGTAATGGACTCATCAAAAAAATTCTTCTTCCTTCACCATATTTTTTCTTCGTGTATTTAAAATAAGTTACCTGCATAATTACACTTACGTTCTCCACCAAAAACACGCCGCAGAATATGGGTATCAACAATTCCTTATGTACTATAATGGCCAGCGCCGCTATGATACCACCCAGCGTTAAACTGCCCGTATCGCCCATAAACACCTGTGCAGGATATGAATTGTACCAGAGAAATCCAATGCATGCCCCAATCATAGCTGCGATAAAAATGGACAACTCCCCCAGGTTGGGTATATACATAATATTCAGATAGTCTGCGAAAATAAAATTGCCGCTGGCATAGGCGAATATGCCAAGCAAGACACCGATCAATGCGGAGGTACCCGTAGCCAGACCATCCAGCCCATCTGTAATATTGGATCCGTTTGATACCGCCGTAATAATAAATATTACTATGAGTATGTAAAGAGCCCATGTATAATTCCGCAAGCCCTCTGGTAATAGTTTTGAGTAATTAAATTCATGGCCTTTCACAAATGGAATAGTAGTAACTGGTATTTTCGATTCAACAAAGAACCTATCCTTTCCACCGATAGTCCTTTTCATTACTGTTGTATCAGCCGCAGAGGGTGTCCCTATAAATTCACGCCAGGTCTTTACATTACTATTAAAATAAAGAGTGGCTCCAACTATGACGCCCAATCCAACCTGCCCCAGTATTTTAAACCAACCGGCTAATCCATCCTTATCCCCTTTTTTATAATTTCCCCCTTTTGACTGCATCAATCTTTTTGCTCTCAACTTCAGGTAATCATCCACAAAGCCAATGATGCCCAACCATACGGTACTGATCAGCATTAACCGGATATACACTTTATCCAGATTAGCGAGCAATAAGGTAGGGATGAGAATACCCAGAATGATAATGATACCTCCCATTGTTGGTGTACCCTTTTTGGATTGTTCACCTGCAAGGCCCAGGTCACGAACACTCTCACCAACCTGTTTCCTTTGTAAAAAGCGGATAAGTTTTTTTCCGTATACCAGCGTAATGAACAGGGATAATAAAATAGCCAGAAGCACACGGAAAGTAATGAACCTGTAAAGCTCACTTCCCGCGAAGTTTATGTTTTCCTTATCAAGCCAATCAAATAAATGATACAACATTATATTGCTGGTTTCATAGTATGCAAAAAAACTTGCCTCTTCATTCTGAACTAATATTATTTTCTTACCGGTCTGCCCTTCTTCACCTTTTCCTGTTTTTACCTATCCAACATTTCAAAAAATGTTTTCACTACCTCCTTATCATCAAAATGTTTTTTTACTCCTTTTATCTCCTGGTACTTTTCGTGCCCTTTTCCTGCCACAAGTACTATATCCTCCGGCTTAGCCAGGCTGATCGCCGTTTTTATTGCTTCTTTTCTATCGGCAATGGAAATATATTTTCTCCTGGCTGCAGGGGGCAAACCTGCTTCCATATCCTTTATGATCTGCACAGGGTCTTCACTTCTCGGGTTGTCGCTTGTAAATATTACTTTGTCACTATGTTCACATGCTGCTTCCGCCATTAATGGTCTTTTGGTTTTATCCCTGTCTCCACCACATCCTACCACGGTTATTACCTGTTCGAATCCTTTTTTCAATTTTTTAATAGTTGCCAGTACATTCAATAATGCATCCGGCGTATGCGCATAATCAACAATAGCGATCAATTTATCTTTTGGCGACACCATATAATCAAACCGTCCTTCCGCCCCGGTCAACACACTAAGGCATCTCAATACTTCATGTTTATCTTCTCCCATACACACCCCTGCACTATAAGCCGCCAGCAGGTTGTAGGCATTGAATTCACCAATCAACCGAAAGTGAACTTCCTGTTCATTCACCGTCATCACCAGTCCCGATAAACTATTTTCAATGATCTTTCCTTTAAAATCCGCCAGTGTCTTCAGGCTATACAAATACTTTCCGGCATTTGTATTTTGCAACATCACAGGGCCCCGTTTATCATCAGCATTGCTGATGGCGAATGCTGAGGAAGGCAACCCATCAAAAAATGATTTTTTCACACGGATATATTCATCAAATGTTTGGTGATAATCCAGGTGATCATGCGTGATATTGCTGAATACACCTCCGGCAAACTTTAAACCCGCAACCCTATGCTGATGCAGAGCATGTGAACTTACTTCCATGAACACATGTGTGCATCCTTCCTCCA
This sequence comes from Chitinophagaceae bacterium, assembly GCA_051306075.1. Taxonomy (GTDB): domain Bacteria; phylum Bacteroidota; class Bacteroidia; order Chitinophagales; family Chitinophagaceae; genus Terrimonas_B. The sequence continues at coordinate 2,392 of JBPPMM010000187.1, forward strand.
CCATCTGCTTCAACATTTCATTCAAACTGATGGCATCTGGTGTGGTATGCGTAGCCGGTATGATGGTATCACCAATATGATTTTCAACTGTGCTCAACAAACCACATTTATACCCCAATCCTGCAAAGAGCTTAAAGAGTAAAGTGGCAATGGTCGTCTTGCCATTCGTTCCCGTTACACCAACTATCTTCATTTGTTCCGACGGCTGACCAAAAAAATTATTCGCTATCCATCCGGCTGCTATTGCACTATTTTCCACCTTCACAAACACTACATCTTTTTGTGTGCCCGAAAATGGCGTTTCACTTACCACGGCTACAGCTCCATTCCCGATAGCTTTTTCAATGAACTGGTGACCATCTGCTGCCACACCCCTGATTGCAATAAACAGGCTGCCTTGTTTTACTTTCCTCGAATCCACCTGTACATCATGTATATCAACTTGCGTGGATCCGGATACGGACCTGATGGCAACCTTATATAGTAGTTCTCTTAATAACACGATAATTGATAAACCTTTTTATTCTCAGCTTAATTCTAACAACACTTTCATTTCCTTTGATAAAGTACTTCCGGCCTCAATAGATTGTGCAATCACTTTTCCTTTTCCTTTCACTGACACTTTCACTCCCATACTTTCCAACAAATACAGCGCATCCTTTAATCCCATTCCTTTTACATTTGGCATCACCTGCGGCCTGACCGAACTTGTTTTAATCATCGGTTGATAATTGGATGCAAAAACGTTACTCCATTTATTTTTCAATGATGAATCCACATATTCCACATTCAATGAGGTGAAGACATTTTTTATATCATTGGTGTTTCCTGCATAGAAATAATTTGAACTATCTTTTTTGGCAGCATACATGTTTGGAGATTTCGGATTGACATACATAGCATATAGTTTTATAGCTACTTCCTTAAACACGGGCCCTGCAAGTGAACCACCATAATGTATGGCTGCATGCGGTCGGGTACGAATGACCACGATACAGGAATACTCCGGTGCATTAGCAGGAAAATAACCAACGAAAGATGCCTGGTATACACCCGCTCCATATTTTATATTTCCATCTGCTACGTGTGCAGTTCCCGTTTTTCCTGCAACGGCAAACGGCATATTTTTAAACGCAATTCTTCCTGTTCCCTCGGTTACTACCGCCTCCATACTTTCCCTTGCCGAACTTATAACCTCAGCCCTGGCAATATTTTCACTCAACACTTCGGGTTCAAACTGTTTTATCATGATACCATCCTGTTGAATGCTATTGACCAGGTAGGGCTTCATCATTTTCCCGTTATTAGCAACAGCATTGTAAAGTGTAAGTGTATGCAGGGGACTGACCTGGATGGCATAACCAAAACTCATCGTAATCATATTCATAACACCACCCCTGTTTTTATCAAGTGGAGCCAGTTGCGGACTTGGAATATTAGAAAGATCAACAGGCGACCGGGTGTCCATATGAAACCGGTGTAAATAGTTCCTGAAGTCTTTAGGATCCTGAGCGAATGCTTTATAAGCCAGTTTCCCCATTCCTACATTTGAACTATGCGAAAAACATTCCTTTACAGATAATACTGGTTTGGGAGCCCGTTCTGCATCATTTATATTCCTGGGACCTACCACCATATGGCCGGCACTTCCTACCTCCACCAGGTCATTTAATTTGGAAGACCCCTTTTCGAGTACTGCTAAAAGAGTAACCAACTTTATAGTTGAACCCGGTTCGGTAACCCGCAAAGCGTAGTTATCATCTTCCCAATAACTTCCATCCGGCCTGCGACCCAGGTTGGCCATAGCTTTGATCTTGCCGGTTTTAGTTTCCATTACTATACAAGTGCCATACAGGGATTCACTTGCTTCCATTGTTTTCAGCAAGGCATTCTCTGCTATATCCTGTATGTTTACGTCCAGCGTTGTGAAAATGTCTTTCCCATTCTCTGGTTCTACCTGGAATCCCTGAATGGGGATGGCACCACCGGCTGCAAATCTTACCAGCCTTTGACCTTTCTGGCCAGTCAATAAAGTATCATAGGTTTTTTCAAGTCCTACATTTTGCTTTTTCAACTTCCCGTTTGTTGCAATATGTTCCCGGGAAAGCCCAATTGTCCTGTTGGCCAGTAAACCAAACGGAGATAAGCGCTTACTGCTTTCCTCTACTATCACTCCACTTTTGTTTCTTCCCAATCTCACCAAAGGAAACTCGCGGAAATTTTTATACTGTTCGAACGACAATTTCTTTTTTAATGGATAATACCTGCCCTTTTTCTTATACCCCTCCTGTAATTCCTTTTTATATTGAGCCGTACTTTTATCTCCAAAATACAGGGACATTGCCCTGGCAAATGAATCCACATTTTCCTTGAAAACCTTTCCATTTTTATGCCTCAGGCCATCCGCCCGAAAATCAAGATAGATATCAAATTCAGGTAAGGAGGTGCTAAGCATTTGTCCATCCTCACTATAAATTGTGCCCCTATCAGCATCCAATTCTACTATGCGGTGATACATACTGTCGCTCATACTGCGCCAATGCTCTCCCTGGAAACGCTGGATATAAAAGGCCTTGCTCAGAATGACCATTCCGATCAACACCAGTGCAATAAAGCACAGGTAAACTCTCCATAATATATCACGTCTTATTTCCATTAAATCTTATTCGCTTCAACCTTAGTTGTTATTTTGATCATATTTTTATCTGCTTCCCTCTGTAACCGGAGCTAATACTACTGGCGATACTTCCAGTTCTTTTAATCCTAGTGGCGCTACGGCTTTGGAAAGCTCACTTTGTTTACTGCGAAACATAACCTCACCCTTCACCGTTTTATACTCATGTTGCAACTCTCTTACTTCTTTTGTTGTACGGCCGATATTTCTTACGGTTTTATCAGCCAGGTGCCCGTTGTATATATAGATAACCGCCAGAAGAGTTAGAAAGAAAAAAAATGGCACCTGTTTCACCACCGATTGATAGTTGAGCCATTTTTTCCAACCTCCCTTCATCGATTCATCTTTGTTTTCTTTTTCTATGGTTTGCTGATCGTCCATTATTTAGTCTTTGTTATTTGACATGCCCACTACTTATGATTGCCAGGCGATTGCTCCTTTTCAGGTTAAATTTTTTCTGCTATTCTCAGTTTCGCACTTCTTGACCTCGGATTTTCATTCATTTCTACTGCTGAGGGAAGAATCGGTTTTTTGGTAATAATTTTAAATTCCTTTTGTCTCTCAGTATTGATAAAAGGATTTTCCTCTGGTTCATCAAATGAACCCTGGCGAAAAAAATTTTTTACCAACTTGTCTTCTAAAGAATGGAATGTAATGATGGCTACCCGGCCTCCGGGTTTCAGTAGTTTTGGGATTTGTTCCAGCATTTCTTTCAAAGCACCTAATTCATCATTCACTTCAATACGCAATGCCTGGAATACCTGGGCAAAATATTTTTTGGGATTTCCTTTTACCACCTCATGGAGTGCATTTTTAAAAGCATCAATAGTTTTTAGCGACAACTGTTCCCTGACTGTTACAATTTTTTTTGCAAGAGTTTTTGAATTAGTCACCTCCCCGTATTGCCCGAATATTTTATGCAATTGCTCTTCGCTATAGGACTTTACAACGTCAAAAGCTGTCTGGCTCTGGCGCTGATCCATCCGCATATCCAGGTCTGCATCAAAACGAGTTGAAAAACCTCTCCCTGGTTCATCAAACTGGTGACTGCTAACTCCCAGGTCGGCAAGAATTCCGTCGACTGCTGTAATTTGATGCAGGCGGAGAAATCGTTGCAAGTGGCGAAAATTATTTGGCACAAAAACTACTCTTTCATCTGCAGGCAAATTTCTTTTAGCATCTTCATCCTGGTCAAAGACTACCAGTTTAGCCCCGCCGCCTAATTTTTCAAGTATTTCGTTTGAGTGTCCACCGCCGCCGAACGTGCAATCCACATATATTCCTCCAGGATGAATAGCTAACCCGGCTATTGTTTCACTGAGCAATACTGGAATGTGATAGGAATATCCTGGTGAGCCGCCCTGTTTACTTGTTGCAAAGGTTTCGTCAGTTTTCAATTTTTTTTTCATGTCAACTAATTAACTTTTACACCAGCAGGCCGGCTATGAGGCTTTAACCAGTTAAGCCACCACCTCCTCCTAAAACTTTATGCACCATTTTACTTAATGCTTCCGATGAGATTGAATCAAAGAGCTGTTTGTACTTATTATTATCCCAGATTTCTAATTTATCATCCGCCCAATGCATAACCAGGTCCTTTTGCAAACCCGCATGTTCTTTTAAATGGGGCGGAACTAAAAGCCGGCCTGCACTATCCGGTTCCACATAAGCCGCACCGTTTAAAAAAAAGCGGCGTACCGGCCTTTCCTCTTCATTAAAATCATTCAAAGTCCTGATCTTCGCCGAAAATGCCTCCCAATTACCGACTGTGAATAACGTTACGCAATTGTCAAGTCCCCTGTTGAAAACAAAGCGGGTACCCTCATCCTCCGAAAGCTGCTTTTTGAAAGCAGCTGGTAGAAGAAAGCGACCTTTTGAGTCCAAAGTCGCCTGGTATTCGCCTAGAATTTCTATCATTATCAGAGTCTTGAGTCAAATTTTTTCTATATTGACACAAAATAACACTTTTTACCACTCGCTATCCAAATTTTATTACTTTTATTTTGTCCACAATAAGTTTTGGCTTGTAAGCTTGTACAGCATTGAGTTTGGAGAAATGGAAGCCTTTTTTCAGTTTATACGACGTGGATTACATGTGAATTGCGGTGGATAACAGGTTAATTACAATCTCATTTCTTTTTTTGATGGCTGCTTCGACGATGGGTCAATTAAATCTTACCCTATGTTTTTAATCCGGGTTAACTTATACCGATACTTCAAAATTGAGAATGCTTTGTAGTTTGCATTATGCCAAAAGCTGGATATTCCGGAACACCATTAATTAAAAAACTGGATATAAAGCCGGAAATGAAAATATGGTTGCTTAACCAACCTGATAATTATTTTGATCTTCTGGAGATGAATATAAGTGACCAGCTATGTGAAAAAAAAGAATCGCCTGACTGGATACATCTTTTTGTAGAAAGCAAACAGGAATTTGAAAAGCAGATGAAAAGATTACAAAAGGTATACAGGATGAATCCATCCGTCATCATTTGGATTTCCTGGTATAAAAAAAGTGCGAAGATCCCAACCGACATAACTGAAGACAGTATCCGTAATTATGCACTCAAAAATGATCTTGTAGATATAAAGGTTTGCGCTGTCAGCGAAATATGGAGTGGATTAAAACTGGTAGTTCCATTGGCTAAAAGGAAAGTGATTAAATAAGTTTCCCCCGATAAAGCGATATTTGCGATTCAATAAATACAGCAGTTTGCTGTACTCTTATGCACCCGAAAAATCTGTCCATTTCAACGTTTACTTATTCACTGCCCGAAGAAAAAATAGCTTCCTATCCACTGGCCAAAAGGGATTCATCCAAATTGCTTGTATTTAAAGAACAAAAAATTACTGAGGATATTTATAAAAATATAGCTTCCTATATCCCAGCAGATTCCATTTTGATATTTAATGATACACGGGTGGTAGAAGCCAGGTTAATTTTTCAAAAACCCACAGGAGGAAATATTGAAATTTTTTGCCTGGAACCTCATGAACAATATAAGGACATTACATCCGCCATGCAACAAAAGGGAATGGTGTGGTGGCAATGCCTGGTAGGAGGCGCTTCTAAATGGAAACACGGACAAGTGCTTAAGAAAATCATTTATGCTTTTGATAAAGAAGTTTTATTAGAGGCTGTTTTTAGTGAAAAAAGAACAGATTGCTTTATCATTGAACTTTCCTGGACGGATACCGAAATGGATTTTGCCAGCTTGCTCCATCACGCAGGTGCCATTCCCTTGCCCCCATACATTAAAAGAAAAGCGGAACCGGACGATAAAGAACGATATCAAACTATTTATGCCCGGCAGGATGGCTCGGTGGCAGCACCTACAGCGGGATTGCATTTTACTAAAGATATTTTTGACTCACTAGAGAAAAAAAATATTCAATCAGATTTTTTGACACTTCATGTGGGTGCCGGAACTTTTAAACCCGTAAAAAGTGATACACTGGAACAACATGAAATGCACAGCGAATACATAGACGTTTCAAAGAAAATAATTGAAAAAATTATTTTTCACCTCGACAAAACTATCATTCCGGTTGGTACAACATCGCTGCGTTCTATAGAAAGCCTGTACTGGCTGGGAGTAAAGACCATTGAACTGAAAAAGGATAACATAATTTGTGACCCCGAATATTTTATGGTAAGGCAATGGGAACCTTATGAAATGCCTGACCGGGATATCACGGCCCTCTCCGCACTACAATCACTGGTGGAATGGATGGAGAATAATAAAACGAAGAGATTAATAACCAAAACACAACTTATCATAGCACCAGGATATAAACTTCGAATTGCAAAAGCATTGATAACAAATTTTCATCAACCCCGTTCCACTTTACTATTGATCATAGCCGCACTGATTGCAGATGATTGGCGTAAAGTATATGATCATGCCTTACAAAATGAATATCGTTTCCTGAGTTATGGAGATGGATGCCTGGTTTGGGAAAATAGAACCTGAGAATAATGTCAGCATCTTTTCGTTGGTAAATGTATGCCCGGGATGGTTTTCAATTTTATTTATGAAGCGGTTTTTTTCAATGGCAGATCGATAACAAAAACGCTACCCTTACCTAACAAACTTTCCACTTTAATATCGCCACCCTGGGCTTCAACAACAGTTTTTACATAACTTAATCCCAGGCCAAATCCCTTTACATTATGAAGATTTCCGGTATGCGCCCGGTAAAATCTTTCAAACACCCTTTTTACGGTTTCTTTATTCATACCTATGCCGTTATCGTCAACCCGGATCACCAGATTTTTTTCATCTGATTGAGTTGTTATTTTCAATAGTACGGGTGTGTTTTCTTTGGAATATTTAACTGCATTATCGATCAGGTTATTGATCATATTTGAAAAATGAACCTCGTCTGCCATCACAAGATCATTGGTAGCATTGAGCACCATTTCTGCTTTACCTCCTTTCTCCTGCAATTGTAAAGCGAAATTATCCACCACATCCTTGATTACCTTGTGAACATGGAGGGGCTGCAGATTTAACTCCAACTCCTGCTTTTCCAGTTGTGAAGCTTTTAGAATCGTTTCTACCTGCCGGTTCATTCGCTGATTCTCCTCTTTAATAATACCACTGAAATAATTCATTTTAGTTCTGTCCTGCAATACTTTTTCATTTTTCATAGCATCCACTGCCAGTGAAATAGTGGCAATAGGTGTTTTGAATTCATGCGTCATGTTGTTAATGAAATCATTTTTTATCTCGCCCAATTTTTTCTGCCGAAGCATAGTCCGTACCGTCAGGTAAAAAGCGGTAATAATAATAATCGTAAATACGATAGAAGTCAGGATTCGTAAACGGAGTTCCTTTAAAGCGGCTTCTTTCCAGTCCAGCGCCACCACGACAAGCGTTTCATCAAGGGCCAGGTTTTCAGCTGCCGATCCACTGGGGGCATTTAACTGGTATCCTCTTGAAAAATTATTGATACTATCATCATATTCTACCAGAAAATTCTTAGATCTCAATTCTATATTGCCGATGGCCCCGGTTCGGGAACTAACGGTTGCCAGCATAAATTCAAATTCTACTTTATCAAGATCAAGTGAGGTAAAGGCTTTCTTAATTTTATCCTGTAATTCTGTTGCCGTAAACCGTTTACCAATTGTTATGGGCCGTAAGAACTCCATTGTAAACTCATCCTGGAATATGGTGTTGGAAGAACTTATTTTACTGCTCAAATAACTTCCTTTGTACTGCGCCAGTTCTTCACCAATTGTCATGACTGCCCTTTCCACCTTCCCTTTGATTTGTTCCTCTTTCAGTAGGATCATATTTTTCAACCAGGATATCTGGATAAAGATGATCCCTATCAATGAAATAGTAATAAGTAAAGTAATAATGGTAAAAGTTCGTTTCAAAAGAGTTGTTTAAAATGAAAGATAAAAGGTTTTTGTCAACAGTCAATCGGGCAAAAGTACAAATGAAGCTATAACATAATCATACTACCTTGTAATGACCAATTTTTTAACGTGTCTTTATAACAATAGCCGAACCGGTTGTTAGCATAGTTTTTATTAATTTTAGTACAGGAGTTTTTTAAAAAAAAATTAATCCACTAACTTGAAGTATGGTTGATCCCGCACCAGGCATATTATTAATTGCAGACCCATTTTTAAAAGACCCCAATTTTTTGAGGACGGTTGTAATTCTTTGTGATCACAAGGAAGAAGGTAGCTTCGGATTTGTGTTAAACCGCAAATATGAGAATACTCTGGATGAGCTGGTACCTGATGTAGAGGGTTTCAAGCTGCCTGTATATTATGGCGGTCCAGTGCAACTAGACACAATCCATTTTCTTCATCAGTATCCCACAGAAATTCCCGGCGGGGAAGAAGTAATGAAAGGGATATATTGGGGAGGTGATTTTGTTAAGGCCGTTGATATGATCAAAAATGGAGAAATGGATTTTCAAAAAATACGTTTTTTTATCGGGTACTCCGGCTGGGGCACCGGGCAATTAAATGAAGAACTTAAAGAAAAATCATGGCTGACGGTAAAAGCGAACCGGAAACTCATTTTTCTTACCCGCGCCGAAGAAATATGGAAAGAATCTCTCAAGCATTTAGGCGGAGATTATGAAATGATGATCCATTTTCCTACCGACCCCCAATTGAATTGACTTTTTATCCGGGAAAAGTCCTGGATATTTTGCCGGCGAACATCCAAAATAATAATGAAGCCATGATCTCTTTTCTTCTACCCAATTGCAACTCAATCTTACTTTTTAACCTCCATTACAAAACATAACTATGAAAAAAATTTATGCCGGTATCCTGTTGAGCTTTACCCTGGTTCTTTCCTCTTGTGATTCATTAAAAAAAATTGCGTCTCAAATTGGCATTTCAGAATTTGAAATGGCAGCCGGATTAAAAGACGCTTTGTCACAGGGACTTTTCCGTGGTTTCAATGCATTTGCCGATCCCGATGGCAATCCTCTTGTCCGGTTTGCATTTCCGGGTGATGCCGCCAAAATAGAAAAGACTCTAAAGGATATTGGTTTAGAT
>JBPPMM010000207.1:0-2246 GCA_051306075.1 Chitinophagaceae bacterium
ATAAAGATCTACAGGCAGGTGCCTGCCGACCTGGTCAACCTGATTGAATATAATCCCATCGATGCAGCCAGTTTTGAAAAACCTGCTGAAGACAAAGTAGAAGCATTCATGTATTACCTGGGCAAGCATCGAGTGAATGTTCGTTTGCGGCGGAGTCGCGGAAAAGATATTGATGCTGCCTGCGGCCAACTGGCTAATAAAGAATGAAATTTTACCTTCTGATTGTTTTTAAAATAGTAAATGCCACAAAGATTTTCTTTACCTGGTTATTCTTTTTCTGATATTAAACATCCTGCAAGAATTCAAGTCTCCTAACTTAACCTTATTTGCTAAAAGCTTTCCTTTTAATAGTTCTCATTCTTTTAACAAACCATAGAGGAAGTTTAGCAGATCGTCCGGCATCTAACTTAAAAATTATAAAACATGAAATGAGCTTTGATTATGCTGATCACCAACTATGATGATTATCTGGCGAATTCCATTTAGCTAAAAACAAAAAAAATAAACAAAATGAAAAAGACCCTATTCGTTGCACTGGTTGCCTGTTTAGTTATTACAACAACGCAAGCCCAGGAAGTAAAAGACAGCAAACCCGGAAAACACCATATGATGAAAAAACATCATCGGGGGGAAGAATTTAAAAACCTGGATCTTTCCGAAGATCAAAAAGCCAGGATAAAATCGTTGAATGAAGAGAACCATAAACAAATGGCCGAACTGAAAAAAAATGACAACGTAACAGTGAAAGAGTGGAAAGCAAAAATGGAAGCCCAGAGAAAAGACCATCATGCTAAAATACAATCTGTGTTAACACCTGATCAACAGGCACAAATAAAAAAATCAAGACAGGAAAAAAATGTCAGAAACCAGGACAGGTCAAAAGCAAGGATGGAAAAAATGAAAACTGACCTTGGGCTTAGTGAAAAACAATCCGCTCAACTGGAAAGCAGCCGAATGGCCATGGTTGAAAAAATGAAGACGATCCGCGAAGACGGATCCATTAATGATGAACAAAAAAAAGAAAAGGCAAAAGAATTAAAGACAAAGCATAAAGAAGATCTGAAGTCGATACTGACTGATGAACAACAAAAAAAATGGGATGAGCAAAGGCAGAAACATTCCTCACATAAAAAAAACGTTTAAGAATTAAGAGATAAGCTCCATTCTTTTCAAAGTAAATTAGTCAAAGCCCGCCTAAAATTATCGGGGGGCTTTTTTAATTATCTTCGCCCTTTATCCATCTACTGTTGTAAAACAGCAAATTACTACACATGAAAAAAAAGGCATCCCATTTCGACAAGTTTACTAAAAAGAAAAGCAACGCCGCTATCAAGGAACAATTCAAGCAAGAAAAAAGAAAAATAAAAAAGGAAAGAGAAGAGTATTTTGAGAATAAAAGAAAGGAGAGCAGGAAACCGGCACCGGGCCAGGGAGAGCAGCAACCCGCCACCCGGATTCCAAAAGCTGAAGGCAGAAAGAAATTTCCGGCTGCTAATATTAAAAATGCAGGGCCAAAAGTAAATCCGGAAGCGGATAACCCAAAAACCGGGAGGCAGCCTTCCACAAATACTTCCAAACAATCACAACTTTCCAGAAAGAAAGTTCCTGATGCTAATACACGCCCTGTGGTACCATCACAGCCAAATCAAAAATTTCAATCCCAGGCTTCCAAAGAACCAACGGCCAGCCTGCAACTCATGCCGCTAAATAAATTTATAGCACATAGCGGCATTTCCGGCAGAAGAGAAGCGGCGGAAATTGTAAAGCTTGGAAAAGTTCATGTAAATAACCGGGTGGTAACAGAACCGGGGCATAAAGTTTCTGTGCGGGATGACATAAGAGTAAGTGGAAAAAAAATATTTCTTGCAAAAAACCTGGTCTACATTTTATTGAATAAGCCCAAAGATTTTTTGACAACTACTGACGATCCGCAGGGAAGAAAAACCGTATTGGACATTGTAGGAAAAGCCACCCCAGAACGAATTTATCCTGTCGGGCGATTAGACAGAAATACTTCCGGTGTCTTATTGTTAACCAATGATGGTGAACTTTCTCAAAAACTGACTCATCCCAGCAACAATATAAAAAAAGTATATGCCGTAACGCTAAACCGCCCCTTGGAAAAGAAAGATTTTGATAAAATATTAAATGGCGTGATGCTGGATGATGGTATGGCAAGTGTAGATGCACTGGCTTATGCGGATATACAGGATAAAACAATATTGGGGATAGAGATTCATAGTGGC
>JBPPMM010000212.1:0-2384 GCA_051306075.1 Chitinophagaceae bacterium
CTTTAGGTTCGATCCCTTTAGGACTCATTTTAACGCCATATGCCAAGGAAAATAAAACTCCGATATATTCAGCAAAAAAGGCATCATTGGGATTCCCTTTTCCTTCTATTGTGAAAAAATTAAACTTCGGAATGCTTATCAGTTCAGGTTTGTTCTTTGGTAAATAAAACTGTTTCTCACTTTTTTTCCATTCATGTTTCATGATTTATCACGGCTATTTGTTAAATCGCGAAAATAAATATAGCAAATGTCAACCTTATGTCAGCAGCGTTTATCCTTACCGGGATCCTTTTTCACTACATTTTAAGGCTGATTGTCTTCGGGGTAATAATAGGTGTCTGAAGGAACGTTTCATGTGCATTCGGGGAGCTGATCGCACCTGACCAGGGATTATTAATTCAAGCTTGTTTTTGGGCCAGGCTGATTATTTCTATTCATATCGTTTTTTCATATAGGCTACAGAATTCTCAACCAGGGTTTTTAGTTTGTCGATATCTATGTCCGATAGTTTTTTTACATACAGGCAGGAAGCACCCGTTTTATACTTCCCAAGATTTTCCATGATATCGCCATACCGGCTGAACCCTGCGGTTATATAAATGCTAAGGTTTTGCTTTCGCGGGGAAAAGCCGGTTAGAAACCAATCTCCTTCGCGGCCAGTTTCGTGTTTATAATGGTAATTGCCAAACCCGACAATGCTTGCCCCCAACATTTTAGGGGTCTCCCTGGTTAACTGTTTAAAAAGTTTAAGAAGTTCGAAACAATCTTTTCTCCTTTCTTCATTGCCTACTCCATTCAGAAATTCAACAACGTCGGCTTCGTTCTTATTTGTTTTAAGTCCATTGGATTAAGTGTGTTGGCCATATCGCTTGCTTTTAAGCGACAAGTTACTTGTTACATGATCCTTCAAAGTGGCACAAATCGAACCGTTATGCCGGGTGCCTAAACCAAAAAGTGGCACAATTTGGACCAAAATGCCTGGCACTATATCACCGAAATGGGTGGCACAATTTGATCCGAGTTATCCAGATTGGCCTGGCGTAAAATTTTCTGTTTATTTATGCGAAAAATTAAATAACATGTTTTCTTATGCATATCTGTCTACTCTTTTTTCAGAAGTAAAAGGTTATACTATTCAGTATTACATTATTTTACATAAGATAGAGCGTGCGAAGGAAATGATGGTTTACAATAATGAACTAACGCTTTCTGAAATTGCCTGGCACCTTCACTACAACACCATAGCTCATCTATCCAGTCAGTTTAAAAAAATTACAGGATTAACTCTTCACACTTTAAAAACATACAGCACAAGAGACTTACGGCTCTTGAGGATTTGTGAATTCTAAACAACTCAATCCAAAGAAGCATAGAAAAAATAAAAATAATCTTCCTGATATAGAGGGTAAGTAAAACCAGGCAGCGCATGAATCAAAAAAATCAATAGTGCGAATTATCATTAAAATCCCTGAATAGATGCCCAAAGGTGTAGCCAATGTTTTTTCATCAATTTAATATCTTCTCCGACCTATTAACCAGGTCCTGAAGATCATTCTCTTCTTTTATGGTTTGCCTGCCGATATTCAAAACCATATTAGCATGCTTGCTCACTGCCCTTTTATGGCTTTCTTTATCAGTAAACCTGCTTATGGCTGTTAATGCCTCCATCAACCTTATGATAACGGCTGGGCTTCCCCCTGAAAACTGTCGGATTTGGTTGAACGCGGCATCTAAAACTCCCTCGAATTCCAAGGAATCAACAATAATCCTGAGGTTTCCTTCATCATCATATCGATATTTTGACGGGAATTTGGCTTGAGCTAAATAAGACATGGTAGCTGAAAGGTTATCAATACAGGCAATTGCCGTATATGGGTCATTTATTCCGGGAGAGAGGGCACGACAAGCTATTTCGACCATCTGGAGGATAGAAAATTCAAGGTCTTGCTGAGAGGTTTTCGTTTTCCCGATTACAAACTTTTTAAAAATACTTTCTAACTCATCTTTTTCCCAATTGTTATTAGAATGAAGCAATCCTATTTCCAAACCTTTCACCAGGTGTGCTCCGGGTCTCTGATTCAATTCAAGCAGGGAATCATTCCCGCTTATGATTTCTATCAGAGCTTCACTGTTGATATACTGAAGATAACCGCTTTTAGGGGATTTTATGGAAATACGATTTTGATAAGCTGAAATCTCTGCAGAGACATTAATATTTTCTTCACTTTCTTTTACCTCTCCCAATTTTTCAGGGAACAGCGTTTCTACTTGTTTAGAAATGAAGTCGGAAATTTCAGCTATCACTTTATCCGCTTGCAGGCTTATGGCGATCTGGTGGATAAAAACTATTAGCAAAATAATATTTGTTATAGCCGCTATAATTG
>JBPPMM010000222.1:0-3823 GCA_051306075.1 Chitinophagaceae bacterium
CAAGAGCACCATTAAATTCCTGGATGATTTTTATGATACTATTAATGACCCCAAAGAATGGCAAAAAGACTTTGCCTATCCATGCGACAAGAACGGCACCGGTAATGTAGTTATAAAAGGATTGAAGGAGGATTGAAAAAATGAGGTCCTGTTCTCTTTTGTATAAAAGGGTTTGAGCTGGCTGTTGAAAAATGGTTTCTTATATTGATCAGCATCATCGTATTTTAGGTATAGAAAGGTCAGCAAAATGAAAGCCGTTTTATTAAGAGGGTTATTTTTCCTGCATTTACTAATAAGCCTGCACCAACCAGCATTTGCCCAAGGCGATAATTTACGGTTTGAACATATCGGTTTTGAAGAAGGTCTATCTAATGAAAATGTAACGGCCATATTGCAGGACAGTAAAGGATACATTTGGTTTGGTACAGCGAATGGTTTAAATAAATATGATGGCTATACTTTTACTAAATACAAGTTTGATCCATTCGATTCCAATTCCGTCTCTCAGAATCTTATATACACCATTTTCGAAGATAAATTTGGTTGCATCTGGGTTTCAACATTCGAAGGCTTGTGTAAGTTTGACCGGGCCACTGAAAAATTTACCCGGTATAAACCTTCGCCCAAAACCCGGTTTGCTGATCCAAATATTGGGGTTATTAATGAAGACAGCGATGGAATGATATGGGTTGGAAGTTATTCCGGAGGTTTGTGTCGATTCGACAGGCTGACAGGGAAATTTTTGCCGGAGTATTTTGATCTGGGTTACAGCAAGATGCCGGGTGACCAGGCCGCTGGCCTTAAAGATGCAATATTTTGTATTTACAAGGACAAGACAGGAACATTATGGGTTGGAAATACTACTGGTTTACACAAAATAAATCTTACTGCTGCAAAAGCCGGTCAGGCTTCTGAAGTCAGCTTTACTCACTACCAATACGACAGCACTAATCCGAATAGCATAAGCAGCAATTTTGTTACCTCTGTTTTTGAGGATAAGGCCGGTATTATATGGGTCATGACTAATAATGGATTAAATAGGTTGGATAAAAATAAAGGCAGCTTTAAACACTATCAACATGACCCGAAAAATATTCATACAATCAGTAGTAACTATTCATCATCCTGGGGCGGTAACGGAATTAAGGAAGACCAGCAGGGGAATTTATGGATAAGTACCAGCAAAGGATTAAATAAATTGAATAAGGACCGTGCTTTATTTACTGCTTATTTCCACAACCCCGATGATCCATACAGTATAAGTACTGACAATATTCAAAACCTCGAAATAGACAGGGCAGGCATTTTATTTGCAGGTTCCTGGAGCGGTAAACTTAATAAAGTAAACCTGAATGATAAAGGTTTCGGACTCAGGCGTAATGATCCAGACAATATAAATTCTTTAAGCAATAATGAAGTCACCAGCATTGTGGAAGATTCAGCCGGTATTATCTGGATTGGTACTTATAACGGAGGGTTGAACCGATGGGATAGAAAAACCAATCAATTTATTCATTTCAGACATGATCCCACCAATCCTAAAACACTGAGACATGATGCTATTCATGCGATTTTGGATGACAGGCATGGACATCTTTGGGTGTGCAATGGAGATATATTATCCCTGTTTAATAAGCAAACAGGTGAATTCACTCACTATAATAGCAACGAAGCAAATTATAAAGAACAAGATGAGTTCTCTATTTATTCTATTACTGAAGACCGGCAGGGACTTATTTGGTTGGGAACAGGAAATGGGATTAAAAATTTCGATGAAAAAACAGGAAAGTTCAGACATTATTATCACAGCAAGACAGATTTCACGGGTATCAGTGACTATACGGCAATAGCAATCTTTGCTGACTCAAGAGAAAATATATGGGTGGGCTATGGAAGTATTGCTACCGACCGGTTGAATAAGCGAACCGGCCGCATCGACCATTTTAAACATGATGTTCAGGATTCTGCCAGCATCAGTTCTAATATTGTGAGTAGTTTTCACGAAGACTCCAAAGGAAATCTATGGCTTGGAACCTGGGCCGGTGGCCTATGCTATTTCAATTACCAAAAAGAAAAGTTTACAACGCTTACTGAAAAGCATGGGCTGCCGGATAATACGGTATTTTCTATTTTGGAAGACAGTAAAAACCATCTTTGGTTAGGGACACAAAGTGGTCTTTCACGATTTGATCCGGTTGCAAAAACTTTTATTAATTACGATTATAGGGATGGCTTGCAAAGCAATATTTTTGCCGCTGGCAATAGGAGCCGCGGTGCCCATTGCAAGGGTAGGGATGGCACTTTATATTTTGGCGGCAACAATGGATTTAATTTCTTTGATCCCTTTACGCTCAAAACTAGCAGCACCATTTCACCCGTCGTCATTACTCAGTTCAAACTATTTGATAAACTGGTAAAAGGAGCCAATGAATCCAAAGAGATTGTTTTGAATTACGACGAGAATTATTTCTCCTTCGAATTTTCTTCACTGAGTTATAATAATCCAAACCAAAATCAATATGCATATCAGTTGGAGGGGTTTGATAAAGATTGGGTGCATAGCGGATCAAGGCGTTATGCAGGTTATACGAATGTAGACCCCGGCAGATATGTGTTCAGAGCCAAAGGAACCAACAGTGATGGTGTTTGGAATGAAAAGGGAACTTCAATTATTATAATCATCCGGCCACCCTGGTGGCGCAGCTGGTGGGCCTATACTTTTTATGGCGCCTTTTTTATTGCCGGAATATTTTTTATTGACCGCTACCAGCGAAGGAGGTTAATTAATAAAGAAAGGGAACGCACAAGGGAAAAAGAACTGGAGCAGGCACGTGAAATTGAAAAAGCTTATCATGAATTGAAAAACACCCAGGCACAATTGATCCAGTCCGAAAAAATGGCCTCCCTGGGTGAACTCACCGCTGGTATTGCCCATGAGATACAGAACCCCCTCAACTTTGTCAATAATTTTTCTGAGGTGAACACGGAGTTGATAGAGGAAATGCAACAGGAATTAAGGGCTGGAAAAATCGACGATGCGATGGTTATTTCAAATGCCATAAAAGAGAATGAAGAAAAAATAAATCATCATGGAAAACGTGCCGATACTATTGTAAAAGGAATGTTGCAGCACAGCCGCAGCAGCAACGGTGTAAAAGAACCAACCGATATCAATAAACTGGCCGATGAATATTTGCGGTTAGCGTATCATGGTTTGCGTGCAAAAGACAAGTCTTTTAATGTAACAATGAAAACTGATTATGATGAAAACATTAGAAACATCAACATAATTCCGCAGGATATCGGACGAGTGTTCTTGAATTTATACAACAATGCGTTTTATGCGGCCCCCCTGCCCCCTCCGAAAGAGTCCGGAGTCCTTCGGACCGAAGGAGGGTTCAAAGATCCTATCAATAAACATGAACCAACTGTTTGGGTAAGTACAAAAAAAGTGGGTGATCAAGTTTTGATTAGTGTAAGAGATAATGGGCCTGGTATTCCTCAAAAAGTAATCGATAAAATATTTCAACCCTTCTTTACTACTAAGCCAACAGGTGAAGGAACTGGATTAGGGTTGAGTTTAAGCTATGATATTGTAAAAGCACATGGTGGCGAATTGAATGTGGAAACAAGCGAAAGTGAAGGTTCCATATTCAAAGTCTTACTACCTATTCTTTCATTATGAAAGAAAAATTAACAGTTAGCATCCTTAAAGATGGGGGGAAATCCAATGAATAATTATTCTAAAAAGAACTAATTTATAAATTATGCGAAGATTGTTATTGATGCTTTTGGTTTTTCATGCTTCCGGACATTTGCTTGC
>JBPPMM010000235.1:0-1997 GCA_051306075.1 Chitinophagaceae bacterium
CTATAGTACCGGCTGAGAAAGAGGAAATCAATGCAGCCCGCACTGCATTTAATTCAGCGATCCAGGCAACGGCAGATGCAAATACGTCTAGAATCGCACTGGCTGATGTAAGTACAGCAATGTCAACATTGGTTGCTTCGCAGTTTGCATCTTATAACGGGGTTGTTATTACGCCTAACATCAATCCTCCAACTGGTATTTTCTCCGAAGATGGAGTTCATCCCAATACCCGCGGTTATGCTTTCTTATCGCGTGTATTTATAGAAGCAATTAATACAAAATTCGGATCAACCATTCCGTTAACAAACTTAAGCAAGTACTCCGCTACCGGACTACCAATTCCATAGCAAAAACCCACGCATAAAAAAAGCTGCTATTTAAGGCAGCTTTTTTTATGCGTAAAACTAAAGCTATGGTTTGGATCAGATTCATTTTCTGGGGAGAAGTTAAGATGAGGCGAATAATTTTTCAAGTCTAAAGAGGAAGAACTTTACATCAGTAACACCTCTTAAATTGGCTCTGAAGCCTTTGATCTTGGAGTTGAAAGATTCTGCATTGGCGTTGGTACTTCGGTTGGTAAAGAAGTTTAGGATGTTTTCCAAATGATATTCAAGCGAGTTTACAACGGTGTTAAATTCTTCAATCTGTGAGGCTATTACCTGTTTTTTCCAATCATTGAATTGGGTAAGGGCTTTCTCTCTGGACAGGCATTTGTAGATACTCCTGAAGGCCAGGGAAAGTTTGTAGGCTTGTTTTAGAAGAGGATATTTTTCAAAGAGAATGGCTGCCCTTTTGGATTGATTAGGCGTCCAATCCTCTTCAAAGGAGTAAAGTAGGTAGCGACTTCTTACTAAGATTTCTTTTACCGTGTCACCGTTTGGAAGCACTTGGGGATAATATTTTTCTCCTCGTTGTTTGGCTTGTTTGATGGCTTTGTTTTCTTCTTCAATGGCTTGCCAACGGAAATTAACTCTAAGGTGCTGCATAGCATCCATGACTAATCTTACCGCGTGAAATCGGTCTATTACCTGTTTACTTTTGGGAAAGCTTTTTTCAACGGCAAGACTCATGTTGCGAGCCATATCTAGGGTTACTTCTCTCACCCCATTACGCTTATCCACTGCGATTTTCTCCAATACTTCCTGTATTACCTTAGCTTCTGTGCCATTAATTACCGCTACCACTGACTTCTTGTTTTTGACATTGATATTTTTGTTGGTCACGAAAGTATAGAGTTCCCCTTTGGACAAACTCACCTCATCTATGCTAAGCTTATCGGTAATGTTTTCAGGGTAAATGAGATAGTCTTGGGCATGAGAGAGCTGATCCCATTTCTTGTACCCACTGACTTTATGCTTGTAATGACGTTGCAGTTTTTGGCTATTGACCCCGTAATAGCTGGCTATGTTTTTCATGGTATCGGGCCGCGTATTGACCTGCATCTTTTAAAAAATCCGATAACTCTTGTGTAAACTTCGAGCCATCGGCCATGAATGAAAAATTACGTTTGATGACTTCGCCCGTTTTCTTATTGCGCCACCTTCGCTTTTTTACACGCAGATAAACTGCCCTGCCACGTAAAGGAAAATCTTGTATCAACTTGCTTTCCATGAACCCTTTTGATTCATACTCTGAAACAGCATACCCTTCGGGTAGTTCATTCTTCTCTTCAAACTCTATAACCCAATATTCCTCTTTTGTCTCCAGGCTACAAAGTATGTCATAATGGGAAATGGTGAAGTAATCCGTTAACTCCTCCGGAAATAACCGATACAGCAGTTTTATATCTAGCGATTCGATATGATATGATTTTTCTTTTCTGAAAAGTACTCTTTTATACCATTACTCCCCAACTTTCAATATTGACCCAAAATAATTCACTTTTATTGGATCCAACTACATCGACGCTTTTTGCCAGAAATGCATAATGTTCTAGCGCATCCGTTACAAGTGTTGATTTTCTGGTTTTCAGTTTCCGGATGATACCTTCCCCATCG
>JBPPMM010000239.1:0-2673 GCA_051306075.1 Chitinophagaceae bacterium
ATAAAGAGGACGGCAAAGGCAAACTGATCAACTTCAGCGTAAAAATGATCACCAGGGATAATTATTTAATCCAGTTACCAGAACAATTAGAAGCAGGAGAGTATGGCTTTGTTTGGGTAAAAAATATGGAACTGAAAGAGTTTACTGTTTTTGCATTTGGGATAGATTGGAAAAGTTCTAATTGATTCTTCAAAGGTTGATTGACAATTTATAATAAAAAATAAATATCCTTTCCATAAACTGCTGCAGGATGCAGGATGAACATCCAACGAAAAAATTTAAAAATCAAAATTAATCTAAAATGAAAAAATTATTTTTTTACCTGCTGCTGTTATCTCCCATCATACTGAAGGCCCAGATTGGTCTCAAGGGAGGTTTGAACTTTGCAAAAGTCACCAAAGCCTCTGATATAAATAGCAGCACACGTTCCGGTTTCCATGCAGGAGTGTTCCTGGCACCTCCTTCTAAAAAAATTCTTAGCTCCAGGACGGAATTACTTTTTTCCCGCCAGGGTTATGATTACAAGAACAGTGTCAATACCGGTACCGTCGACATGGATTATATCCAGGTGGGCCAGCTAATGTCTGTTAACATCACGAAATTTTTCTCCCTTTTGTTTGGCGCCCAAACCTCCTACCTGGTTAGTGCGCAGGTTGATAGCAGCAATAATACCGGAAATAGTACAGAGAATAAGATCATGGACCTGTACAACCGCATCGACTATGGTTATGCCATTGGTGCGGAAATTCATCCGGTAGCCGGTTTAATAATCAGTACCAGGTACAATGTCAGTTTAGCAAAAGTGTATAAAGATATCCAGGGTTTTCAAAAACCTTCCTTTACCAGCGAGGATGCAAAAAACAATGTGATCCAGGTTTCCATTGGCTGGCGCTTTGGTAAAAAACCAACCTCAAAAAAGAAAGAAAAAGAATAAAAATTATGAAAAGGAAAATCATTCTTTCGTCACTTTTTTTAGGTATTGTTTCTGTGTTGTGGGCTCAGCCTGACAAGATAAAATATCCTGAACCTGAATTCAGCAAAGAAGTCTATTTCTTAAAAAAGGATAGCGTAAACTCTGTTTTGCGATTGGAAAAAGAAATTTCAAAAATGGAAGGCAAAACCAAAATGGGTGGCATGGGCGGATATGAAAACGGCTATACAATTGAAGGCGAAAAATCATCGGTTCGGCTGCAATCGGGAAATGGATTGTCATTTGTTTTTTCTTCCGGCGCACTCACCGGGTCTTCTTCACACGGATCAGATTCGATGATGATGGCAAATGGTATGGATCCTTCCATGATGTCAGGAATGATGGGGGGAATGGATGATCCTGCCAATACCATAGCATTATACAAGGCCGATGAAGGCAAAGGGAAAAGAAAGATCCTGATGCAAAAAGCAGGTGGTGCTTTTGGAGGGAAGAAAAATCAATCAAGCGATAAATATACATTCAGCGTAAGAAAAATCAGGGAAGGCTATTGGGAACTGGTGATTGATAAAAAATTGCCAAAAGGGGAATATGCATTTACAACTATGAACTATATGAGTATGGGAGCCAATATGGATGGAGCCATCACACTTTTTACGTTTGCCGTTGAAAATTAATTTCCGTGATCAGCATAAGGATAGTGCTCTTAATAATAAGTTGAACCAGGTAAAAGCTATATGTTCTTTCAACTATATTATATATCTCCTGCGTGTGGATTTTCGTTGGTTAAGCATCTTTCATATTGCTTAACCTTTTTATATGCTGAAGCCCCGAATCCTGCTTTTGATCTTTCTTCTTCTCTTTTCAATTGCCTGGTTATTTTCTTCTGGCTTATGGGAAAGAACAAAAACCAGCGGCGTTGCAGGCAAATCTTATCATCGTCTGACAGGCAATGACACAATTAAAAAAATTCTGCAAAAGGCTGCGGAAGCAAAATTATTTTTAAGTCAAAAAGGATATAATGATGCAATCTATTTGCTGGCGGATATGAGTTTACCCTCCGGTCAAAACCGGTTGTTTGTTTATGATCTTAAAAAAGACTCTATCAGGAATTCGGGTATTGTTACACACGGACGTTGCAATCAATATTGGCTGGAAGGCAGAAAATATGGGAATAAAGTTGGGAGTGCCTGTACTTCTTTAGGAAAATATAAAGTAGGAAATTCATATTATGGAAGATTCGGCCTTGCCTGGAAGCTGCATGGACTGGAAAAAACCAACGATAAATCATTCGAAAGATTTATTGTCCTTCACTCGCATGAATGTGTACCTGAAGCTGAAGTAAGAGATGAAATTTGCCAGAGTGATGGTTGTCCCACTGTATCTGCGGGATTTCTTCAATATCTCCAGCCAGTCCTGAATGAATCAAAAAAACCGGTACTGTTTTGGGTTTATGAGTAAAAAAGAGGATAAAAAATGTGCATCAAACTTCTGATACAATTCTTAGGTATTTACTCTTACAAAATATTATCAGTTGTTACCATCTAATACAAAAATATTTGAGGCTATAAAATTTTTAATTTTATAAAGAGGGAACACTAAATATGCTGACCCAGGTAAATCCCCTTGTGATTATACCTTCAGTAAATCAATCTGCCTCATTTGTTTTACTGAAATACTTACAAACTTGTTTCCCATTCATTGATACATATTGAGAATATAAATACGTTAGTTGTTAATTTTTT
>JBPPMM010000251.1:0-4304 GCA_051306075.1 Chitinophagaceae bacterium
GGTTTGTCATCACATGTATTTCGACGGACATAACAAACTACATTATCACTTACCCGGATGGTCAGCAACAGAGTTCAATCTCATCCAATTGGTTTGCGTTGATTTGCCTGTTGATTGCTTTTATCAGTTTCAGGATTCTAAAGTACAGGGAATGAAAAACCTCATTAAAGTGGAACGGGCAAGAAATGACTTGTCGCAAGCCGCATTGGCTGAAAAGGTCAATGTAACCCGGCAAACTATTCATGCTATAGAAAAAGGGCGTTTCGTTCCATCGACAGCCCTGGCTCTGAAAATTTCTTCTGTACTTAAGATCAAGCTGGATGACCTATTTGAATTGGAAGAATCAGATTGGAAATGATCACATTCCGTCAATAAAATATAACGCTCTCTTATGTAACATATCTTGTGTTTTACAGCACCTGAGTTTCCGATTTAAACAGACCTTGAAATCATACCTGTACTTTAATTTTGGCACTTAGCCCTCTATTTGTTGACTCTTTATCAGGGCAATAGCATAATTGATTTTAAAAACCTCTTTATTCTATTAGTTGAACCTGGTTCTTGAAATTTCAGTACCTGCAGGATAGCTTAAATCACCTTCCTGCTCTGCAGTAATAAATATTTCTTTTATATCAAAGGGTGTTACTATTTCCAATTCTGCTTTCTGAGCATTCCTATTGTTCAACTGGCCGGCATTTTTGACTGAACCGTTCTCATCTACTATCCAGACACTATAATTGTTTATTCGACGATTTAAACGGCCGGCTTCTGCTAAATTTCTTGCGGTTAACTCAATAACATAATTATTGTTTCTGTCCTGTTTTTTTGTGGCTGTAATTTCAGCAGCAGGAACAGCATTGGAAACAGGAAATTTAGTGGTTGTTGCACAGGAAGTCATTAGCGCAACAACTGCAAGTACTATTAATTTATTTATTGTTTTCATTTTTTTAGTATAAATATTACGAATTGCCTACTCATAAGGCCTTTCGGATGAAGCCACATACAGATTACGTTGAACAACCTTCCGGATAAGGCACTTTTAAAAAGCTACATTAGGGCTATTTATTATATTGATCAGCTAAGAACACCCTGTAATCTGCATCTCTGCTCATCCATCAGATGACCTTGTTTAATGCAATCTTCCCTTAATTGTAAAGATCATATAACCAAACCGGAGGAATGTTATATAATTCCACAAAAGCGTTATACGACCAATGAGCGTTGAGTGAGTATCCTGTAATTTGGCCATTTGAATTTTGAGAATAGGTAAACATGATCTCCTCCAAATAAATGTACCCATCAGAATGTAGAGGACAGGGGCTATACTTATCAGGTTACACCGACTTTTTTCACGACGTACTAACCTTCAAAAAGCTCTGAAATCCATATGAATTGTACTATTTGTCAGCAGCATACCCTTTGGGTCATCACGGCAAATTTGTATTTGGAAACAATACCTTTTCCGGATTTTTCTTGAGTTCGGCCATCACGGCTTCAAATAGTTTCTTCTTAACCCTGCCTGAATTTTTTGGTTCAACCAGGTATCGTACTAGCACTTCTATCCACCCGTTGTTATGCGCTTTTAAAATAACAGAAGGATATTCGTTTACGTCCAGTTCATCTACAGGAGTGTCCGTCAAAAGTATTTTAAAGCGCTTTACCCGTCTTACCATTGCTTCCCCAATTTCCGTTTCAACAATACGTTTTATGGTATCGCTGGTAAATTTGAAATCGCTTTCATAAGAAATGAACAAACTAAGTTCGTTCCAGATGAAAGGGAATAAGGGCCATGAATAATTATATACATATTCACTGAATATTTTTGAGTTGGCAAATCGTATAATACGACCACTTGGATGGTCGGCCGATAAATAATCGCCGTTAAATTCCCATAGAGTTGTATCGATGTAGCTTACGTTGATTATATCGCCAAACACGTTGCCTATCCGTATGCGGTCTCCAACTTCGTAAGGTTTACGGATAAGTATGTACAGCCATCCAAAAAAACTGGTGATAGGATTTTGAAGAGCAAAGCCAAGGATAAGTGATACTATGCCAAATGAAACCATAGCGGCATACCAATTAGCAAACAGCAGCGAAAGGATAATGGCGAGGATGAGCAGGCTCGCTAACAAGTCGGCAATACGGTTGAAATTGAATACAGTGGTTTTATCTTCTATTCTGCGGGTAAATAGTTTCTTCAAAAGCCTTGATGCCAACAACACTAAAGAAATCAACATTACTGCAAGCACAATTTTCTGCGCCAGCGGAATATAAATGCTGGAAATAGGTAAACGTTTCCATCCTAAAAGAAAATAAAGGGCGCCACAGACAAAAAATATGATGGCGGTAATTCCCAATAAGGGAGCCTCTTTCTTTAAAGTAACAGGGCTTTTCTTTTGTACAGAAGTTGAGTTTTCGCTCAGAGCTCTTTGTACTTTCTTATCCTTTTTTATGTCGTCTAATTCTTTATCTTCTATAGGGTCTGAAGTTTCCATATATAATATTGAATTTAGTGGCTGTAATCTTAATTAACTTTTTTAAAACATTCATTGTCAATCCTTGGCTGGTGATAGTTTTGAATACTTACCTTTGTGTTGATTTACCGCCTGATTTTAAGGTACCGAGCCTTTCCTGACAGTGAAATAAACTGTGGTTCCTTTACCCTCTTCTGATTCCAGCCATACTTCTCCGCCCATTCTTTCAATACTTTTCCTGACCATGGCCAACGCCATACCAGTGCCTTCGTATTGCTTTGGAGAATTCAGGCGTTTGAACAATTTAACAATCATCTGATTTTGATTTCCTATGATATACTTCATAGATTTAATGCACTACAAACCTGAGGTCAACGGGAAGAAGTGAGCATCCGATTTTAATCAGAATAAAGATTAAAAAAATGCTCTGTATCCCTTATATCCTGTAATCCTAAAATCCAGCAAACTTCGGTAAGGTCCGAGAAGTCGAGTCCCCCGGCCGAAATTGCCTCATTATTGTACCGCCCTTCTTTCCCATTATATTGATTTGATATATCAATGGCAAGCTGCCATATGGCAGTCAATTCAGGATTCGACAATTTACTCTTCCATTGTGTAAAATCCGGGGAACGGAATCCCGGGGTTCCGTTTCCAACTGTGTTACCGTCTGGTATCTTATGATAATCAGCATTTTTCTTAACAAATTCCAGGCTCTCAGGAGAAGTAACATCTTCATTCCAGTTACTATGCTGAACTACATGAATACGCCGGGAAATAGAAACATCAGGTAAGTCAGCTTGAATAGCTTTTATCAGTCTGGCAGTAAAATCAGATTGGCCTGCGTCTGCAATCCAGATATCACCCTGGTTTGCGAGGGTTGTTTTAATTATATTTTTAACTTTTTCAACCGCGGCTTCTGAATTTTCATGTGCGTCCGTCCAGTTATCTCCAAAAGCAAGCTGAAATAAAGGATTAGGGGGAACATAAAGCCCTTCCTGAATTCCATAAGTACCGGCAACTGCATGATAGTTTATTTTTGAAAATGCGGAGTCAGACAACAAAGTAACCAGGGCTGCAACAGAATGAAGGTCGTCTACATCAGTCTTACAATCAAATTGTGCCAGCAACAGATCCTTTTCGATATTGAAGCTTCCTGCTTTTGGAAATTTCTTATCCATGGCATTACTGCTGCAAGCCATGAAAATAGTCGCTATTGCAATGAATATTAAAGTATTGGATTTCATTTCTTTTGTGTTTTAATTTATTAATTCGCTTTAGTAGTACTTGTCGTCTCTCCTGGCAAATATTGTTGCCAAGAACATATGATGCAATGGTTATGTCCGGGATTTCGGAGCTTTAACTTTTCAGCTTACACCGATTTTTATACGAGCCACAAACCTTCGCAAACCGCTGAAACCTGCATGCATTGTGCCATGTGTTGTGCAGCCGTAATCTATTTATATCATTTTAAGTCTTTGTCATGAAGCAAATTTACTTCTCCATTGCCATGCTTTTCAAATCCTTTGGCATTTTTTCTATGGCATATCGTAATGCTGTACGGGGCATAATAGCTTTGTTTTTTATCACATATTCAAATATTTCCCGTTGGTTCGCTTCACTGGCGGCTTTTAACATCCATCCATACCCTTTTTGAACCAAATCATCTTTATCCAAAAGTAAAACATCAGCAATTTCTAATATCTCATTGAGAAATTTTCCCTTTCTGGCCGGGATAATCGAAGTCACAGATGCAGCCCGGCGCATCCATCTGTTATCTGATGTAGCAAATTCTTTTAAACTTGCCAAATACTCAGGATACATCTCGAT
>JBPPMM010000259.1:0-15572 GCA_051306075.1 Chitinophagaceae bacterium
TAACTTGCAATGGTACCCTCTGCATCTGTACCAGTTCCCGTTAACGTTGTAGAGTTAACCGGTAAGGTCAATACAATATTATTACCTGCATTGGCCACCGGGGGCTGATTTACAACCGGCGCTGCATTTACTGTAACGGTCTTATCATCTGTACCTGTCGCCCCATCATTATCAGCTACTGTCAACCGGAAAACATAGGTTCCCTGCACCAGGTTGGTCAATGTGGTTGTCGCGGCATTTGGAGTTCCTAAAGTAAATGTCGTAGGTCCGCTTACCCTTGTCCATGCATAACTAGGGATGGTACCATCTGCATCTGTACCGCTACCTGTTAGGATAGTTGAATTTGCAGGTAGCGTTAATACAACATTATTGCCTGCATTGGCCACCGGGGGCTGATTTACTATCGGCGCTGCATTTACCGTTACAGTCTTATCATCTGTACTAGTAGCCCCATCATTATCTGTTACTGTCAAACGGAAAACATAGGTTCCCTGCACCAGGTTGGTTAATGTGGTTGTCGCGGCGTTTGGCGTTCCTAAAGTAAATGTTGTTGGTCCGCTAACTCTCGTCCATGCATAACTCGCAATGGTGCCATCTGCATCTGTACCACTACCTGCTAAGCTTGTAGAATTAGTTGGCAAAGTCAACACAACATTATTACCTGCATTGGCTACCGGAGTTTGATTTACAACTGGTGCTGCATTTACCGTTACGGTCTTATCATCCGTAGCTGTAGCTCCATCATTATCTGTTACTGTCAAACGGAAAACATAGGTTCCCTGCACCAGGTTGGTCAATGCGGTGGTAGCGGCGTTTGGCGTTCCTAAAGTAAATGTTGTTGGTCCGCTAACTCTCGTCCATGCATAACTTGCGATGGTGCCATCTGCATCTGTACCGCTACCTGTTAGGGTTGTAGAATTTGCAGGTAAGGTCAGCACAATGTCATTCCCTGCGTTTGTGGTGGGAGGTTGGTTTGGAGTAGGTTGGTTATTATTTACAGTGACTACAACCCAGTCGGCGTCGCCTGCACCCTGGGAATCATGTGCCTCCAATCTAAAAGTATAGGTACCGTTTACAAGCCCGCTAACATTAACAGTGTTAGAAGTAGCATTGGCCATTGTTGAGGTATTTGGCCCGGAAACTTGCACCCATCTATAAGAATTTCCACCACTTCCGGTTAAGGTTGTGGTTGCGGTTGTAACTGTTTTATCGTTGCCTGCGTTGGCTGTTGGTCTGGGAAGCCAAGGTGGCATCTCTCTAACCTGGGTGTTTACAACAAATTCCCTCGATTGGTCCCGAACCTGCCATAGCTCATCCTCCGAAACATACGTAATCAGTTGATTAGGAAAATTCATAGAGGCGAGACTTTGACCACTGGTATTGGAACTCCAATCTATGTTGCCACAATTTCCACCATCCCAATAAGGATTTGAAAATCCGTCCTTATGAGTAAAGGTTACTTTATTCCCAGTTACAGAAACGTTTGAACATGAAGCTCCTTGCTGGGCCCACACATACATTCCAACATTTGACCACGCCTCCCTGACTGCATAAATCGTATTGTTTCGTAAGGTAATATTATTACCACCTGCCATCGCTACACCATAGTTACCCGGAAACACTAATACATTGTTTTCAACAATGACATATCCTCCATCAAAATCTCCACTCATTAAGCCACCCCCTGAAGGACTAGGACCACCTCCCCTGAACATATTATCCTTAACTATTACAGGGCTCTGAGATGTTCCGTTTGTCCGGTACATATTTACAAGATCTTCAGCGTATGATTCTCCTCTGAAACATTCACCACGATTTCCGCTTACAGAATTTCCAGGTCCACCTACAGTATTAAACTGCACAAATTGTCCTCTTGGGAAAGGGCCCTGGGCGTTAATAAATTGATTATTGTTAACTTTTATGCTTGAACATGAAGTAGCATAAACGCCAGTCATGTTGTTAGCAAAAAAGCAATTCTCAATAGTAATATTATTAGCATATTCAAGTTCAACGCCCATACCTTTGGATACCCCAAAGTAACAATTACGTACGGTGATGTTACTGCTGTTCAGAATTGTCAGATCATTACCTGTAAGATTGGTAAAGGCAAGATTCTCAATGACCATGTTCGACTTTCCATTAATGGTAAGTGGTTCGCTTTTAGGAAGCTTGAGATAATTTGTCTGGGAAATTGAAATTTGGCAACACAAAATAAATAGAAATGTTGCTACATAGGCAGGGGTAACGTTGCGTTTTGCAACGTAGTTTTTCGTAGGGTACATACGTATAAGATATTGGATTATAAGGACTTCTGAACATACCGAATACAAATGGTATGCCAAAAGGGTTTCTCTCTATTAACAATAACTCCTACACATTATTTCTTGTTTTGAATCACTTTTCTTCTTTAAGAAACAGGCAAGAAGTTATCGCCATCTAAACTATATATAAAGTTTATAAAAAGCAACAATCCGATAATTTGTAATTGCTTTTTTTTAAATTGATAGTATAATGTGAATATTATTTATATTTTTACGTTTCTAACATCTGCTGAAGAATCTTGAAAGAGAGTATTAGTTCTAAATTAGTACCCTCGGTGCCAATTCCTCGTCATACCAGAATTATAATCCAACATACCTTATTATTAATAGCTGGTAAATGAACTTATTTTGAAACCTCTTGCACCTATCGCACTTTTTTGTTACAAGCGCCTGGATACGCTTAAGCAAACCATTGAAGCTTTGAAACAAAACCAACTCGCTACTGAAAGCGAATTGTTCATTTTTTCTGATGGTCCTAAAAAAGAAAGCGATAAACTAGTAATCATAGAAATCCGGAATTATTTAAAAACTGTTACAGGTTTCCGGAATCTACAGGTAATAGAAGCTGAAATTAATAAGGGGCTCGCAGCTTCTATCATAAGTGGTGTGTCCGATATCATAAATAAATACGACAGAATAATTGTACTTGAAGATGACTTGCTTACAAGCAGCAACTTCCTTGTTTACATGAACGATGGATTGGATTATTTTGAAAGCAATCAAAAAATTTTTTCAGTTTGTGGTTTCAGTATTCCTATCAGAGGACTTAAAGAAAACGCTATTTATTTTACCAGACGATCAGATTCGTGCGGATGGGGTACCTGGAAAAACCGATGGAATGTTATTGATTGGGATGTGAAAGACTATCCATCTTTAATAAAAGACCGGACTGCCAGGCATGATTTTAATAGAATGGGATCAGATATGACAGGTTTATTAATCAAACAAAAAAACGGAAAAATAAATTCATGGGCCATACGTTGGTGTTATCACCAATTTAAACATGATTTATATTCTGTACATCCAGTAGTTTCCAAAATAATCAACATAGGGTTTGCTTCACCAGATGCAACGCATACTAAGGAAAATTTTAACCGGTTTGAAACCAAACTAGATTCTAATGTCAATACAGAAACAGATTTTAACGTCCCGGTAAAACTAGAAAGAAAGGTAATCCGGCAATTTATTCATCCGTATACTATTCCTAACAGGGTGTGGTATAAAATAAGAACATTATTATCTCTATAATCAGTAAAAAGAAAATCGTCTTTACTTGAACCAATATACGTTTTTAATACACATTTTTAAATCCATATCCCGTAGAAAAAATTCTCGTATCAGATATAAAAACTATTGAAATGATTTCGAATTCATCTGTAACAACCAGTTGGGATGACGGCCATCCACTGGATTTTCGAATTGCCGAGCTGTTGAATAAATATAACATGGGTGGAACGTTTTATATTCCAAAAAATAATTTGGAAAACCCGGTTATGAATGAGGAAATGGTTGTTCGCTTATCCAAACACTTTGAAATTGGCGGTCACACTATGAATCATACTCCTGTTAATAGGGTAAATCCAAATAAATGGGAAGAGGAAGTTGCTGATTGTTATGAATGGCTAACAGATCTAACTGGTGAAGCCCCGATAAGTTTTTGTTTTCCCAGAGGAAAATACAATGCTGTGGCTGCCGCTGCTGTCTTTAGATCAGGTTTTAAAATAGCCAGAACTACAGAGATTTTGAGTTATGCTAATCCACATGGACTTACCATCATTCCCACCACGATACAGATCTATGAACATTCCAGGCTAACCTATTTAATCCATTTATTAAAGAGAAAAAAAGTAGCCAACCTGATTTTTTGGATTAAAAACAATAGCGAGAGAGACCTTGAAAAGATGGTTGATAAATACCTTTCAGAAATAATTGCCACGAAAGGATGTTTGCACATATGGGGACATTCCTGGGAAATAGATAATCATAATCTCTGGAATAAATTAGAGGCTGTTCTTAAAAGAATTGCAGGAATTGATGAAATTGATTATGTACCTAATAAATGCCTGGCAGGAATAAGCCAGCCAAAATATTCTGCCCTAAGTATATGAAACCAAAAATCTTATTCATCCTGCATTTACCCCCCCCGGTACATGGTGCCGCTCTCGTTGGCAGCTTTGTAAAGAGCAGCATTAAAGTTAACAATACGTTTGAATGTGATTATATCAATCTATCCGCTTCAAAAAGCATCGAATCCATCGGTAAAATGGGATTAAAAAAGGCGTTTTTCTTCATTCAATTACTTTTAAATACTTTGAAGGCTTTGGTGAAAAAAAAATATGATTTTTGTTATGTCACTATTACAAGCAATGGAACAGCTTTTTATAAAGATTTCTTTGTGGTCCTTATCTTAAAATTATTCCGGAAGAAAATTTTATTGCACTTTCATAATAAAGGTGTAGAAGCAGGATCAAAAGCCAGTAAAATAAACCGTATTCTGTACAAATTTCTTTTTGGAAGCAGAAAATTAAAAATTATTCTATTGTCCAAATATTTGTATTATGACGTGAAAGAATATGTGGATCAAAAACGCGTTTACTATTGTGCCAATGGTATTCCGTCTGCAAGTAATTCCTGTATACCTGAAAGGACCCCTGACCAGGTACCCAGAATACTTTTTTTATCAAATATGATGGTGGCCAAGGGCGTTTTTGTATTGTTAGAAGCATGCCATCTGCTAAAGCAAAGAAATGTTCAATTTGAATGTCATTTTGTAGGTGATTGGCTGGATATTAGTGAAGCGTTTTTCCATCAAAGAGTGAAAGAGTTAAACCTGACTGATCATGTGTATGCCTATGGTAAAAAATACGGAAAGGAAAAAGATGTGTTTTACATGCAATCAGATATTTTTGTTTTACCTACCCTCAATGAGGCTTTTGGCTTAGTATTACTGGAGGCAATGCAGTCAGGTCTGCCGGTAATTACAACTGATGAAGGAGGGGGACCGGAAATTGTTACTCATAATGAAACCGGTTTTGTCATTCAAAAGAATGACTCCAGGGATCTGGCCAGCAAATTGGAAATCCTGATCACTAACCCTTTGTTGCGTAAAACGATGGGCCAGACAGGCAGGGAGAAATTCGAAGAAAAATATACGCTGCCCGGATTTGAAGAAAGAATAACAGGAATATTTAATGATTTTGCCGGAGCTGCTTAAGAAAGCTGCGGTAATTTCATCTTGAAGATATAGATAGGAAATAAACCAAATGTACCTTACCCAGACAATACTATTTTATTAAATATGTCTAATATGGAAACAATTTCATCTTTAAACATTCTTGGATACAATGTATTCAATTCTTCATTAGCGAAGGTTTCTTTTGATAAGAAAACACTGCTTAACACTTTTAGCCCTAATTCATACGGCCTGGCTACAAAAGACCAGGAATTTCAGATGGCCTTAAAAGGCACTGATATTCTTGTTTTGGATGGCATTGGAATTGCCCTGGGGTCTATTTTATTACATGGAAAAAATATCAATAAAATAGCCGGCCAGGACTGCTTTGATTATTTTGCGGCACAAGCCAATAAACACAATCAAAAGGTCTTTTTTAT
The DNA here is from genome assembly GCA_051306075.1 of Chitinophagaceae bacterium. GTDB lineage: Bacteria > Bacteroidota > Bacteroidia > Chitinophagales > Chitinophagaceae > Terrimonas_B. The sequence continues at coordinate 5,934 of JBPPMM010000259.1, forward strand.
GGGTTCTACTACGGAAACATTAAATAAAATAGTGACCAGGCTAAAAAAGGAATATCCCAACATTCAATCTTCATTTTATTCACCACCATACAAACCTGTTTTTTCTGAAGATGATAATAAGGCAATTATTGATGCCATTAATGCGTTTGAGCCAGATATTCTTTTTGTAGGATTAACGGCACCAAAACAAGAAAAGTGGGCTTATCAAAACAAAGAAAGAATAAATGCCAGGGTCATTTCTACAATAGGAAACGTATTTGACTGGTATGCAGGAAACAGTTCCCGGCCTGCCAAAATCTGGGTTAAGCTCAGACTGGAATGGCTGGTACGGATATTTTTGCGTCCTGAAATATTCAGACGTAATACCGGCAATCAATTAAAATTTTTAAAGGATCTATTGTTACACATTTCGTATATAAAAAGAATTAAAGATTAAACTATGTTAAAAGTCGCATTGATAGGAGCAGGTAAAATGGGTATTTCTCACCTGGCAATAATGGGAGCATCTCCTGACGCCCAGGTAGTCGGTGTTTGTGATACATCGAAAATGGTAAATGATTTCTTATCCCGGTATGGAAATTTTGACTGTTTCACTGATTACAAAAAAATGATTGACCAGGTAAAACCAGATGCTGTTTTTGTAGCTGTACCTACCAAATTTCATTATAATGTAATTAAGGATTTGCTGGAAAGAGATATACACGTTTTTGCAGAAAAACCATTTTGTCTCACGGTTGATCAGGGCAAAGAGCTGGTAGAACTTGCCAATAAGAAAAATCTTATAACTCAGGTAGGATACCATAATAAATTTATCGGCACTTTTAAAGAAGTTAAAAAACTGGTAGCTAGTGGTACTCTTGGCGACATTTATCACTTTATAGGGGAATCTTATGGCCCTGTGGTGACCAGGAAAAAACAAGATACCTGGCGGTCTGATCCATCAGAAGGAGGAGGATGTTTGCTAGACTATGCATCACACGTAATTGATTTAATTAATGACATCCTATCACCTGTTAAGGCTTCTAAAGGGACCTTGCTAAAATCAATATATTCAAACCAGGTTGAAGATGCTGTTTATTCATTATTGGAGCTCAATTCAGGTGTCACTGGTGTATTATCGGTAAACTGGAGCGACGATACGTACAGAAAGATGTCCACCTCTATAACTATTTCGGGTACAAAAGGAAAAATAATTTCAGATGCCAACGAATTAAAAGTTCATCTGAAGGGCGATAATGTGCCCGAGGGGTATTCAAAAGGATGGAATGTTAAGTATATCACCGAGCTGACCGATGAGGTGGATTTCTATCTGCGCGGAGAAGAATATTCAGCCCAGATCGACTATTTCATAAAAGCAGCTCAGAAAAAAGTACCTAATACGATCAATACTTTTGCAAGTGCCTATAACACCGACAACGCCATTGCCATCATTAAAAAAAGTACAAACTCTATATAATGGAAAAAATTCTTTTTGGAGATAATCAATTCTTTGCTGTCAATCATATCTCCGACGAAAAATCCCGCGCCCAATCCATCAAATTCAAAACTGATGAAGCAATTATTAAAACACTGGATGATGCCAGGGCTGAAGGTATTAATACGTTTATGTGTACCACGCACGACAGGATTGCAAATATTTGCGATATTATTCGCAAGCAACCTGATAAATACAGCGATTTTAAAATATTTCCGTGCATGCCCTATGCCCATAAATACGCAAATGCTGTAACAGAATTAGGAATTGCAGGTACGCTGAAACAATATGTGCCGGGTAATTTTTTGGGTTCTCTTTTTAAAGGTGGGGTGGCTTATCTTTCAAAAGATTATACTTCCATTATGGAATTGCTGATTGATTCTGAAATGAAGATGTTTAAAGGGATCAATACACCCGTTATTTTTCTGCAAAACGTAATTACTGACTTGCTGCTTGGGCTGGGAGCGAAAGACATATTTGTAGCCTATCATAATTATATAAGAAAAAAATACAATGCCGAAGCTGGCTTTATTACAATGAATATGCCTCGCCTCCTGGAAGTATTGGAACAAGGCGGTATTGAAAACCCGATTATTTGCTCATCAATTAATAAGGCGGGATTCAGGATGTCCGGAGGAAAAGAAATTTATGAAAAAACATTAAGAACAAAACAATTGAGAGCTATTGCTATGCAGGTATTGGGTGGTGGAGCTATTTCTCCCAAAGAAGCAATCGAATATGTTAGTAACTTACCAAATATTGAATCCATTTTATTTGGGGCCTCTTCAAAAGGAAATATTCACGAAACGGCATCTTTGATACGGTATTATCATAAAAAGCAGCCTGTAGTTTAACTTTATTAAATTATTCAGAGTGGAAGGCAGGCGGCCCATTGCCTGAAACATCAATAGAACAACATGAACCAAAGACTAACAAATTTACTACGGCTCACATTTGTCGTATTAGACCTGGTTGTATTAAACCTGGTTTTTACAATTTGCCAGTATGTTTTTAGTGATAGCATTCAGCCTAATAAAATACATTATACCTATCTGTGGTTTTTCTCCAATGCAGCCTGGGTTTTTGCCAGCTGGGCCACCCGCATATACCAGAACGAGTATATACATTCATTTGAAAAATTTTCCAGGCGGACAATGTCGGCGTATGCTTACCTGCTAATCCTGGAAATGATGTATTTCTTTTTTAATAAAGAAGCCAGTATCTCCAGGTTATTTTTACTCAGTATTCTCTCTTCATTTGCATCCAGTTTACTTATCAACAGGTTTCTGCACCTGGCGATGCACCATTTTTTTCAAAGCAAGAATCATATTGTAAGAAAAGTGCTGATAATAGGATATAATGAAAGAGCAAAAAAACTGGCCTCCTACCTGGAACAGGAACCACTTAAAACAGAAATTGTGGGATTTTGTGAAGAGGATAAAAATATAACGGAGCTGTCAATTTATCCTATTGTAAGTACAATTAATGATGCCATTGAAGTATCCAAACAGCATAAGGTAACAGAGGTATTTTCTACCATAGCGCCGGAACAACAAACTGGTATATACAATCTTATTAATGAAGCGGACCAGGCCTGTATCCGGTTCCGCATTATTCCCGATTTTAACCATTTTATCCGCAAACCCGTACACCTTGATTACCTGAAAGATATTCCTGTTCTATCATTGCGTAAGGAGCCATTAGATGATATAGGCAACCGTATCAAAAAGAGGCTATATGATCTTGTAGTGAGTTCGCTTGTAACAGTCTTTATTCTTTCATGGCTTATTCCTATAGTTGCTCTGCTGATATGGCTCGATTCCCGTGGCCCCGTTTTCTTTGTTCAGCAAAGAAGCGGTAAGGGGGGGAAAACTTTCAATTGCATCAAGTTCAGAAGCATGAAGACCAATAAGGAATCTAACGATAAGCAGGCTACTAAAAATGATACGCGGATTACCCGGCTGGGGAGTTTTTTAAGAAAATCAAACCTGGATGAAATGCCCCAGTTCATTAATGTATTAATGAGCGATATGAGTATAGTAGGACCAAGGCCGCATATGCTTAAACATACAGATGATTATTCCAAATTGTTAAACAAATACATGGTGCGCCATTTTCTAAAACCGGGCATCACCGGTTGGGCACAAATACATGGATACAGGGGTGAGATCAAGCACATGCAGGATATCAATAACCGGGTAGAATATGATCTCTGGTACCTGGAAAACTGGAATCTTTGGCTGGATACAAGGATTATTCTTCTTACGGCATTTAATATGGCCAAAGGTGAAAAAAATGCTTATTAATCTCAATTCCACTTCTTAAAAATATTCATCAAAAGTTAGTGATTGCAGGGAAATGTAATGGTAGTTTAGCAATTATCATAGTCACACTATGTTTGCTCTCTGGCCAGGTTATTCTTTCATTTCCAAAACAACAAATTCCTGCTCAAGCGTCAGGGAATGTTCGTATACCTTTTGAATAAAAGAGCTTCCCAATATGGCGTAATAGTATAACATGTTATCATAGCGTTCCTGCAATCCTTTTTCAGGAAACAACTTTTCTTTTAGGATATGTATCTGTCTTTGCTGATCCGAAAATTTTCTTTTTTCAGCCCGAAGCATTTTCTTCTCCAATTCTTTCAACCGATGCATAGTTGATGATTTGAGTGAATCAACATGTTTTTCCAGGGTAACGTCAATGGAGACTGCCTGCTTTTTTATCTCCTCATAGATTTGTTCTGTGGCAGACAAAGTTCCGTTGAGTTCTGTTTTTTTATCACTGTGCCTGGATACTAAAAGGTTTATTAATTCCTGTTCACTTTGAAAAATTTCTTCAATACTCAATCCCAGTTTATCCATTTTTTTTCGCCACTTATCTTCAATGATCAAAAATGAATTTCGCACCAACTGCACAGGATAAGGAACCTGGTAATGGTTGAACATATCTTTTAACTCCAACCAATACGCCAGTTCTCCTCCCCCGCCGATAAATACTATATCCGGCATAATGAATACCTGGTACAAGCCGCGAAGTATTACATTGGGACTAAAACGCTCAGGGTGATTTTTCAACTCCGTCATTAATTCCTCTTTGCTGAATGAAATGCCGGTATTAAGTACCTGATATTTTGTATCCCGTAATACGATCCTCTCCCGGATATTATCCAATAAGTAAAACAAATTAATTTCTCTTGGGTGCACCTGCACTTTATAGCTTTCTCCCAACTTTGCAGATGTTTTCTCTACCAATTTGGAAGCAGTCTGGTTTAAAAGATCATCTTCAAAAACCGGTAACAACTGCTCTTTTAATTTTGCATTGTCGGGAAGTAAAATGATCAGGCCATATTCAGAAAATAACGCATTGACCATTCTGAATGTAGCCATTTGAATATCTTCATCCGGGCGATAGCAATCTTTTATTAATGAAACCGTTTCTTTCCCAAATGGAAAAACACCCAATTGCCCTTCAATAGCACTGATCAATTTCAAAAAATCATTATCTATTTTCATACGCCCCACAGCCCCGGTTTGCATTGTATTCCAAACTAACTTTTCGCCATTCAGGTAAATATGATTTAGTTCATCAAGGTCAGCGTCTTCAGATCCGATATAATATACAGGCACAAATTTATAGGGTACTAATTGGGTATTTAAATGTTCAGAAAGTTTAATGGCATGAAGTATCTTATAAATAAAATACAGTGGCCCGGTAAAAATATTATTCTGGTGAGCGGTCGTTATTGTAAAAGTATCAGGAGATAATAAGGCATTTATGTTTTTTTGAACAGCCCCGGAAGTCTCTATATCATTATACTGAGTACTTAATTCGTCTACCAGTAATTTGCGGTTTACAGGTATGCTTTTGCGTGCAGAAATTGCATGCTTAATGCCTTCCGGGATAGGCTGGTGTGCAACAAAAGGCTTTAATGCCTCTGCCTGATCTATATAATCTATTACAATTTTGGAGAAAACTCCTGTCTGGCGGTAAGGTATTCGGGTTGATGTGCAATCCATAATGGGTATAAAAATAAGCAGTTGCCTGTGATACTTTTCAACACCCAACAAAATTTTAAGGATTTCGTTCAATTTCACCTTTCGCTATAAGGGATATCTTTTGACTTATCTGATTTATTCCCCTTGCCACAATGCTTTGTAAAAGGCAAAGCTTTTGTAAATTCGTTTTATATCGCTTGCGTCATGGAAACCTACGGGAAAATATTATTGATAGCTATGCCTGCTTTTCTTTTGCTCGTTTTATTTGAAAAATGGTATGGTTGGGTAAAAGGCAAAGACACTGTCAGAAACATGGACATGATCAGCAGCCTGAGTAGCGGAGTAACGAATGTAACAAAGGATGTGATAGGCCTTTATTTTATTATACTTTCTTATCCCTATTTTCTTCATCATATGGCTTTGATAAGTATCCCAAATATACTCATCACATATATTGTTGCATTTATTGCATTAGACTTTGCAGGGTACTGGGTTCACCGTCTACAGCATGTAACCAACTTTTTCTGGAACGGTCATATTATTCATCACAGCAGCGAAGAATTTAACCTTGCCTGTGCTCTTAGGCAAAGCATTTCCGGCATTGTTAAAACATTTGCTATTTTTCTTTTGCCTGTTGCCCTGTTAGGTGTTCCGGGAGAGGTTATTGCTGTGGTAGCTCCCCTTCATCTTTTCGCACAATTCTGGTATCATACACAGCATATTGATCGAATGGGATTTTTAGAAAAGATCATTGTTACTCCATCACATCACCGCGTACATCATGCCATTAACCCGGAGTATATTGATAAAAATTATGGCCAGATATTTATAATCTGGGATAAATGGTTTGGTACTTTCCAGGAAGAATTATCCGATATTCCCCCCGTATATGGAATCACCAGGCCGGTAAGAACCTGGAACCCGATCCGGATCAATTTTCAACATGTATGGTTACTTTTCAAAGATGCCCGGAGAACCAGGAGTTGGAAAGATAAGTTTGCTTTATGGTTCAAACCCACGGGGTATCGCCCGCCTGATGTTGCGGAAAAATATCCTGTATACAAAATTGAAAACGTTTATCAATTTAATAAATATGACACAAGAACTTCTCCGGCATTAAATAGCTGGTGCTGGATACAACTTTTAATGATCCTCTTTTTTGTCAGTTTTATGTTTGCGAATATCGCGATGCTCAACCTTTTGAACAATAAATTTATTTTCTGGTATGGGGGCTTTATTTTCTTAAGTGTGTATGCCCTGACAGATCTTATGGATAGAAATTTATCTGCCTTTGGATGGGAGTTGCTGAGAAGCGGTACCGGCCTTTCTTTTCTCTATATGCAAGATGATTGGTTTGGCGCTGCCGATTATTTTCCATTTGTTAAATATATAGTTGGGTCTTACTTTATCATTTCTATATTTATAACGGGTTGGTTTGTTATAAAACACCGGAAAGAAGACCAGGCAACCCTGGTATCAGCATAAGAGGTATTCCTTGCTTTTATTGCCGGTCGGAATCCAGTACGCATTCACTTAAGCTTTTCAGCTATATATTTATCAACCATCCTTTCTAAAATGTGAAGTGTAACGGATCCCTGCGAAAGAAGGACGTCATGAAAATCTCTTATATCAAATTTATTTTTTAATTTATCTTCTGCTCTTTTCCTTAATTCTTTTATTTTTAATTCGCCGGTTTTATATGCCAGGGCTTGCCCGGGCCATGAAATATAACGGTTGATCTCCGTATTCACTTCGTGTAATGACAAAGCTGTATTTTCTGAAAGATAAGTAACTGCCTGTTCCCTGGTCCATCCTTTTGTATGCAAGGCTACATCTAATACCAGCCGGCAGGCACGCCACATTTCATATGTCAGTTTTCCGAATCGGGAATATGGGTCCTTATAAAAACCCATTTCAGTTCCCAGGTATTCGCAATACAAACCCCAGCCTTCTCCAAAAGCATTTACATATAGATCTCTCCTGAATTCAGGGAGCCCGGTCATTTCCTTTGCCAATGCAATTTGCAGATGATGGCCTGGCATTGCTTCGTGAAGCGTCAATGCCTCCAGCGCAAATAAGGGTCTGCTCTTAAGGTCAAAGGTATTTACCCAATAAAACCCGGCTCTTTTGCTATTGATCGATGCACCTGAATATCTTCCGGCGGTATAGGTGGGTGCCAGGTGTTCCGGAACCGGTTCAACACCGTATGGTTGTCTTGGTAATTGGTTAAAAAACCCCGGTAACTTACCATCTGCTTTCTTAGCTATAAAAGAAGCTTCTTTTAATAATTGCTCCGGCGTAGTAGCATAAAATTTCAAATCAGTTCTCAGGCTGGTTATAAAATCCTTTAAACTTCCTGTAAACTTCAGTTCCCGTATTGTCTCAATCATTTCCTGTTTGATCCTTTCCACTTCATTCAACCCGGTTTGATAAATTGTTTCATAAGAAAGGTGAGTACTTGTAAAATGATTTACCCTATCCTGGTAATAAGCCAGGCCATCTGGAAAATTAGATACCCCAATAGTATTTCGTGTTCGCGGAAAGTATTCTTTTTCAAAAAAACTCCTGATCTTTTTATATCCGTCAATGACATATTTCTCAATAGCCACTTTACCTTCTTCCATTATTTTTTCCCATTCACTTTCACCGATTCCGAAAGGCTTTTGCATAAAAGGTTTCCAGAATACACTTTTCCTGTAATCATTTACGATATGCTGCCCATAGGTATTTTCATAACCAATTAATATGGCCCCTGGCTGGCATATGCCAAGCTTCAGGCCCCGGTCCATTAAAGCCAGTTGTTCGACCACATAGCGGGGAATATCTTTAAGCCGGTTTATATAATGATCAAACTCTTTTTTTGTGGATAAAACATCTGAGGACATATGTGCAAGACGAGTATGAAATCCCTCATCAGCTAGAATGGGGTTCAGGTAAGACTTAAACTTGTATTGTGAAAGATGATCTTTAACGCTGTATTGCAACAATTCAAGGTTGACCAGGTCATCACTTCCTAATTTACCTTTATTGATGCTTTGTAATTCTGACCAGGTCTTTTTGTAAAATTCAAAACGCCGGAGAAAATCTTCTTCTTTGTTTGATCCCAGGGGAAGCCCGGCCACACTATCTCTTTTTGTTTCGCTTTCTCTGAATTTTTTTATTTCATTAATAGCTTTTTCAATTTCCTGTTTACGCTCCACCGGTACTTTTTGTGCATGAATAATGGTAACAGCATAAAAGAAAATTAAAATAAGCCGACATCGTTTCATCAGGAAGCGATTTTTTCTTTTGTCAATTCATTATTAACCGTTCGCCATATTTGTAGCGGGTTCTCGTTTTTTAATTCCTCCGGTAAAAATTCATTGGTCCAGTTTTGAAAAGCAACCGGCCGGGCAAAGCGTTTGATGCCATCAGCACCCACAGAAGTAAATCTTGAGTCTGTAGTGGAAGGAAATGGTCCTCCATGATGCATACTCAAACAAACCTCCACACCGGTAGGTACATTATTTAAAATAAACCGGCCGCAAATATTTTTCACTTCATCTATCAATGTTTCATGATAGCTGATATCATTGGGGGTGGCCATCAATGTAGCAGTAAGCTGGCCTTCCAGGTGCCGGGTAACTTCCACCATCTCGGTTGCGTCCTTACAACGAACAACCAATGAATAAGGACCAAAGACTTCCTGGTGCAATACTGGGTTTTTTAAAAAAGCTTCACCTGTAGTAGAAGCAAGCGTTGGTGCCGCTTCATTCAGTTGTGGCTCTTTCTCAGAAACAGCTACTGTATCCACATGGTCCTGAGATAAGGCGTTTCCTCTTTTTTCCACATAACTTTTAAAGATGCCCATGTGCAGCATGGTACCGGGAGCTACATCTTTTATTGCCTGGCCCAATGTGCTGATGAATTCCTGCAGTTCTTCACTTTCTATCCCGATTATCAATCCCGGGTTGGTACAAAATTGCCCAACGCCCAATGTGATAGAAGAAGCATAAAGCTTTGCTACATCAGCAGCCGATTCCCTTAATTTTTCAGGTAGTACAAACACCGGGTTGATGCTGCTCATTTCCGCAAAAACAGGAATTGGCTTTGGCCTCTGATTGGCCCAGTCAAATAATTGCTTACCGCCCAGGAAGGAGCCGGTAAAACCAACTGCCCTTGTATTTGGAT
>JBPPMM010000271.1:0-3099 GCA_051306075.1 Chitinophagaceae bacterium
AGACCTCTTAACCCGTCGAGATAGGGTACATATGCATTGGTTAAGGTCATTTGACCTGGAGAGGGTTGGATTTCCTTCATGGAATACTGGATTTCGAAGCAGGACAATTAATTCCTTACTGAAGAAATTGAATGGCCCTGATAATAAACGAGTGGTAACCTTCTTTATTTCACTTAAATAATAAAAGTTATAACTTCCCGCAGCATTTTATACTACAAAGCGTTATAAGTAAATGACCCTTTTCCCCGCTATGATTCACAGATTAGTTTTTCTGGGCGTTTTTGAGATTATCTTATCTAAATATCCATAATTCCGGATGAGCGATCTACTTCGTAAAAACACTCATTTACCTTCCCTTGACGGATTAAGAGGTATTGCCATTCTGCTTGTCGTTTTTTATCACAATTATGGTTTCATATCTAAATCAACATATGGGTGGTTGGGGGTAGATTTATTTTTTGTGTTATCAGGGTTCTTAATTACACGCATACTTATCGAGGGCCAGGATCAGCCCGGACACCTGAAAAAGTTCTATATAAGAAGAGTCCTTCGGATCTTTCCTTTATACTATGCAGTTCTTATATTTTTCCTGATTGTTTTTCCTGCGATCGGTTTGTTCGGACAGCAGCTTCAATATTATGAAAATCATCAATTCTGGCTTTGGACTTATCTTCAAAACTGGTTATTCGCCTTTCACCTGCCCTCAAGTACCAATTTGCTAAACCATCTTTGGTCTCTTGCAGTTGAAGAACAATTTTACCTTGTGTGGCCAATTCTTATCATGTTGATAAAAAATGCCAGGACTTTATTCTATCTCATGCTGGTAATATTAATATCCGTGATTGCAACCCGCGCCATATTATATGCCCAAAAACTGCCAGGACTTAACTATATCACATTTTACACTTTCACTAGAATAGATGGTTTATGTGTCGGAAGCATGGTTGCCCTTTCACATAAGATCAAATTCACCTTTTTTTCTAAATACCTTGCAATAGTAATTACTGTACTGGCCTGTTTTAATTTTGCCTTTTACTTTTTTACCTTGAAAAATGAGAGAGCCTTCCCGTATTATGCCATTGTGGGCTATACTACATTTGCGGGATTATTTGGAGTCCTTGTGGATGAACTCGTGTTACATACCCGAACTGCTCTAAGTTCTCTATTTTCTTTAGCTCTATTACGATTTTTGGGAAAGATTTCATACGGGCTATATATTTTCCACTGGCCTGTTTTTATTTTATTGACTCCGGTGGTCACCCGGTTGTTACATGCCTCCGGAGAGCATTCTTCAAATTTGGAACACATTTTAAGCTCCACTATTGTAACGCTGGTAGCAATTATGGTAAGTACCATAAGTTATTATACATTTGAAATGAAGTTCCTGTTGTTAAAGAAAAAATATAAATAATTTAAATCACCTTTCTCTTGTCAGAAAAATTAAGCATTCTCATTTCTTGTTTTAATGAAGAGCTTTTGGTTGCGATAATACTAAGAAAAATACTGGAGGTTCAACTCGATTATGGTATGAGTAAGGAGATCATTATCGTAGACGATGGATCTACGGATAATACTTCATCTGTCATTCAGCGGTTTATTGAACAAAACAAAGAAGCTCCTATCATTTTTATTCAACACAAGATAAACAAAGGAAAAGGTGCTGGAATTCATTCAGCACTTCAGCATTCTACAGGTAACATTGTGATCATCCAGGATGCAGACCTGGAATATGACCCCAAAGAATATTCCAAACTTTTGAAACCAATTATGGATGGTCATGCTGATGTGGTTTATGGTTCCAGATTCAGAGGCAGTGAAGCACACCGCATACTTTTCTTTTTCCATTCAGCCGGCAACCAACTTCTTACTTTTTTTTCCAATGTATTTACCGGGTTAAATTTAACGGATATGGAAACGGGTTATAAAATGTTCAGAAAGGAAATTCTCCAACAAATAACAATCAGGGAAAAACGGTTCGGAATAGAACCAGAAATAACTGCCAGGATCAGCAGAATAAAAGATATCAGGATATATGAGGTGGGTATTTCTTATTATGGCAGAAGTTATGCTGAAGGAAAAAAAATAAATTGGAAAGATGGCTTTAGGGCCATGTATTGTATATTGAAATATAATATTTTCTCCAGAACATAATTCTATTCTCCCTGCTTAAAACCCGGTATCTAAGAATATGTTATCCCTATTTTTTTTCCATATCATTATTACCGGGTTGTGTTTTTGCGCGGGTTTTATTTTTTATGAAATTATTCCGCACCGTAAGATTGAAAATTTCCAAGACAGGCCTTTGATATTTTATCTGTTATCGGGACTAATATTGCTGACTCTTTTTTCCCAGATAATTGTTGTCTTTTTACCTCTGAATATTTTAACTCAGGGTATCTTGTTTTTCCTGCTTTTTATTACTTTATTCTTCAAAAAAAAAGCCTTTATTCCGTTTGTCACTCATTTCTTGTCAAAGGTTAAGAAACATTCGGCGCTTTTACTTTTAACTATTTGTTGTTTATGGTTTCTGCTTTTATTTCTAAACGCCGGTAAAACAATGATGGATGATACGGAGAGTTACCATATTCAAATGATAAAATGGATCAAACAATACGGCTCTGTGCCGGGTATTGTTCATTTACATGAGCGGTTTGGATTTAATTCTTCCTGGTTTACCAGCATCGCCATGTTTATCCCCGGAAGTGGAAAACTGAATTTCTATACTTCATTAAATGGTGTACTGTCCCTATGGTTTTCTATGTACATTCTTAAATTGATAATTTACGTTAGAGCTTCCGGCAATTTCTTGACCCTGGCAGCTGTAGCCGTATTTGCCATTTGTTTTGTTTCATGGCCTCTGCTTCGGGGAAACGTTTCTACTTCTAACTATGATTTTATCACCTTACTAATAATATTTGTCCTGTTTATAGAAACAGGAAAATGCGAAGGCACTATAAAGAATTTTCCTCTCTTCCCTGAATGGATCATTTGGCCCGCTTATCTTTTTACTGTCCGGATTACAAATTTCCCAATCATGTTTTTAGGAGCCGTTGCATTCATAATTCTATTACAGCAGAGCAAAAAAACTAATTTATTTAA
>JBPPMM010000302.1:0-4570 GCA_051306075.1 Chitinophagaceae bacterium
TATTGTTCTTGAATTTATATCCCAGCTGCTCCATTACATTCGATGCTCCGCTTACCGATGAAGCTCCATAATTTCCGTGTTTGGCAACCTTTTGGCCGGTACCTGCTACAATAAAACAAGATAGTGTTGAGATATTAAAAGTATCCTTGCCATCACCTCCCGTACCTACAATGTCGATAGTTTCAAATCCATTCAGATCCACTGGTACACAAAGCTCCAACAATGCATCCTGGAAACCCTGCAATTCCTTTATGGTAATGCTGCGCATCAGGAATACGGTCATGAAGGCGGTAACCTCATGTTCGTTATAAATGCCTTTGCCTATATTAACAAGGACATCCTTCGCCTGTTCCCGGCTTAAGGTTTTATGTTCGAATAAAAATTGTAATATTTTTTTCATTTCACCGTTTTCAAATTTTCAATTCATCTTTTACCGGTCCGCGATCCAATTTCTCATAATCACTTCACCCTTTGGAGTCAATACACTTTCCGGGTGAAACTGCACTCCCTGCACATCATATTTTTTATGCTGCATGGCCATAATATAATTGTTCTCATCTCTTGCTGTCACTTCAAGTTCATCAGGAAAGTTTTCATCCGAAACTATCCATGAATGATACCGGCCTACTTCAATTTCTGATGGCAATCCTTCAAATAACCTGGCGGATGAATGGGTAGTGGTATGGGTTAAGTTAATTCCTTTTTCTTTTGATTTCCGGGGAGTCCCGATTTCTATCTTTGTAGCCACCCCATGATAAACAGTTGACAAGTTCACAAGCTTACCACCGAATGCCTCCCCTATTGCCTGGTGGCCAAGACAAACGCCTAATATGGATTTTGTCGGTGCATATTCTTTGATCAATGATAATAATAAACCGGCCTCTATGGGAATACCCGGACCCGGAGATAAAATGATCTTATCATATTCCTTTACTTTTTCAAGAGTTATCTGGTCATTGCGATAAACGTCCACTTTACCGTGTGTTATCTTCTCAACCAGGTGTACCAGGTTGTAAGTAAAAGAATCGTAATTATCGAATACTAAAATGTTCAAAATTTTTATTTTTATTGTTCAAAGCCTCATTAACTATAATTCATTTTCCTTTTGATTACTTCAATTAAATTCAGTTCCGGATTCTGAATTTTTGTATGGTATGATCAAATATCTTCCGCTAGCAGAATAGCTTTTTTTAATGCTCTTAATTTATTATTTACTTCCTGCAATTCATTTTCAGGTTGCGATGCTGCTACCACACCCGCTCCGGCCTGGTATATCAGGGTATTATTCCTGCTTAAAAAAGTACGGATCATAATAGCATGATTGCAACTGCCATCAAATCCCATAAAACCTATTCCTCCACCATAATTGCTTCGGGTTGTTGGTTCATACTTGTCAATTAATTCCATTGCTTTAAACTTGGGTGCGCCGCTCAGGGTTCCCGCAGGAAATGTTTTTGCCAGAAGTTCAAAAGGATTGCTTCCGCTTCTCACTCTACCCGTTACTTCGCTTACCAAATGAATAACGTGTGAAAAATATTGAACCTGCCGGTAATGAGATACGGTAACATCATCACAAAGCCTGCTCAGATCATTTCTTGCCAGGTCAACCAGCATCACATGTTCGGCATTTTCCTTTGCATCTTTTAATAGTGCCTCCGCAGCTTCCTGGTCCATAACATCATCCCCGGTTCTTTTGAATGTACCGGCAATAGGATGAACAACCGCTTTACCATTCTTAATAACCAGTTGTGCTTCGGGTGAAGATCCCATCAGTTTATAATCACCATAATCAAAATAAAATAAATAAGGAGATGGATTGATATTTCGCAGGGCCCGGTAAACATTAAACTCATCACCCTGGAATTTTTGTTCAAAGCGCCGGCTTAATACAATCTGAAAAACATCACCACGATGGCTGCTGGCGATTCCTTTCTTTACCATTTCCATGTAATCCTCATCCGCCATGTTAGAACTTTCTTCTCCTTTTGATTGAAAAGGGTAAGCAGGAATATCCTTGCTGCGTATCAATGATTCAAGAACGGGTAGCTCACTTTCTACACCGGCTATTTTATTCTCGCAAATGAACAATTCATCTTTAAAATGATTAATCGCGATAACATATTGGTAGAGCCTGTATCGCATAAGAGGAATGCCAGGACTGGTCTCTTTTTTTTGACTGGCAAGATTTATCGTTTCAAAAAACTGAACGGCATCATAGGTGGTATATCCAAATAACCCTTGTGCAAATTTTGCTTCCTTTGTTGCTGCCGGTATTACATCAAAGCGTTGCATAAAATTCCAGAGTTGCCCGGGCACATCGTTTACATGCTTAATTGCCGCTCTTTCCGGAGGCTGACCTGGAAATTTGAATTCTATTCTTTCAATTGAACTGATCTCCATCCCGGCAATGGCGTTAATTCCTATAAAGGAATAACTGCTCTCTGCTGCATGAAAATCGGTGCTTTCCAGCAGGATGGTATCCCGGAACCGGTCACGAAGCCGCAGGTACATTCCCACGGGGGTGAATACATCCGCTAATATTTTTTTTGTGTTGGTATTGATCTCTATTTTCTTCATATTACCTTTCCTCTAACGAAAACATGATTATTAATTTATTCTCCGCTTTTCCCCATTCTGACTCTCTAAATAAAAAAACCCCGAAATAATCCGGGGCTCTGAATACCTTATAAATAAAGTAATGACATTACAAACCCCCTTCAGCGTCTGTTTGCCACCACCATTGAATATTTATTTTTTGTTTCATTACTTGGCAAATATGAGGTAGAAAATTTGTTTATACAAATTTTTTTTAGTCTGCTGTCGGCTATGTCCTTTTCAAACCTGTTGCTTTTTA
This sequence comes from Chitinophagaceae bacterium, assembly GCA_051306075.1. Taxonomy (GTDB): domain Bacteria; phylum Bacteroidota; class Bacteroidia; order Chitinophagales; family Chitinophagaceae; genus Terrimonas_B. The sequence continues at coordinate 2,855 of JBPPMM010000302.1, forward strand.
AAATGTGATGGATTTATTCCGGCCAGTTTCCTGAATGTTTTGTTGAAATAAGAAAGATTGTCAAACCCGCTTTGATAGCATGCTTCAGTTACCGTTTGATTTTGCAATAACAATTTTTTAGCCTGTGTAATACGATACTGATTTACGAAAGAAGTAAACGTCATACGAGTCACTTTTTTAAAATACCGGCTAAAAGCTGCCGCAGAAAGATGGCTGAGCTTCGCTACTTCCTTTACATCGATATGTTGCTGGTAATTCTGCTCCACGTAATGATATACCCGCTCTATTCTGCCGTGATCTTTTTTGATCATCGCATTTGCTACCGGCCGGGTGTTCAAAATAGTTAATTCGCTGTTGGCAAGCAGGTGAAAAATTTGCAGGAGTTCTATCAGTTGTTCAAAATGATTGAGGTTAACAAGATGCTTCAATTTTTCTCCCGCTACCTGTTTGGTTTTCCTGTCGAACGAAACTCCGTATTTAGATTTTTCGAAAAGTGTTTTAATGGAGGTCATTTCAGGAACAGAAAAAAAATCTTTCCCTAAAAAATCTTCTTTCATTTGTATCACTACCTGTTCACATGTTTTTTGTACGCCATAATCAAAGTTGAGGTGAGGAACATTGGGTCCGATAAAAACAAGATCACTTCCTTCATACCGTGAAATATGGTCGCCGATATGGCGGGTGCCGCTGGCGTTGTCTACAAATACAATCTCGTACTCCGGGTGAAAATGCCAGTAAAAGATATCATTCAGATTAGGAGTAAGCAATATTCTGAATGAACTGTCAACATCGGAGATCACTTCCTCAAGTTTTACTTTCATTACAGGATATTTATCCATAAATATACTTTCCTTAAGCAAAAACCTGAAAAAATATCAATAGAGTACAAAAACTGGCTATTGTAAGTGTAGTAACAGGCATTGATGCGGGGTATTTTTACATCATCAAAGATTGCAAAAACCACTTATATGCCAGCCATTAAAAACAATGAGATCAGAACAAGTAACTTTATAGGAACACTCATAAAGCCAAAACAGCTGCCTGAAAACCGGCCAGGGATTTTTGATAAAAATATTTTGGTGAGTCCTTCAACAATGGTGAACACATTAAAACAAAAATGTAAGCACAGGTCAGTAACCGGCTTCTGCAGTCGCGGTAATAAACAATGTATACATTTTCCATTCTTAATAAATAAACTTTAAAAATTGCAATATGAAATGCGTCACAAAAAAATATACATTTCTTTACCAACCGTAATGAATATTTTTTTGTGGCAAATTCCTTTTGGCCACAAAAACAATAAAAAATCATCAAATGAAACAAGAAACAATGGCGGCAACCATGGCTCCAACCATGGTACCCGATAATGCCCACAAAGACATTCCCGGTAATCCATCCACGGCAAAAACCAGTGCTGTAAAATTGAACGACCGCAGCAATGGTAAACCTTTAAAAGTGTTGAGCGAAGAAGACTGGCAATTCTGGAAACACAATGGATATATAGTAATTAAGAATACAGTTCCAAAAGAACAGGTGAAGGCCACTGCCGATTTTCTTTGGGAGTTTGAAGAAAAAGATCCCGCCAACCCGGAAACATGGTATGCGCCACCAAGGGCTGAAATGCAAATGAAAGAACTCACGAATACAGGTATGGTAGAGGTTTATAATCACCAGCATTTATGGAATAACCGCCAGATGCAAAAAGTGTACGATGCT
>JBPPMM010000307.1:0-14039 GCA_051306075.1 Chitinophagaceae bacterium
GCCGCGACCTGTAGAGAAAACTAACGCTGCCAGTTTGTTTGCAATAGGGGGTGGAATTATCGGCCTGGCGGTAAGTTATTTTGCAAGCGAAGGATCCTTGATTTGGATTTCAATCGGACTAATAACCGGAGTTATTGCGGGCTACCTGATCGGTCGCAAAATGGACTGAGAGAATAATTATGAATAAGTAACATTTACCGCAAAAGAGCCACCGTTCCTTTTATTATTTCGCCACCAGTTTTGAGATTAATCACATAAACATATATACCAACAGGAAGAAGATTGCCTTTAAATTTTCCATTCCAGGGACGATTATTGTTTTTATTTTGAAAAACAACCTGGCCTGCCCTGTTATAAACGGTTAATTCAAATTCGGGATAAGCCGCAAGAGCCGGGATATTCCAAGTATCATTTAGTCCATCATCGTTTGGAGAAAATGCACCAGGCACGAAAACATCTTTGTAAACAAAAACCCTGACAGTATCCATCGCTGTACCACATCCGTCATTAGAAATTACTTTTAATATATAGCTTGTATCCTGAGGAGGGTTGACCACGGGTTGCAAAAAACGGGTGCTATTAATAAAGGCATCAGGAAACCACAAATAACCTGCATTCAGTCCTTCTGCACTTGCAGAAAGTTGTACCGAATTTCCTTTTATAATCCATTTATCAGGGCCTGCGTTTGCAGTAGGAGCCATCGCTACATTTACTATTACCTGCGCTGTGTCACTACATGCAAACTGGTTTGATACAATAACATTGTAAGAGGTAGTCAATTCCGGTGAAGCGACCGGGCTTGAAATATTAGCGGCAGAAAGCCCTGTTGCAGGCACCCACTTATAATCAATTCCTCCGCTGCTCTCTAGTTGCACACGATCACCTTCACAAATATTGGCAACTGAAAATGAAGTTCCTGCCCGGGGACCTGGATTTACTAAAACTGATACAGAATCGAACTGTTTACAACCGGCATCACTTGTGACAAGAACATAGTATTTGCCGGACTGGGTCAATTTTGCATTGTTGATTGTAATAGAAGAACCGTTTGCTGAAAAATTATTATTTCCGTTCCATTGGTAGGAAACACCCCCTGTTGCACCCAGTATGAGATTTCCATTTTCACAAATGGGACTATTACTTTCCACCGTTGTTTTTGGGTTACCGCTTAATTTAATTGTTAGGGGTTTTGAAACAATCCGGCATTGAATGGAATTCATATTACCAGATTCTGCTGAAGATAACCTGTACTGGTAAATTCCCAGGGCCATGTTTGCATTAAAGTTTTGAGTTAACCTTGTTGTTGTAGCACCCGGAATATCTGACCATAGCACGCCATCCGTGCTTTGTTGCCATAAGAAAGAAGGATTATTGAAGCCAGCTGAAACTGAGCATGTAAATTCAAAAGAACGATCCTCCCCTTCACAAATTGACACTTCGGTGGAAGTAAACCCGGTTATTGATGGTGTTAATTTCGGCCCACAGGGTCTGAACGTGATATCATCCAGTGCCAGGTCATTTCCACAGCCTCCCGGAGCATTATTAAATATTCTGAGTACCACTTCCGACACATTGGATGGTGTGGTAAAAAAAAATCCAAATTGTTGCCAAACAGGACTTGATTGGAGTGATAACGTATTTGTATTGTAAGATTTCAACAGGGAACCGTCGGAGTTTTCAAGAGTAAAAGTTAAATTAGGTTGCGTGGCATTAGCACCGCAAGCTGTTGATTTAAGTACATTAATTATCCATGCGGCAAATTCATACGTAGTGCCACCACACAAACCCTTTACCGTATCAAGGTAGAAGGCACTGGGTTGAAAGGAGGCATTAACCAGCATAAAATAACCATTCGGATCACCTGTATGGTCAGAAGTGAGAGTATGCCAGGAATTATTGAAACAAGAATTGGAACTGTTTCTTACGCTATAATACCCGTCCTGTGGACAATCTGAGATTTGATATTGGTAAGAGGTAGTTGCCGCTTTTAGAGCTGGTCCCGGATTAGTACCTGCCCCAAATGTTATATTGACCAGCGGATCTCCCAGGCTGCCCTGGCACAATTGCGCATTCAGGCCCGAAATCCAGGGTAGAGACATGAATACGAATATGTAGAATCTTTTTAAAAACCTCACTACCTAATTGCTTGAATCCTCAAAATAAACAGTTAATTCCAGACTTTGCCTTTGATTTTGAAACTCCGTATCAATGGAAAAAAATCAACGAAATAATACAAAGTAAATTTCAAGTTTTGGACTTAAACATATATTTTTGGAATGCCTGAAGGCTCCTGACGGCTGATAGAAGAATTGATTAAGAAAATACCTCTGAATATCTACCTGACAAGATTTAAGCCGTTGACTTCAATTAAGAGCATTCTTAAATATTAATGATTTAGGTTCCGTACTCTGAGGATAATTATTTTTATTGACTGCTGCTTTTATTTATGCCATTTCTAAAATCCATCAACTGACGAATATTGTATGATAACCGCATGAATGTTGTTCTTAATACAAATTTTTTTAACCCTCACAACAGAACCAAATGCGTACCGACAAGATCAAAATTATTCAGGAATACGTCTCCTGCCCGGATTGCAAGGCACCCATCCGTTTCGAAACTTCCCATTTTACCTGTACAGAATGTCAGAGGCATTTTCCTTATTCCGAGGGAATACTGGAAATGTTACCTGTGAAGCCTGTCCATTATGCATTTGATCAAAGGAGTGCCTATCACGAAAAAATCTATAATACACTTTTTAATACTAAAAAAGAAAATGCCAACATGGAGAATTCATGGGCGCCTCCGGAGCTGGTGGATCCAAAATGGCTTAGAAAAAAGCTATACCATGTTAATTTTATAAAATCTCTCATTGAGAAAAATACCATTGAACGAAAAACGTTTTGCGACTTTAGCGGTGGTTCCGGTTACTATACTTTTGAATTCCATAAAATGTTTGATTGGATATTTCATTGTGATCTTAGTATTGAGTCTATGTTATACATGATGAAAAAAGCGGAAAAACAAAATATCAATAACATGATATTTATCAGGACAGACTATACCCAACCTCCTTTTAATAACTCGCTTGATCTTTTATATTGTGGTGATTCACTTATTTACTCTCCATATCATGAAGGGCTGGTATTGAGTGGAATGAAGCAATCCCTGAAAGAGGGCGGTTATGCTATTTTTGATTTTCACAATTGGTGGCACAACCCATTGCGGCGCATGGGATTGATGAAAAATCATTTTGGAGAATGTTACAGTTATTCAAAAAAACAGACGGAAGGATTCGTAAATCATCATTTCCGGCTTCATTCCTACCATAAATATTATCAGGAATTTGCGAACGGGCAGCGGGCCTCATTTATACCTGATTTCTTCCCGCATACAAGACATACTTATATTGCTCAAAAAAAATAAATCAGGAAAGTCCTCAGAAAATGTAATGGCAAGGCGTAATAGAAATCAAGTTAAAATGGCCTTTTCTTCCTTTTATAGCTTTGAGGGCGGGTCAATTTAAATGCTATCTCCACAGCTTAATAATTTAAGTTTGAATTATGGGCCATTTAGCTCAAAATATGGCCTTGCTTTGCTTATGCATAATGGTTAACACAGCCTGCAGCCCTACATTAAAAAATAATGTTTTAAAACAAGAACCTCCCACTCTTTTGGCCCCCATATCAATATTTGAAAGGCTTACCGGAACATGGCAATTGGAAAATGGAAAGGATTTTGAACGTTGTTCAAAAAATAGTGACGGAACCTACAGGTGCTACGGTTTTAAAATTGTTGGTATGGACACATCCCTGAATGAACAGGCAACCATTTACCGGGACGCTTCCCATTGGGTATTTGAAAACACAGTGAAAGATCAAAATGAAGGCAAGCCGGTTAAATTCATTTCTACTTTTCTAAATGAATCCATTGTACATTTTATAAACCCGCTACACGATTTTCCTACAGACATTCAATATGAAATGTCTGATGACAATACATTAAAGACATATATTTCAGGCCCGGGTAAAAACATCCAAAAGGATACTATTTACTTTTATTTTAATAGGGTGAACTGACTATTCTTAAAGGAATTAACCTGTTATCATTTTTTCCATTTTGTTTTTTATGTTATAAAATTACTAAGAGAAAATATGTAATATAAAATACTACATCAAGTTAGTTGATTGAACTATTTTACGTGTCACCATCAAGTCGTTCCTTTACACTGTTGATGAAAGTTGGTGATATATATATCCGACAATACCCTTTGAAAAACAAATTCGTCCAATATCCGTCATCAACGAATTAAAGATACACTTATACCGTTTGCCTGTTTTGGCAGGCAAACGGGTTTTTGAAGATCAATTTAGTAGTTTCCATAACTACTTTTAAAATAGGTAAAGGGGGTTAACCGATTCGCTCCCTATTATCAGGGGGTAGTTTCACTGTCCCCTTTTTTTATGTTATAATTCGAGGATAAATATTCTCCAGGAAAAAAATGCAGTATTTGTTCAAGTTTTACTTTGATCCCATTCAGTTTTTAAGCTTGTACAATTTTGAAACCAGCCTTCCCCTCTGCACCTTATTTCCGGTTTATGTGCTTATAATTTAGTACAACCAAAAATTCAGAATGGAAATGTTCAGGTTTGAAGGCTGATCTTTAATTTTATAGAGTAATACACACATAAGTTCTGTACATTTACAAAAACCAATTATTATGAACCTTTTTGTAGCAGGTCTTCCTTACGATTTGGATGACGACGAATTGATGGAAATATTTGAAAAATTTGGCGCTGTAAATTCAGCCAAGGTTGCTATAGACAAGGAAACCGGGAAAAGCAGGGGTTTTGGATTTGTGGATATGAAAAATGACTCGGAAGGGAAAGATGCTATAGAAAATTTGAATGATATTTCCCTTGGCAAAAAGCCATTGGTTGTAAAGCAGGCCGAAGAAAGATCCCAGGGGGGCGGAGGATTTAATAATCGTGGTGGCGGTGGCAACAGCGGAGGATTTAACAATCGTGGAGGCGGCGGGGGTGGTTACAACAGACCTCCCGGAAATAACAGGGACCGCAATCGCTATTAAATTAGCGGTTTCCTTAAAAATTTTCAGATCGTTGATAAGCATAAAAATACTTTCTTTAACAAGTCCCGGAATTGATCTTCCGGGACTTTTTTTTACATCAAAAGTTTAACCGCTTCATTAATAATTACCGTATAGCGGCCACATATTTTCTTCATTGATTTGGCTTCGTTAATAGTTAAATGAATTTCTTCCTAATTTATTTATTACCACTGTATTATTTTTAAATTCTCCATTGCTTTAACAACTGCATTTTTTGTGGCATTCTTTCTGATTATTAAATGGAGAATTTATTATACTTCATTTTAAAAACTACAGTTATGAAAAGATTTCTTTACACACTAAGTATCGCCGGTCTTGTATTATTATTTATAACTGCGTGCAACAGAAAACCCGCGACCTCTGTTGAAAGCGCAAAAGGTTTATTGTATTCCGATACAGTTGGTTTAGCCGAGTTTCAGGATTGGAAAGTCCAAAATGAAAGATTGAAAGCTATAGATGCTTATAAGCAATCCGAAAACACCTCTTATGCTTCTCAAGGACCTGTCGCCCGTAGAAGTTCTTCAGGGACTAAAAGCGGATCTATGAGGTCCGGTTCGGAGAACCAGGCCAGGACATCAAAAAAGAAGGGCTGGAGCAAGGCGGCAAAAGGTGCAGCTATAGGTGCTGGTTCAGGGGCCGTAATAGGGGCAGTCGTTAATAAGCGCAATCGTGCTGTCGGCGCCGCCATTGGTGGTGTGATAGGTGGAGGTGTTGGTTATGGAATTGGAAGATCCAAGGATAAAAAAGATGGCAGATATTAAAAAAGGAAAACCCAAATACATAAAGGATGATCTTACCGGAGGCTGTAGTTTCTATAGCCTCTTTTTTATTCAATTTATTATGCCTGGTAAGGAATTAAAAGCTATTTTTTACTCTTTTTACCTGGCTATTTTTACAATCTTATATCTCTCAACAGGTTAACAAAAGTGCTTAAAAAATCAGCAAAAAAACCCAAATGTAATTATACACAGTAGCAATTTCTATTGCGTATTTCGCTATTTTCATGTGTTGATTATTTATTGATTTTAGCCACAAATTAACCACCATGCGTACTGCTTACTCAGGAGCATTTTACTTTATTACAAGTTTGATGTTTCTCCATCTAACCAATCTTAATGCCCAGGATAATAGTAGTCTGAAATATGAAAATCCTTCACTTTACAGCGGGATAGAAGTTGGATCAAAGGGCGTGAAGATGAGCTTACTTGAAATAGGAAAAAATTCAAAAAGCAACGGCACTTTTAATGTTTTAAAGGATACGTCTGTCAATACAGATTTTATATCTTTCTCTTCCCCCACCTTCCAGGCAACGCTAAATGGTTTTTCCGATCTCTATACTATAGCCAGCAAAGATTATAATATATCACCCGGCAATATTTTTACTGTTATCAGCAGCGGCGTACAGATGCAGGCAGCAAAAGAAGAAAAAAATGAATGGATAAGACAGTTAATAGACTCATTTAAATTAAAAATCAAGGAGCCGCAAAGAGAAGTGGAAGTAATTGATGCTTTACAGGAAGCCAGGCTATCACATCTCGGAATTGTTCCGGATTCAAAAAGATTTAGCACTTTCCTCATTGATATTGGAAGTGGAAATACTAAAGGTGGTTATTTCCCTTACGATAATACGAAGGATTTTAAACTTTTTAACCTGGACTGGGGCACCAAAAGTACCGGTAACGCTGCGGAAAAGAGGTGTGACGAATTTGATAAAACATTAGTTAATTACAACAAACAATTGTACAGGGTTCTGGTTGCTGCGGAGGAAAAGGATATCGTTTATGCCGTAAATGCAAGCGGCGCTTATAACATGAATGATTATATCGCTTTTAGTGGTGGAATAGCATGGGCGGTAGCTACTTTGATCAGGCCGGAAGCCTATAGTAATTCAATTGTTCCGGTAACTTACGATGATGTGATAAACTTCAGCGAAACACTTTATAAAAATTATTCTGCTCTGTCTGACGCTGATCTCGTAAAAACTATCGAAGACAACTGGATTGATAAAGGAAGTGCTTCAAAAGAAATCAGGCGGGTACATAAAGTGTTTGACCAGCGTTCCATGATGGCCGGCACGGGCCTTTTACTCAAGATCATGAGACAGTTCAAGTCGATTTATGAAACAAAACAATTTTACCTTGTAAAGAACGGACAAGTGGGTTGGATATCTGCTTATGTAGATCAACATGCCGGTCAATAAACTTGGGTTTACAAAATTGTTGTAATTGTATTATTTAGTAATGACTTACTGAATAAATCCTTCAGTTCCCTTTTAAGGATCGGGTGATTAATTCATTGTAGTCCGCATCTGTATCAATATCTATATTTCCATTTTGAAATAATACCGTTGCCATTTCATTTCTATGTTTTTTTACAATTTTTCTTGCACCTGCGTCGCCTTTTAATTCCAACAATTCGGGGAAAATAGTTTTATGAAAAAAACAGGGAGGACCTATTGCATTTTCATATAAACTTGTAACAATAGATTTACCCGTTTTATTTTGAGTTGCAATTAATAATCTTAACAAGGCGGCCGAAATAAATGGCTGATCGCAAACCATAATTATGACTCCATCTGATAAAGGGGCAATCTGTAAAAGGGTTTCGATTCCGCACCGAATAGAAGAAGCCATTCCTTCCGCCCATTCCTTATTCTCTATTGTCCTGACTTTTTTTTGATCCAATATGGTTTCCATCTGGACTGCATTCGAGCCAAGAACAACAATTACAGGATCTGCCCCAGCGCTATTTGCTTCATCAACCGTAAGCTCCAAAAAACTTTTGCCCTGGTATGAAAGTAATTGTTTCGGTCTTCCCAGCCTGCTGGAAGATCCGGCTGCAAGTATAAGAGCAGCCCAATTGCTTATTATATAATTTCCTGGTTTTATAGCCGACTAATTTTCTTCGTCGATATTTACCTGCCCAATTAGAAAATCATTGCGTGAATGGATGGTACCTGTGTTATCATTTAATGACAATCCCTTTTTTCCACTTAGAACCATCTTTATTTCTGCCAGAATAGACAAAGCGATTTCTTCCGGAGTTTCGGCACCTACGTCAAGGCCAACAGGACTGTAAATGGATAATTTTTCTTGCTCCGTTAAAAACACACCCTGATCTTCTAATTCTCTTAGCATCCGTCCTAATTTTTTCTTAGGTCCCAACATTCCTAAAAACCTCACTTTTTTCAAAGCCAGGGGATAGAGCATTGCCAGATCATAATTATAGTTATGAGTCATTAATAAAAAAATAGTTCGGTCGTCTATCGAAATCCGTCCGATCACATCTTCAGGCTTTGAAACCAATACCTGGCAAGAAGAAATGAAACGCTCCTTTTTAGCATATTCGGGACGTCCGTCGATTACTGTTGTTTCCCATCCCAGGTTGCCTGCCATAGCTACCAGCGGAATCACATCATTTCCTGCTCCGATAATGATCAATGATACCGTAGTTTCCACTAATTCTAAAAATGCTGTAAGATTTTTGTTTTCTGAATTGTAAGTTTGAAATAAAGATCGGTTTCCACTTAATACCTGCATTCCATCCCTGATCAGAATATTCTTTAACATGGGTATATTCCCTTCTACAATTTCATTTTCTCTTAACAATAAACAAGTGCCAGGTTGCGCTTCTCTTTTATTTTTCAAAGAAAATAGGGTAATTAAAACCGCCTTCTGCCTCCTTCCGGCTATTATTTTCAATAGTTCAACAGGATTATTTGGATCCGCTTTATTAATTGGCTCTATTAAAACCTGGATAATTCCATTACACCCAAGGCCGATGCCAAGTTTAGCATCATCCTCATCCATGGTGTCGTAGGTTACCAGCATAGATCTTTGTTGAGCCATCACCAGCAAGGCTTTTCGCAGGGCGTCTCCTTCCAGGCACCCACCACTAATTGCCCCTGTCAACTGTCCTTCATCCGTAATAAGCATCCGGGCTCCTGGTCTGCGGTAGGATGAACCTTCTACATGAACAACGGTGGCCAATGCGGTTTGCCTTCCCTGCGCTTGTGCCAGGTCAAACGATTTAATAATATCTTGTATTTCTTTCATGGAGCCACCTGCCATTTTATTAACTCAATTTACTTATAATCTTTTATTTGATTGATTTAATGGATGTATAACCTGGCAAGGAAAGTTACCAATCGTAAAAAATTTAGTTGCAGAATAAAATGAGCCAGGCAACTCATGGCCGGAGCAAGAGAATAGATTTATTCAAACTGTTGTATCGAATTGCCGATTGAAATTGCACGGTCAGCCTATCCTTTCAAATTGTAACAAAAATTTTCATTTCAGGAGATCGGAATTCTACAAGTGAGCCTTTCACTCAGGAAAACCTAACGCATTCCTTCATTTCTTTTTCTGTATATGCCATTTTATATTGCGCGAGAACATCAGCGGGTACGCCATTCCACTTATTGGGAGTATTACCGGCGTAACCAATATCTTTTACTCCAATCTCGGATGTATAAAAGCCACTGGCTGTCAGGTTGCGCATAAGGGAAAAGAATACAACTCCCTGTTTCATTTCTGGTTTCGCTTTATTGGGATAGGCAATTAGATCTACTATTTCGATCTGTTGCTGCTGGCTGCAATCTTTAAAGGCCTTATCATAATTTTTCAGGCAATGCATATCTAGCCAGCGAAGCCCTCCACGCATCGGTACTTGGTGTTGTGGCATATCTCTCACGATAAAATCAATAAAGTCCGGCACTTTGGCATCGGATGCGCTACCACTGATCTCATCTTTTGGAATGATTATATCTCCCAGCACAGTAATTGTTGCCAATTCGTGTGGGGAAAAAAACTTACCCTGTGCAAGCAAAGATTTTTCATATTCCAGTTCTTCCGCATTTCGGTCGAGGGCAAATTCTGGTTCCCCTTTTTTTGCTTCAGGCGTTTTATTCTCTGTTGTATTACACCCGGCTACAACTGCTCCGGTAGCTAAAGCCCCCGATGCAATTAGTTTTAAAGATTTACGACGGTCCATAATGATTGTTTATGGTTGTATATTAATTTTTACATTAAACATCCAAAGACGATGCTTATAGATTTTGCTTTTTCATTTCATCTATAATGTATTCGCTGGCTCTCATTGACAGGGCGAGGATGGACCAGGTAATATTTTTATCTGCCTGGCTTACAAATTGTCCTCCGTCCACACAAAATACATTCTTGCAATCATGTGCCTGGCTCCACTTATTCAAGGCCGACCGTTTAGCATCATTACCCATACGTACCGTTCCGCCTTCATGAATAATTTCCCCGGGCTTTGACAACCCATAATTATTGCTGGCATTATCATCAGCACCCCAGGTTATTATGGCTCCCATATTATGCATCACTTCTTTAAAAGTCTCCTTCATATGTTTGGCCTGGTTTATTTCATGATCACTCCACTTTACGCTGAATTTTAAAACCGGTATTCCAAATTTATCAACTGTGGTGGGGTCTATTTCACAATAATTAGATTCAAGAGGTATGGCTTCTCCCCTTCCGGCCATGCCAACGCCTGCCCCATAAAAATAACGGTTATCCTCTTTTAAGGATGCACCATACCCACCGGCTTCCTTTTGTTTTCCTTTTACAACATATTTTCCATTGAGATTTTCAATGCCCCAGTTAAAACCATAAGAAGGCTGCCCCATCCCTCCCCAATATTCTATATGATAGCCCCGTGGAAAATCAAGTTTTTTATTATCCAACCACCAGGGTGAGTACACATGCATTCCCCCCACTCCATCCTCATTATACCTTTTGCGATCAAATAATTCAGGAAGAATACCACCCATAGCAGCACCAGTTGAATCATGAAGATATTTACCGACCACATTGCTGCTATTGGCCAGGCCATTCGGATGCCGCTGCGATTTTGAATTTAGTAATAACCTGGCAGACTCGCAGGCACTTGCTGCCAGTACCACTACCTTTCCTTCCACCTGGTATTCCATCATATCGTCCTTACTGATATAAGAGACTCCTGAAGCAAGTCCTTCCTTATTGGTCAACACCTCCCTTGCCATGGCGTTTGAAATAATATCAATATTGCCCGTTTTCATGGCGGGATATATTAATACATTGGGAGAGGAAAAATCAGCTTTGTAAAAACTGCAATTGCGTCCGCATTGAGCACAGAATGCGCAGGCACCACGATCCTTGTTATCCGCAAGTTGCTGCGTAAGAATAGAAAGACGTGAAGGAATAACTTTAACACCTGCCTGTGTTGCTGCATTTTTTATAAATAATTCGTGCAGCCTTGGTTTTGGAGGCGGTAAAAAAAATCCATCCGGATCATTATCCAACCCTTCATTGGTACCAAATACACCGATTAATTTATCAATGCGGTCATAAAAAGGTTTTACGTCTTCATATCCAATAGGCCAGTCATCGCCTAATCCATCAATACTTTTTCTTTTAAAATCTTTAGGCCCAAACCGCAGTGAAATCCGTCCCCAATGATTGGTGCGACCTCCGAGCATTCTTGCCCGCCACCAGTCCCATTGTGTTCCCGCAGCCTTCGTATACGGTTCTCCGTCTAATTCCCATCCGCCGTAACAGGCATCAAAATCTCCGAAAGGTCGAAATTTTGTACTGGCTCCCCGCCTGGGAGAGTCCCAGGGATTTTTAAATTGAGTAACGTTTTTTTGTGGATTGTATAATGGCCCCGCTTCAATCACGCAAACTTTCAAACCTGCATTGGCCATAACATAAGCAGCCATTCCCCCACCGGCACCGGAACCCACAATAACTGCATCATATTTTTTTGGTTGCTTCTTAATCTGGAAGTCGCCCATAATAATACTTGTTTTGATTAAGGAATTGATCGCCAATTTACATGTAAAGATTCAATCAAAGAAGATTTATTTATTTATTCCATGTGAACTCGTTTACGTAAAAGCCGGGAAGGAAAGTATCTTTAAATTATAATTATTTATTTCATGAAGAATGCCATTATTCTGATGGGAATTATTATACCTTTTTTATCAAGAGCACAAATAACTGAATTTAGTTCTTTCCCTGTCTACAATGGTGCAGATCTTGGTCTCTCTTATTCATCCCGGCAATCCTCTTTCCGAATCTGGGCTCCAACGGCGGTGACAGTTCAAATACAATTATACCAGGAAGGAACCGGAGGGGATCCTTTACAAACCATCGATATGAATAAGGATGATTCCGGCACCTGGAATATTGATATACCGGGAGATCAGAAAGGATTGTATTATACTTTTCGTGTCCTGATCAATACTAAGTGGCTGAAGGAAGTTCCGGATCCATATGCAAAGGCCGTAGGTGTAAATGGGAAAAGGGGATTGATCATGGACCTGAAACAAACCGATCCGGTAAATTGGCAACAAGATAAAGGCCCGGTTTTAAAAAATGCTACTGATGCAATCATTTATGAACTGCATATCCGTGATGCAAGTATTTCTTCAAATTCCGGCATTACCAACAAAGGCAAATTTATTGGCCTGGCGGAAAAAGGAACTGTAAATAATGCAGGCCTTTCCACCGGTCTTGATCACATTACTGAGCTTGGCGTTACGCATATTCATCTTTTACCTGTTTATGATTTTTTTTCCATAGATGAATCGCAGCCTGAAAAGCCGCAATACAATTGGGGTTACGAACCTCTAAACTATAATACAACTGAAGGTTCATTTGCCACCAATGCTCATGATGGAATAACACGGATCAAAGAATTGAAACAACTGATCAGTACATTTCATGAAAATAATTTGGGCGTTGTAATGGATGTTGTCTACAACCATACCATGCTGACGGAGGATTCTTACTTCAACCAAATCGTTCCCGGGTATTATTATCGCCAGACCGTGGATGGAAAATTTTCTAACGCAACGGCCTGCGGCAATGAAACAGCCAGTGAAAGACCTATGATGCGAAAATTTATGCTGGAGTCATTGAAATATTGGGTAAATGAATATCATGTTGATGGGTTTAGATTTGACCTGATGGGTGTTCATGATATAATTACCATGAATATTATAGCCAGTGAACTAAGAAAATTAAAGCCAGGTATTCTGCTTTATGGGGAAGGATGGACCGCGGGTGCATCACCTCTCCCTGATTCGGTAAGGGCATTAAAAAAATATGCTTATAAATTGGATAATATCGCTGTTTTCAGCGACGATATCAGGGATGGTATAAAAGGTAGTGTATTTGTTGATGAGGAGCGGGGATTTGCCAGCGGCCGGCCGGGTATGGAAGAAAGCATAAAATTTGGGATAGTGGCTGCCTGCAAACACCCTCAGGTCAATTATAAAAAAGTAAATTATTCCAACGCTCCATACGCAGCCAACCCATCTCAAACTATTACTTATGCTGAGTGCCACGATAATCATGTCCTTTGGGATAAACTGGCAATATCTGCTCATGATGCAAGTGAGGCAGAAAGAAAAGAAATGTATAAACTTGCTTTAAGCATCGTTTTAACATCGCAGGGAATTTCTTTTTTACATGCCGGGTCTGAATTTTTGCGAAGCAAAAAGGGTAATGAAAATTCTTATAACGCGGGTGACAGCATAAATGCCATCGATTGGGATTTGAAAACAAAGAACCAGGATGTTTTTCTCTATATAAAATCTTTAATAAAAATGCGGAAAGAACATCCGGCTTTCCATATGAAAACGACTGAGGATATTGCAGCCAACCTGGTTTTCCTGGATAAAATGCCTGCAGGCATCATCGGCTATACCATCAACGGGGCAGCAGTAAATGATAGTTGGAAAAAGATCCGTGTCTATTTTAACGGAACAGCTATTCCAAAAAAAGTCAGGCTTGATCATGACAACTGGAACTCTTTTATCAGGAATAATCGATTGGTTAAAAATGATCCAAAGGCTCATTCACTCGAACTATTGCCATTTAGTTGCTCCATACTCTTTTTATAG
>JBPPMM010000366.1:0-6509 GCA_051306075.1 Chitinophagaceae bacterium
CTGGTTAAACCTTCGCTACGTGTAATAAAATTACGATGGATAGCCGCCACAATAGCCATAATGCCAAAGCCGGTACCTCCTGAAGTATAAATACCTGCATCCGTATTTCTTTCCCTGGCCATTCCGCTAACAGGGTGGGCTAATTTCCAAAAATAATTGAAGGTTCGTCTTTGCACAGAATCCAGCAAAGCATCATCTGAAATAACAGGAAATTTCCTGGAGGAATCCAGTAGTGTTGTAAACTCCGCATTGGCAGCAGCAGATAAAGTCCCCCCCCCTGTTGATTTTACCCCGGCAGTTATACTAACATTATATTTTGTAATATGATCAAGCGGTAACGAAGGTTTTATAATTACAGTACTGTCACTTTTTTCATAGTCAACTATATATAAAACATCAGACCCCGATTTATTTTTGAAACTGACTTTATTATTGAGTGTACTTTTATTGACGGGAGCGTTGAAAGAAAATTTTATAGCAGGATTTATATTGATATTATAATCAGAAACACCAGAAAGCTTATCATTGAAATTTACAGATCTTAAGATCAATGGCGAAACAGGTTGCACAACCACTGGCTCAGGAGCAGATGATTTTTTGCATCCGCATACCATTCCGGTCATCCAAAAGCAAAATAAAAATAATGGAGTAACTGGTCTCATGCTTAATTGTATTTCAGAAAAATTATTTTTTCATTATTCCGTGCTAAAGCTACTATGCTATCTGTTGATGTTCTTATCCATTTTATATCCCTGGTTTGCCCGTTAATGCCAGATAACTCGTTTTGAGAAAAGACCTGGCAATTCTTATTTTTATTAATACTGAACAAAGCTACTGCCTGTGCGTCATAGCGTCCTTCATAAGGAATAACATCAAAAAAATTCCCCCCGGCAAGCCAGTTTATTTCTCCGGTAACAACAGAGGTTAGTTTTTGAAAAGAAAACACAGGGGCCAATTGTAATTTCATCGGTAAATCATTTACAGAGAAATTACCTTTTCCATCTCCATAAAAAATTGCTGAACCCAACCTCTCAGCCATTAACGGTTGAATAGTATCGATCCACCCATAAAAAACATCTTTCATAACAACACCTGCATATTCGGAATAATGCAGGTAATGTTTTTTTAGTAAAGGCAGTGACCGTTCTACTTCATCCTTGGCCAAAAAAGGATATTCTTTTCCATTTAATGTATACGATAACAATTGATCCATGCTGCCATTCTGATCGTAGTCAGCAACATAAAGTCGTACGGGACCATTTTTGCCACTCCAGAATTTGTTATTATAACCCCAATTACCAGCCATGATATCCACTAGCCCGTCACCATTTACATCGTCCACTACTATCGTTTGCCACAGGCCGGTTGATTTGGGTATACCTGATTTTTTGAACCTGCCTTTTTCATTCACAAAGATGGTTACAGGCATCCATTCCCCTGCTACCACCAGGTCTTTCCAACCATCATTATTTATATCCGCAAACGCGGAACTTGTGATCATACCAATATTTGAAAGGGATATGATGTTTGAAGTAGCAATACTGAAGTTTGCCTTCCCGTCATTTATCAACAAATAAGAAGTTTGTGGAATGCCGAAGGCTTTAGCATTAGCGAGTACTCCTACAAAAATATCCTGATCGCCATCCTGATCAAAGTCAGCAATAGACACACAGGATTTATTTTGCAGTATTGAAGGCAGGGAGTTAATTGATTTTATAAACTGTCCCTTACCATCGTTAAGGTAGAGTCTGTCTTGCAAAAAAGTACCAGAACTATATTGATTTCCTCCACTGGCCACATACAGGTCAGGATGCTTGTCGCCATTGGCATCAAAGAAAACAGCGTCTACATCTTCATTCATCGCATCCCGATTAAAAACACTTGTGTCTATGGAAATGAATGATCCGGTTCTTTGTTGTATCATCAGCGTACCTGCCTGCCCTATGGCGCCGCATGCATATATATCATCAAGTCCATCTCCATTAACATCGGCTACAGCCAATTTCGGACCACGGGTTGATAGAGAATGTGGAATCAGGTATTGAACATTATAATCTAAAAAATCGTTTTCACGATGAGTCCAATTAAGGTTGATCGAGTTGGAAATATCCGTAAACACTTCAGGCACAGGTTTAAAAAAATCTTCCTGTTTAAAAAATCCGGATGCATCCTTTTTGTTTAAAATAAGCTGTTTATTCGCCGCCACATCTTTTATGAGGTGGAATTTTTGATCAGGCCATACGAGAAGCATGCTGTCAATTGCAGTCAACGAGTCGAGACCAAAATGTAGTCGCGGATCTGATGATGATTGAAACCCGCGGGTGAGCATTAATTGCTGGTATTGCATCCGGCGTCTGCCAGATGCCTCTGTGGTAAATAGGTAGGCTTTGGCTCCAACTCCAAATGTGTTTAAGCTATCACCCTTAAATGAGAGTGATATATAATTTTTTTTTGGTCCTTCATTTTTTAAAATAACAGCGGGCGAATTAATGCAATTGATTACCAGGTCAAGCCTGCCGTCATTATCCAGGTCTGCGTAAGAAGCCCCTATATAATAACCTTTCATTTTCCCTGTGCCCCAACTATTACTAACATCATTAAAAACTAATTGCCCATCACCCTTAAATAAAAAAGGATGTGAACTTCCATCCGGCATTTTTTCAATGGCCATATCATCAAATTCATCCGTTTGGTTCATTCCTTTTTTTACCTGTAGATCAGAAACAAAGCGAACATAATCCAGGTCAACAGGCCTCTTTACAATACCACTGGAAACGAAAAGGTCTTTGTTTCCGTCATTGTCAAAATCTGCAAAAAGAGGGGACCAACTCCAGTCTGTGGCAGGGATACCACTTATCAAACTAGTTTCACTAAAACTTTTACCATTACCATTGTTTTGCTGCAGACTGTTTTTGGAATATTGCTTTTGGTAACCCTGAATTTCCAATTTGACTTTATAAATATCCGGGTTCTCATCACTACCATAAGTTTTCAAAACTTTCTCATCAGGTGGCAGCATATCTACAGTTATAATATCCAGTTGCCCGTCGTTGTTATAATCAGCCACATCATTACCCATACTAAACCGGCTAAAATGCCTGAAATGATCAGCACTGCTTTCGGTGAAAGTACCGTTACCATTGTTGACGTAGTAGTAATCATTTTCATGAAAATCATTACCTACGTAGATGTCATCCCAACCGTCATTATTCAGGTCGGCAAATGCAAGCCCTAATCCATATCCCAGGTTGCTCTGAAAAATTCCAGCTTGTGCTGAAACATCAGAAAACTTCTTTTCTGCCTTGTTTAAATCATTCCTGTAAAGCCGGTCGCCTGCATTGGCATCAAACTTTCTTCTGAAGCTGGTATCTACTATGTTAGCATGGGGCTTTTGTGATTGATTTAAAATATAACAATCCAGGTCGCCGTCGTGATCATAATCAAAGAAACCTGACTGCGTTGTATACCCGGAAAAATCTAACCCATATTCTTTGGACTGTTCGGTAAAAGTTCCATTACCTTTATTAATAAATAAAGCATTATGCCCTTTCAATCCATAGGTATTGCTAACAGCTGAAACATAAATATCAAGGAATCCGTCACTGTTTACATCAGCCATTGACACACCTGTGCACCAATCGGCAGTACCCGCTACTCCTGCCTTATCCGTAATGTCTTCAAATACAAAATTTCCTTTGTTTAGATAAAGTTTGTTATTTCTATTGCTATTGGCAGTAAAATAAATATCCGGCAAACCGTCATTATTGATATCACCTGTGGCTACTCCACCACCATTATAATAGTATAAATAGTATAGGATATTAAAGAGTTTCTTTTTTTCCAGCTTGTTTTCGAAATGAATATTTGTGAAGGAGGGAGAAAGGTTGGTGAAAAGGGGGTGATCATTTTCCCGGCTGCAGGAAATAAAAATGCAAATAAAAAATAAAAAAATACAAGCCTTTACCATAATAAAATAAATGTAAAGGGCTGATACGGTTGTTCAGCCCTTTTCTTTATCAAAATCAATTGAATCTTTTGTTCTATAATTTACTATTATATAATGCCTGGATCTCTGTTGCTGATAGTGCCTTGCCATATAATCTGAATTGATCCATTTTACCGGTAAAGGCGCTGATCCACGCATCACCAGGTCCGCTTAAGCCTGCATGTTTATTCCAACCGCTCACAACCAAGTTGCTTGCCTTTTTTAAATTAAGTTTCCCAAGTGGCGCCCCAGTGCTGTTTTTGAAATCACCGGAAGTTCCGGGAGTAGGAACATTCTGGCCATCAAAATAGACCATTAATTTGGAGGTAGTTTCATCATAGGTAAATGCAATATGATGCCACTGACCATCAAATAAAGGTTTTGTGAATGATTGATTGGTGTACTCTACCCAATGATCCATTAATGCAAACTTGAAAGTACAGGCGTCCACCTTGGCATGCTCCACTAATAAGAATGCAGAGCTTTCATGCCAGTAATCTTTATCAACCAAAGAAAAATAAAGCTCTGTATTTGGATTTACCGTGTTGTTTACCCACATGGAAATGGTACAGCTTGTAGCTTCTTTAAAATCGTTGGCGCTGGGATATTTAATGGCTTTATCAATTAGTCCTTTAACAGCTTTTCCTGAAACCCCATCAACGGAAGCAAGTGGATTCTCACTTGGAAAGTTGGCCCGGATACTATCTACGGCATTCATCAAAGGGTTTGAAGTGGTGCCATCAAAAGCAACATAGAATTTTAGCGGCCCTCCTGGTATGTTCGTATCCTTTTTATAATCACCCAGCGATGGTCTGTCTAATTTCTTACAACCAATGCCCACCAGGGCTACCAAAGAAACGGACAGAAATAATTTGAATATTTTTTTCATACTTAATTTTTTAAATTTTACCACTCAGGATTTTGTGTCAATACTCCGCCGGACAAAGTTATGGCCGCCTGCGGAATGGGATAATACCTGGCCCTGTGCGCATATCCTAAACCTCCGAGAACAGATACTGCATCTCCCCATCTCACCAGGTCGTAAAACCTTTTGCCTTCCATTGCCAGTTCATAATGTCGTTCATTCTTGATTGCCGTTCGCATTTGCGCCTGGTTGACAAACGGAATTGGTGGAAGAATGGTTCGGGTAGGTCCAAGATTACCGCTTGCCCTGTTTCTTATCAATTCAAGATTGGTGGCAGCAGCAGGACCATTTCCAGATTCGTTTAAAGCTTCGGCCAGCATTAAAATAACTTCGGCATACCTGTAAATCCTATGATTGATCCAGCCTGCACCACCATTATTGTTAAAATAGCCGGTAAATTGTCTCATGGTAGGATCATTACCGGTATATAATTTTTTATTCCAAAAGGGCTGTGCCAGTCCTCCAATTCCATCCGGATTAGTATAGGCTGGAAGGGTAGCACCGTGTCCGCCTAAGGCAGGCCCCCCATCAAACTGGCCTGAGAATAAAATAGTTTGCTGTTTCCTGGGATCATCAGCAGCAAAAGCATCAACAAGGCTCTGAGTAGGTGCATTCCATCCCCAACCTAAATTCCATTCAATAGGCGCCCCGTTTTGCCGCACCTGTTGCGATGTTCCCCAAAAGGTCCCGTTATCAAGAGCACCATTGTTAACCGCATTTTGTCCCACATTAGCATTCATTTCAAAAATGGATTCCGGACCATTTTTTCCTCCACCTATAGCACTATTCAAAGTCTCTCTCCAATTATCCGAAAATTTGCGTTGAGCGAATATTCCCCGGAAGCAATAACCTCGTTACACAGGCCAATTACTTTACCCCAATCCTGCCGGAACAAATAGGTTTCCGCCCACATGGTTTTAGCAGCTCCGCTGGTCAATCGTCCTGGAAAAGCGCTTTCGCCAACGGCATTATCCCAATTTATGGGTAATAAAACAGACGCTGCCTGTAAATTAGAATCTATAAATGCATAGAGAGTGGCAACCGGTGATTTTTCTTTAATACCATCCCTGGGATTAACGATGCGGAAATTGATCAGGGGTACCTGGCCATATGTTTTCACCAATTCCCAATAAGCATAAGCCCTGAAAAATAATGCTTCACCTATATTCCGTAGTGAAGAAGGATCGGTTACTTTTAAGGAATCCGCTAAATAAAGCGCTTCATTGGTTGCATTGATCATTGCATAATGATCATCCCAGTAGCTGTTAGGGGCCCAGTCATCTTTTGAATACTGATAGGTATCAAATTCTGTAACCACTTCTTTACCGTCATTGGCGTCACTACCTTTTTGTGCATCATCATCCCGGATGCTGTGAAAGTCGATCCAGGGTAAAGTAGAGAAACCGGCATAGCTTCTCAGGATATTATACATGCCCAATATCTGCGCTTCCAATGCTCCCTGGTTAAGATCGTCCAAAGTAGCAGTAAGCGGTTTTCTATCTAAAAATTTTTTACAGCCTAATCCTGAAAAAAGCATTGGGATCAATACGAGTAAGCCCCAAAATATTTTCTTATTTGTTTTCATGCCAATTAGTTTAG
>JBPPMM010000367.1:0-5754 GCA_051306075.1 Chitinophagaceae bacterium
CTTTAGAAAACATTTTAAAAAAGTTTAGGTATAAAAATGATAGCACCGGTTACAACTGCAATAAAGGCGGATAAAAGAACTCCACCGGCTGAGAGGTCCTTAATAAATTCTATTTCAGGTTTTCTTTCTGCTGATATAAAATCCATAATTCTCTCTATGACCGTATTGAATATTTCTGCTACCCATACAAAACCAGCAACAATAACCAAAGCGATCATTTCATAATTGGACACATCAAAATAACCTGCGGCAATAATTACAAGGATGGTAGCAACCAGGTGCATCATTGCATTGGGTTCCTCATTAAAAAAACTGGAAATACCCCGAACAGCATACCTAAGACTGCTTAACCGGGATTGAAAAGAAATTGTTTTTTGTTTCATTAGAATTCTGATGTTTTTTTCTGCAATTCGTTTCCTTCAAAATGAATTGCGGGTAGCGTAAATAAATATTTTATTCAAATCATCGGCAACGGAATAACAATTTTTTAAAATGACTATGCAAACCGGAAACATAATGGCAGTGGCGGCAACGCATGAAATACTGTGATGATTCAGATAATTATTCATACAGATGCAGTTTTGCTTACCAAATTTTCAATACAATTGATCTTACTCCTGCAAACACTTAATGGTATCAAGCCAAACACTCCGAATGAACAATCAATTAACCGCCAGCCCACTGGGATAGCCCGAAAATGACCAGCAATAAGGGCAAAGGGAATAATCAGAACACAGGCAATCATCCCAAACTCTATTACCCATTTGTTCTTTACAGGATCTTTCAACGGCCCGATAAAAAGAATGGCCAGCATGAAGTGCGCAAAAGCAAGCCAGTCGTATCCATATGCCAGAAAAGGGAAGTGGTTATTTGCATAAGAAATTGCTGATCTTACCTTTTCTAACCACGGCCCAACCGGCGTTTGATAAGAAAAGCACCGGGTAAGAAAAACAAGTTCCGTTTCCAGGGGAATAGCAGTTAATCCGCTCAGGAAAAGAGAGAGCATAAAAAATATGATCCACCTGCGTATTTGTTTTAATTCTTTTTTCATAATTGAAAAGTACTTTGTATTTCAAAGTATAAAGTCAAAAAAAATTATTTTACCCCTTTAATCATATTTTCCAACGCTGATATGTGATCCGTAAAAGCCTTTTCCCCACTTTTAGTAACCGAATACGTTGTGTTGGTTTTTCTGCCTATAAAGCCCTTGTGCACTTTGATATATCCATTTTCTTCCAGGCTTACGAGATGGGTGGCCAGGTTGCCATCCGTCACTTCCAGCATTTGTTTCAAATCATTAAAACTGGTCTCTTCATTTACCATAAGAATGCTCATGACACCCAACCGGATGCGATTATCAAAAATTTTATTTAAACCTGTTATCGGATTTTTCATGATGTATTTTCTGACTCCTGAAAAAAGTTAGACCCACCTCACCGGGAAGAAAGAAGTAATAAATTTTTTTTTGTTGACTAAAGATCCTGCCGTAGAAGAGTGCGACGCAACGTGTGTTCATCAAGGGAACTTCTGCCGGCTACATCAAAATCAACTTCCTGTATAAAGAACTATTGTAAATTCAACTTCTCACGCCTTCATTACCCGTACTGCCAGGATGCACCCGCTCATACTTCCACCACATCATAATGCCATAAAGGATATGCAACACCCCGAAACCAAAAGCCCAGAAATACAATCCATGCCCTATCCACAGCAAATTGATAAGACCGGTAATAATTTCACAATAGCCCAGGTACCGTATATCCGTCAGTGTATACTTACTGGCATTCACCAGGGCCAATCCATAGAATACAAGGCAGGCAGGCGCTACAAACCTCCACTCGATATGCTGAAGCATTCCCAAAATAAAAAATGCACCTGCGGCCAGTGGAATAGTCATATTCCAAAATAGCCGTTTTGAAATGGGGTTCCAAATCGACTGTCCATGTTGATTTGATTTTTTCCAGGTAAAATAAAAAGCGGAAAAAAAGGCAGCGGCAAAAATTCCGGCTGCAAGTATGATCAATTGCAACTTTAATAATTTGAAATCCTCCCCGTTAAAATATCCCCTGGCATCATAATCCACGTAATATTCATCAAGGATTACATACCTGGCTATGATGGCACCAATGATAGCGAAGATGCCCGCTGCCACACCACTCAATCCACTTAATGAAATAAAACGACTGGAACGTTCCATCAGGCGGCGGATATCCCTTACCTCCTGCAAACTTTCGTCATATTGATTTTGATCGCTCATAAAAAGCACTTTGAAGTACAAAGTAAATGTCTGAATTTCATATTTCCAAATACAATTCTTAAAATCATCCTAAATAGTGTAGCCGACTCAATAAACCAATACCAGTCAGTAGATTTGCAATTCATGAATTTTATAAATAAAAGGTACTCCCCTAAACTGCTGTTTTTCGCCCTATTCCTGATGGCGGCCCATGTTTCTGCCCAGCAAAAGATTATCAGTGGCAAAATAAAAGATTCTCACAGCGAAGAAGCCATTCCCTTTGCATCCATTACTTTTCAAAACACAAGGATTGGAGAACTTACTGATACAGCCGGTACTTTTTCATTTGTTTTTGCCCAATGGCCATCCGATACACTTATCATTACCTGCGTGGGATATCAACCCTTTTTTTTACCTATTGAGAAACATAAAGATTCAATTTATGTTAACCTCCTGATGGAAAGGGGAACCTTTAATGAAGGTGTAAAAGTAAAAACCAAAGTGAACAAAGGTTTGCTGGTCTGGCGAAAGATAGTTCAGAATAAACCGCGGAATGACCGTTATCGTTTTGACAATTTCTCTTATGAACTTTATAATAAGCTGGAGTTGGATATCAAGAATTTTAATTTTGCAAAAATCGCCAAATTCAAACCTCTGCGGCCAGTAGGCGATCTCATAAAACAAAATATAGACAGCACTGAGGGTATTAAATATCTGCCTACTTACCTGACAGAAACAATTTCAGATTATTACTACCAGAAAAAGCCGCTTAAACGAAGAGAAATTATAAAGGCAGTCAATACAAACGGAATAAAAAATGAAAGCATAGTCAAGTACCTGGGAGGTATGGATCAGAACGTGAATGTGTATAATAACTTTGTAGCTGTTTTTGACAAGCAATTTGTAAGTCCGGCAAGCGATAATGGTGATCTATATTATAACTACCGGGTAATTGATACGCAACAGGTCAATAACAACCGCTATTATCACCTGGTGTTTGTGCCGCGGCGGAAAGGCACCAATACCTTTGAAGGAGATTGCTGGGTACATGCCGGCACATTTGCTATACAACGAATGAACCTGCGACTGGGTAAGGAAGCAAATGTCAATTTTGTGGAAACACTAAGCCTGATACAGGAATATAAACTGATCAACGATTCTACCTGGTTTTTATCAAAAGATAAATTTGTAGTTGATGTTTCTCCTGTAGGCAAAGGCAGCCCGGGTTTTATCGGCAGAAAAACAACAACCTACCGGGATGTAAAAGTGAATGATATGGCTGTGGTTGATGAGTTGGGCAATAATAAAATATTGGAAGAGGTCATTACCCAACAAGGCGCAACAGATAAGGGTAAAAATTACTGGTTGGAAACCCGGCATGAAGAGTTGACTAAAACGGAAGCCGGGATAATAAAAATGATCGATACTTTACTGAACGCTCCCACTTTTCAACGGCTGGCCCGGCAGATCAATTTTATTGCAACAGGCTACCTGAACACCGGCAATTTTCAATTGGGTCCGTGGTATAACTGGATAACCGCCAACTCATGGGAAGGACTCAGATTACGGTTTGACTTTGGAACCAACAAAAAATTTGATAAAAAATGGTGGTATCACTGGTACCTGGCCTATGGATTTGGCGATAAAAAATTTAAAGGAAAAGCGGAATTATTTTACCTGCCAACCAAACATCCGCGACGGTACTGGTATGGTTCATATACCAATGACCTGGATTGGGGCCAAAGCTATTACGGAGAGGTTTCGCAAGATAATATTTTTGCCTTAGCCATTCGCAAACAAAATGTGCCCGTAAAATTTCTCAAAGTTGAAGAAAAGAGATTTGAATATTTTAATGAACACCGGTTTGGTTTATCAGAACTGGTGGCAATAACGCATAAAAATTATACACCTTTAAGAAACATTCCCTTCAAAGATTCTTTTCCTGCATTCAGGGGCCGGGAGCCGCTTACTACATTTGAAGTATCCCTCCGTCTGCGGTTTGCCTATTTGGAAAGATTTCTTGAAAACAATTTTTTCCGTACCAGCCTGGGCAGCCCTTATCCTATTAGTGAATTTTATGTATCAAGAGGAGTTTCGGGAATTCTAAAAAGTAATTATAAATACACAAAAATTTCTGCGAGTATATCCGATTATATCAAGATACCTCCGTTTGGCAATATTTCTTTCCAGGTTTACAGTGGAAAAACTTTTGGTACTTTACCCTATGTTTTGCTAGACATTGCTCCCGGTAACGAGTTATATTATTACAACAAATACGCATTTAACATGATGAACAGGTACGAATTCATTCATGATAAATATGCAGGTATCAACTTTGAGCACAATGTTGGCAATGGTATTTTTCGTTTTTTCCCTAAATTAAAATTCCGACAGTTCTGGACAGCGAAAACTTTATGGGGAAGCCTTTCAGAATCTAATAAGGCTCTCAATTTTAAACAAGGAAATACCTTTCAAACACTGGATGGTAAAACCTATATGGAAATAGGTACCGGCGTTGATAATATCCTTCGTGTTTTCAGGGTAGATTTTATCTGGAGGGTATTGCCAGCCTCTTTAACAAACAGTAACACTAAGAAATTCGGAGTGTTTGGAAGTTTCAGGTTGAGTTTCTGATTATTTTTTTGTTTCGGCCTCTTCGATCAACTTTAAATAGTTGTTTAATTGCTTATCCGTTTTTTTCGGGTCAAATCCTTCATCATAATATAATCCTGTTGCGTCATCTTCCATTTCCAAATTTTTCAGATCCGTGGAAAAGGGACCTGCGACACCCAGGTATTTATATTCTTCCATTTTTCCGTCCTCTTCACTTTCATAAGTATATACAAGTTTGTATAAAAAAAACCGGCGCTTCTTTCCTTTAAACGACACGACTCTTTCACCTATATAACTCATTTCGGCGGGTTCCTCCTCACTGTATGAATAATTATACATGTCGGATTCAGCGAGATGACGTTGTGTTTTATATTTGAGAGGATAAAGTGCTGCCTTGTTAATCTTTTTAAGATTTGTATACATGTCCCTGCGATAAGCTTTGTTTTCAACCAGTTCTTCTATTATGGAGGCAGGCACTGCCTGTTGGTTTTTCAACAACCCCATTACAACTTCCTCTTTTATTAAAAGACTTTCAAGGAAAAGGTATTCCTGTAATACCTGATTGCATGCAGGATCATTGAGGGCAGCCAGCAGATGCAACATATCCAGGTAACGGTAACCTGAATAACTATCGTCTCTCTTCTTTAGAGTGGAAAGAAGAGAATCTGCCGTATTTAGAAATACAGTTTTATAAGGCATCAGCATTTCAGTGGAAATTAAATTACTATCTAATAAATATCTGCTGAATACGATGATACGCTCTGTAAACAAACCATTATTACCCAGGTTCAATAACTCAGGAAATAGTTTGGCTGCCAGTTGTAAGGAGTCAATGATCAGATAGCTTAATTCATTATTACCTTTTTGAAGAGGAGTGTGTTCAAAAAGTAAACTTTTTAATACAG
>JBPPMM010000383.1:0-3430 GCA_051306075.1 Chitinophagaceae bacterium
ATTACCCAGTATTGATGCGGTTCCTTTAAATAGCGCTTCTCTCATTCCCAAAAAAACATTTTGCCTGATAATAGAAAGATAACTATTGTATGAAAGAGTAGGATCAACATCAAACGCGGAGAAATTTGAAGATTCTGCCCATGGATTTAATGTGAGGCAATAATTTCTGTTTTGGCTTATTAATTTTCCAAAAGCTTCCGCCATTTTCACCGGGGATATCATAACCTGGCTGCTGCCTTTTACATGTCCGCGGAAACTAACCGAAAACAAATCATAGGGAATACGGTGGTTCACCTGATCTCCCCGCTGATCAAAAAGAGAATATTCCGGCAAAATAAATCCCGATTTCCGATAAGCATTTAAAAAAAGAAGAGAATCGTAGTTAGATGAAAACATATCAAAACTCTTCCTGACCTGGTGCGTACAAATATTGAAATTATTCAAAAGCCCTACAGAGGTAAAAGAACTGTCCGTTCCAAAATTGGCTTTGCCATTGGAATATCCAGGCCAGTTTTGAAATCCGTTCAGCCAGTACTGTTTTCCGGTATAAGTAAAATAGGGCCATTGCAAACCAGCTGCCTGTTTTTTTTGATTGAAATGATCGGCCAGCAGATGATCAGGATCCTGCTTTGGATAGGAACCCAATAACAATACATTGGAGTGATAATAATTATCTGATAATCTCAGGTAATCTTTTACATTATTTACCCGGCCATTATTTTTTTCAAAATCATACTCTTTCACCTTTTCGCCTCCAAAATAATCCTGTTTTTCAGAAAATCCCGTAGTAGCGAATTCATCCCAGTTTAAGTTTAGTTGTGACGCAATAGCTGAAAACACAATTGGCTTGAAAGTAGAACCCGGTCCTGGGTTCAACCGGAGCAGGTTGATATTTCCCACCTGCTTTCTTAATAAAGATTGCGTTACAAAACCATTTTCTCCAAGCAATATTTTATTGAATGCGGCTTTATCATTTGGATCGGGCCGGTCTACTCCTTTTATAAAATCAGCCATCGCAATTAATCTTCCATTCCCATCCGCCACAGATATTCCATATTCAGCACCTCTTTTATATGCCGTGTCCCTCAACATCATAAATTTAATTTTTGTTGTGAGCGAATCCATTAAACCCAAATCAAGGGAAACAAAAGCATTTCGGTTCTTCGCACCGGTAGCAGAATAATCTGACGAGATCGCTTCAGCAAAATTTCGTGCCCAAACAAAACGTTCCTTCAGTGGATACATGTAATACCTGCTGCCATTTACAAAATAATTCTTCATAAAGGCGTCAGGTTCTACGGTCAGCACTTGTTTCACCTCCGATATAGAATCAGAAATAATAAATCTGCCGGGATTACCCAATTGAAAACTTTCGCCCATCGGAACTACCACAATTGAGTTTCCCGATTTTAAAATGATGGCAGACCTGGAATTATTATGAAGATATAGTTTGCCTGCATGACTATCACTATTCACTTGTTTGAATGAAAGTTGAAACAGGTCATTATTGAAAACGCCGGATTCCATGGAAAGATGGCTCATTCTTTTTTCAACAATGGAACCGTCTATTGCATTCCACAGGGAAATATTATAAACCGAAGTATCTCCATATACATTGCCAGTCCAAAGCTGCTGCAAGTGAGGTGGCGGATCTACCCTGAAATAATTTTCATTGACGGATAATTGCAGACTTCCCGAATATACATCGAGGTACAACATGCTGCGCTGATCCCGGTGGCGGGCGAAGCCTGAACGGGAATAATTTTTTAATTCGCTTGCATAAAACGAATTGCCGCTATTAATTGTACCTGCCGAAATCATTCTTCTCAATGAATCACTGAATAACCCGTCTTTTTTAGCAATTGTAAATTTTTTGAAGGCGGAAGCTGTGTCAAAAAATTCCAGGATTGGTTGTATTTCTGATTGGATGTAAGTATTCATTTCTTTTGCCAGGTTGCCCACAGCAAAATCTTTGTTCTTATTAAATGCAGGCTTGAATAAGAATAAAAATATGGTCAGTAATAATAGGCTAAAAAACCCCGGCACTATTTTTTTTCTGTTTGCATAGTATTCCTGCGGAATATTCTTAAAAAAGAAAATCACAGCTATTATAAGCAGGCAGGGGAACAAAACGGATTGCTTACTTAAAATACTTCCAAAAGGAAGATCCTGTCCAAAAAAAATATAACGCCCGGTTGCGGCAAGGATGACAAGTAAAGCGGTTATGACTAAATAATTCAAAAGGGAAAAGCCGACCGTGATAGAAGGGTAATGGTTATTGGTTCTGTTGGTGAAATCCGGGTAAAGCTGATAAAAAGAGGTGAGCATAAGGACCGGAAGCATTAATAAAAGCATATAAAGGATTACCGACCCTTTACCATGTTCCGCTATTAAAAACCGGCTGGTTACTAGATCTGTTGCCTGGGCGTTGTATTTCGCTCCTTTATTCTGAGGTGCATGTGGCAACAAATGAAAGCCGGCCGTCTGTACATCCGGGTTGTTTTTTTCATAAATAAACGTATTGATGAACCATTGATTCTGTGCTGCCCTTATAACCGGTTCATAGGTTTTTCCTTCTTCATATGCTTTGGCAATTGCTTCCTCAACTGGTACAGTCAGTACATCAATCCTGTACTTTGTCATGGCGGCTTTGTCCAAAATTCTTTCTTTTGGAAATAAGAAAAACGAAAAACAGAAGATGATGCCCGCCGTTGCAAAACCAATAAGTATTTTCTTTTTTAAGTTAAGGGCGGGTATTAGCCGCACGATAACGCCGGCCAGCCCTATCCCCAAAATTACAAATCCCGAAGTAAACATAGACTCCGGCATTTGCAACAAATATTTAAAAATATAGGGAGCATAAAACAGGTTCATCACAAAAAACACGAGGTAAAACACAGCAGCAAGTCCGAACAGTCTTGAGTTAATTTTACTCCCAGCAGATAATCCTGCTATACTATAATTGATACAAAGAAAAGCTTCATTAAATAATAGAAAATTCAAAAAGACAATCGCAAAACCAATGTCGATAAAACTGAATAAGGCGAGCAGACTTACAGATAATAATATTTTTACCGGGTTACTAACTATTATGTCTAAAAAATGCGCCGTACCTATTTTCCACCAACTATTTTCCGATTGGGCAACCAGGGGCGAATAGGTATATGAATAAAATAGAAAGACAAAATAGGCTATCATCAATACGATGGCCAGGTGGCGACAAATACCAGGATTAAACTGACTGATTGCAGCTATGGCTCCGCATATAATCAGGACCATGGCCCAGGTGAAAAAAAACAATATTCTTTTGCTTCCGCGGAATAAATTGTATTTGTTAAAGAAATTATGGATAAACCTTATGTCTTGGTTTTTCTTTTGATCACTATTATAAATGGGTTTACTTAAAAACCGATTTTTAATTTTTGACAAA
>JBPPMM010000390.1:0-16236 GCA_051306075.1 Chitinophagaceae bacterium
GTAGCCATTTTAAAGTATTATAGGGAGCCTTTTCAATATTCGAATTGAAGTATTGCAGGTTAAATGTAGAGCCAATTGAAAGTAAAGTTGCGTTATAATTGCTTTGCGAATTTTTTGAAATGAAAAAACCAGCATCTGATAATGATAAATCAATCTGGCTGTTGTCAAAGTTGAAATATTTTTTTAGCGCTTTAGAACTCGTGTATTCATCTATTACCATAAAAAAAATATCAGGCAGTTGTTTTTGGTCCTTTATTATGAGTGATGGATTCAAAGCAGGGTTATTAACTGCAGGATCAGTTTTTTTTATTCTGTTTGAAAAAAGGTAAAACAATGTAATTCCTGATTCAAGTATGCAAAAAAGTATTGTGAGATACAGGAAAAACCGGTTCGCTTTTACAGGTGCTTCCATCTTTTTTAACCTGACTATTAAAAAAATAAATGCTACTGCAGAAAGAGAGAGTATAAACGTATATGAAACCAGGAAAGAAGGAAGAAGAAGACTTTTTAAAAAATCATGAACGGGACCGAAGAAAAAGAAAAATATCAGAAACATAATTGTCAGGATGCCTGCTTTTATGCTATTCTTAAATAAAAGGAAAGCAACGGAAAAAAGGGAAATAGAAAGTAACAGATAAATAAACAGGTAACGTAAGCCAATCAGTACGTCAAGTATTCCAAAATAATAATTATATACATGTAAGATAAAAAAAAGGGGCAGTAGAAAAATATACCAGGGAAAAACGATTCCTTTTTTCATTTGGGAATTAGGTTATTGGCTATATATTTTTTTTTCAACAAATAAAGGATACGATTACTTCCACCAATATTCTCCTTTTTTTCAATGGTAAAATATTGTTCAAAAGAAAACTCAAAATTATTTATATCGTAATCGATGGGGGTTGTGCTTTTTTGTTCTAACATAAAGCGAACTTTCTCGTCCTGCAGAGGTACAAATTCAATGATCAGGTATTTTGTAATGCTACGGAAAAATTCAGCTACACGAATGAAGGGGATGTTTTTTCCTATTGCCAGGTGGTGAATCAAAGCCAGAGCTAATACCAGGTCTACATTCGTCCTGACAATAAATGAACTTCTTTCTTTATTATTTACTCCTATGGCAGGAGAAGGTTTACTAAGATCAAGAACCAGCGGCTGGATATTTTTTTTGCCATTGCCTTTTATAGAAGCATAAAGCCTGTTTATACAATAAGGATCAAAATCTGCTGATATTGTATGAATATTTTTTTCTGATAATAGTGCTGAAAATTCACCTTCATTGGCACCGACGTCGGCTGCGGTTTTTACTAATGGTTGCAATTGGGTCACCCATTCATCAATCATCTTTTTTTTCAATTCCAGGTATCCATCCCGCTGGGCGGCTTCGTCATAATACCCGGACCATGTGCTCTTATGATTAGGTAACTTCAGGTTTTCAATTAACATTTCTAAACTGGAAACAAGGTTCAGTAGTTTTTGTTTGGAAAACTTTTGAGGTGGATTTCCATTCCCTTGTTTTTTGGATGAAATTTCGGCATGCAAATGTATATGCAGGTATGTATGAAATGACAGGTTGGTACGCATGGGTAGTAAAGACTTGATAACAGCCAGTGGAATTCCATCGGGCCATGCTAATTGCAATTGTGGCAATGATGTCTTGGAATAATGCATGATCAGCAATGGTCCAAGAAAAGTCTCGCAAAACTGGCGGTAGGCAACCCAGGTAACTTCTTTGTATTTTTCAAAAGAAAGGGTATCGATAAATAATAACCGGCCCCTGTGCCATTGGATGTTGAAAGGGGTGGCGTCCTTCAGAATCATATCATAATCCAGCGCTTCTTTCATTAACTGAAGCGTCAGCAGGGCCGCATCTTTTAACATATCAAAACTCCACTCGTAACAATAGGAAATAAAAGAAATTCTTTCAGGCTTAAGCGTCGTGTAGTAATTGTTGTCCCCTGTATAGTTTTGGTTTAATTGTTCATGGGGTATCAACAATTTCTTATCACAAAGATTTTTGTATAAACCACTTTCTATAAAGTGATCAAAATGCTCTTTATAAGAAATATTCACCTGCCTGAAAGTGATTTCATCTTTTTCAAAAATGAAACCGGAAGGATCGCGGTACGACGAGGGATGTTGAAAGACTGTTGATACCATCAGCGGGGGGGATTGTCCTTTTGTTTCTTAGACGACCGGGTAAAAAAGGAACGAATATATAATTTGATATTTCTGAAAAAGAATACAATACCTAACACGGCAGCAGCAATAATTTGCACCAGGTAACTGCCGCTTCCGGGATCAATATATAGTAGGTATAAATTCATCACATGTAACTCAGGTTTGTTTTCGGCGATAAAGTTAACAAAGTTTCATACATCAGTTGAATAGTGTTTTCTATATCATCCCGGTGTAGCATTTCCACCGTAGTGTGCATATAACGGAGCGGCAGAGAAATTAATACCGAAGGGCAGCCTTCATTTGAATAGGCAAAAGAATCCGTGTCGGTGCCTGTGCTACGGCTCAATGCTCTCCATTGTATGTCAATTTTTTTATCTGCGGCTACTTTTTCTACCAGTGCAAGTAGTTTGTTGTGTACTGCAGGGGCATAGGCAAGAGATGGCCCCTTACCACAAAGTACTTCACCTTCAATATTTTTATTGATCATAGGTGTGGTAGTGTCGTGTGTTACATCTGTTATGATTGCAATATCCGGTTTAATCCTCCTTGCAATCATTTCTGCACCTTTCAAACCTATTTCTTCCTGCACAGCGTTTACAACGTATAAGCCGAAAGGAAGTTTCTTTTTATTTTCTTTTAATAATCGGGCTACCTCGGCAATCATAAATCCACCCACGCGGTTATCAAGTGCTCTACCTATATAATTTCCATTGGCCAGTTCATCAAATCCATCCTGGTAGGTTACAACTGAGCCAATATGAATTCCCAAAGCTTCCACTTCTTTCCTGTTTCTGGCCCCGCAATCCAGCCAAAGGTTATCCGTTTTTGGTTGCGTTTCTTTATTGTCGCCGCTTCCAGACCTGGTGTGAATAGCCGGCCAGCCAAAAACCGCTTTAACGGGTCCTTTTTTACCATGTATAAATACCCGCGATGCCGGAGCTGTCTGGTGGTCTACTCCACCATTACGCTTTAAATAAATCAGTCCTTCAGGGGTTACATAATTTACAAACCAGCTTATTTCATCAGCATGTGCCTCAATAACTACTTTAAAAGAATTGTCCGGATTTATAATTCCAACAGCGGTCCCGTAAGGATCTACATAGTGAGTGTCAACATAAGGTTTTAAGTATTCCAGCCACAGTTTTTGGCCCCAGGTTTCAAAACCAACCGGCGAAGCATTATTAATGTAATTGCGGAGGAACTGTAATGAATTATCCGATAATATTGATTTTTTAGATTTTGCCTTTGCAGATTTTGCCATAGATATTTATTTAATAATCTGGCAAATTAATTAAATAACATTGATTGGCATGAAGAAAGCTGGGGCAATTCAAAAAACGAAAAGACTATGTAAACTTTGCACTTAGTTTATAAGAGAAAAATAGAGTCTAAAAAAATGAAGTGAAAAAGAAATAACATGTAATGTAAATGCCCTTATGCTACATAAAATTATCGGATCAATGTTACTATCCCTTTTTTTTGATAAGCTGCACCGTGATAGTCAACAGCCTTAACAATCCACACATAGGTATTACTCGTCTGCAACTGACCATTGATCTTACCATCCCAACCTTTGCCGGCTTCTTTTGTGGTAAAAACAAGTTGCCCCCAGCGATTGTAAATATTAAAATACTCCAGTTGCTTAATACCGGCCGCAATGGGTCGTAATACATCATTTTTACCATCGTTATTTGGAGTAAATGCAGATGGTACAAACACGGTTGGAATGGTTGCAAAAATTTTTACAAAAATAAATGCCGAGTCAACACATCCAATGCTGTTATAGACTTCTACCTTATATCGTAAACCTTCCGAAGGTTCATCGAAAACGGCAACCGGATTGGCAATGCTTGCAGAAGATAAAGAATAAGAGGGTGACCAAATATAACCGTCCCCTCCTGAGGCGCTTAACTGCAGAGTTTGGTTAATGACTATTGAAGTATCCTTTCCCGCTGATGCAATGATCTTAGGTAATACTGTTACAAGGATTGTATCTGTTCCGGGTTTGGGGCATCCACTTGCTATATTGTAAGCAGTAAAAATATATTGGGTAGTATTTACCGGATTGGCAACAGGATCGGTTACCAACGCATTGCTTAATGATGCCGACGGTGTCCAATACCATGAATTTCCATTTGTAAATGCATTTAATTTAATTGAACCATTGAAACAAATGGTTTCATCATTGCCTGCTATGGCTACAGGATATGGAATAGTATTTACTTGTACATTTCCTATGGTGCTGCAACCGCCAATAATAGCCTTTACCTGGTAATTAGTTGTTGATGATGATACAACCCATGGATTGGGAATACCAGGATTGAGGATTTGTCCTGATGGCCTCCATTCATAGTTCAGACCATCGGAATTAATTCGTAACTGTATTGTGTCACCGCTGCAGATAGTCGTATCATTCATCAGTTGTAAACTAACACGATCCTTTACCCTCACATAAACCGAATCCTTGTTTTTACAACCTTCCCTTTCCAGGTCAACATAATAAAAAGATGTTGCTTTGGGAAAGACAGACGGATGATTTGAATTTGCATTCACTATGCCATCGGTCGGCGACCAGGCATAATTACCTGTACCAACAGCTTCCAGTTTCAAAGGATCGTTCAAACAAATCAATGTATCCCTGAAAGCAAGATCCAGGAAGGGTTTACTAATGATGCTAACTTGCTTAATAATGGTATCCCGGCAACCCTCTGAGGTGGAAACAATCAGGTGTGTATTTTTTATGCCATCTGAAGGGTAGGTATAAACTGGATTTTTCGCTGTCGAAAAATCTCCGAGACCCGATAACTCGCCAAAATCCCATTTCCATGAATTAACAGTTCCGGTAACAGTTGTAGTTTGATCAGAAAAAATGGTTGGTTTTGAAATACAAATTCCTGAAGCGGAAAAATCCGGTTTTAGACCAGGAAAAACATAAACAGGGGCTGATCCGGTATCTGAACAGGCTTGTCCTTTGTTCACGGTTAATTGTACAGTATAAACCCCATTAACCGGAAATGTATAATTTAGGATTGGAGTTTTATCGGTGAATATTGTTATTCCGGCGGGGTTAATAACAGCCCAATCATAAGTAGTGATGAGTGGACTTCCCGATAAATTTCTTATAGATGCGGATCTTGTATCACCACACACCATATAGTCATCTTCAAGCAGTGCAGCGGCAACGCTGCAATCAGCAATGTTTATTTGTACATCCTTTCGCTGGGTTGCTATAACGGCTCCATTCCTGATTTCATCTACACAAACGGTGACAACATAAGCGCCGGCAGGTGGCGCTATTCCGCTGATCAACCCGGTTTCAGGATTGATGCTTACCTTATTCGCAAGAGGAGATGTCTCTCTGTATTCGGGGGTGCCATAAGGTACAGAATTATAAGGAGGGTTGCCGGGTGGTACTCCATTAATGCCGGCATTTGTACTTCTGTATGCAGCACAAAAGGAGTAACGAAGACGATCGTTGTCATCATCTTTTGCTGCAAAACTGTATGAAAAATAATTACCAGCACAAACAATGACCAGATCGGATCCTGTAAAAACGGCGCTGTTATTTGCCTGGTTATTATCTCCGGAAGTAATGCCAGGTATTACGCAGGAATAGGTGGCCCCTACCTGGGTGCTGCCATTAAGATTGCTAATACCATTTATCCGGTAGTTTACCTGGCTGGCCAAAATATAGCCGGTTGACGTAAGAGGAAGAGAAACTGAAAAATTATAATAAGCTACTACGTAACATACCGGGGGTGGATTTGAAATACATGGATCAGGATTAGTCAGTTGAATAGTTTGTTGATTTGACAGTGGAACGCTGATATCCCTGATTCGGTTATTACTGACTTTATCAAAAACAGAGATAATGGCCGGATTTGGAAATTGCCGGCCTGAATTACAACGCATAAAAAGTTTCAGCGTAACAACATATTGATATTCTCCATCTATAATACCGCTATACGTATAATACATCTCGCCACCGGTAATATGGTCGGCTCTTGCATAAAATGAAAGAGTACTAAAAAACAGTATTAAAAAAAATATCCTCATGCTGCTTTGTTCCTGTACCACATTTATCAATCCTTTTTGTATTCTGACAATACCAGAAGATCCCTTCTATGAATATAATACAATTCTGTCGTTGAGCACCGCATAGATGCTTGTATAATTATCGGCATTTCAGGATATAGAGTTGCTTTTAATAAAGGTGCTGACGCACAAATAAGTATAACAATTTGGAAGGATACCGGACTGTTTCTTTCAACCTAAAATCATATTTTTACCAATTAATCAGTATATAATGAAATACATTACCCTCATCCTTTTATTTTTTTCCCCCCTTTTAAATGCCCAGGATTGTAAACTGATAAAGGAAACGGACCCTTATACAAGAGTAGCCAAAATTTCCTCCGGCTTCATTTCTTTACAGGGAGCTTCATTATCCATTGAGGCTGACAACAAAGAGATAGATTTCTTCTTTGCTGTAAGAGATAAATGTTTTAATGATGCATCTACCGTATTTATTTACTTTGAAGGGAGTAAAATTAAAACCACGTATCGGAATAGCGGGAGTATGAACTGCGAAGGATATTTTCATTTTATTTTTAAAAACGGAACCACAACCCCAACTGTATTGAAAAAATTAGCTTCACAAAAAGTAGCCAGTTTTATTTTTACAGGGAATGATAAAAAAGCAACAACAGTTAGCCTCCTGCCAGAACAGCAAACGGATCTAATGCAAATCACCAACTGTATAATTGAAGAATCTAAAGCTTTGATTAAATAACTTAGAAATCTGCCCGTTAAAGTTTCTGTCTTTTTCAGTTATTCCAGCTCTTTAATTTCGGGTAACTGCCATGAGGGCGGGTCATTCAACTGTGTGCCACTTTCCCTCATCATCTTTTGTATAAGCAAATCCATTACTCATCACATGGATATACCGGTCGGTATTTGTGTTAAACTGGTTGCTTTTTTCATAAACTCTTATTCCATTATTTTCACGGGTAAGATAAATGATTAATGCCTGAAGAGTGGGTGCAACATCGTGAAGCCATTGCTCATCATTTTCTCTTACAAATGCCTGGCTCATTTTAGCGATTTTTATAGGTTAATAAAAAATTACTCCCTTACTGTTTCCGTGGCGTCAAAAGCATTGGCTGAACCATCAGAATTTTCTTCTCCGGCCTTTTTAGAATTTAGAAGTTTCTTCTTTTTTGTTTGGGGATCTATTATTTTTTCACCGTCCTTCTTATCTACGGCAGCCACTTTTTTTTCCTGGTTAGATGTGGGGTTTATCATTTTCTCACTTGATGGAGAATGGGGAAATCCGGGAAAATCCTGGTCAATATGGTTATCCGGGTTGTTTTTTACATCCTCGGAATTAGAAATTTTATCCTTGCTATCTGTCTTTAGTTCTTTTTTTTGGGAGATTGTTTTATTTTTCATTTAACTTTTTACTCATATAGCACAGAATAGTGTGCCAGAATAAATTTTTTAAAGATCCGGTTATAAACACAAAAAGAAAACCCGTGACATAGAAATGTTCAGGCTACAAGTTATAAACTAACTATTCGGATTAATTATTTTTAATTCTTTTTGGCTTCCTCATTCAAAGGTTGTCCTACTGCAATATCACAGCGGTGGCCGGGCTGACCATGTGCCGGATTTAATCCCGGCTTATTGGTTGTGCCAGTATGCTCGGCTGCATTTTCTGAATTAAGATCCGCCGATGGGCTTAGGAGTGGTGAATTAGGAGTTTCAGAATTTTGAAGGGGTGCTGATGTTTTTGGTATAGCGGCACCAACGGCAACGTCGCATCGATGTCCGGGCTGTCCGTGAGCGGGATTTATCCCTGTATTCAATAATGGCGCTGCTACAGGTTTGGTCTGGGTAGCAGGAGTCGTTTGTAAAGAAGTATTTAAAATTGGAGATGCAGGTTGAGAACTATTCAATGTTGAAGAAGGATTCTGCGTTAAAGGAGCCCCTACTGCAATATCACACCTGTGTCCAGGTTCTCCGTGAGCAGGATTTAGTTTAGCAGCAGCCGTATTAATAACAGCCTTTTCATTTATTGGTAATACTGAATTGGAAGTTGGGGTTGCAGGAAGAATAGGTGATGAAGGTCTGACTGCATTTGCACCAGGACCACTTGCATCATTTTCCTCACAAGAAAATAACATGGAGACAAAAAAAAGGCTTGTTATATACTGTTTATAATTCATACCGGATTTTATTCCGTTCAATGTACATAACTAAATCTAAAACGCAAAATAACCAGCTGATTGTTTTACAAATGAGCTGGTT
Source organism: Chitinophagaceae bacterium (assembly GCA_051306075.1). Classification (GTDB taxonomy): domain Bacteria; phylum Bacteroidota; class Bacteroidia; order Chitinophagales; family Chitinophagaceae; genus Terrimonas_B. Next base: position 8,491 of record JBPPMM010000390.1, read on the forward strand.
GTAGGCCGTAAAAAGTGGAACTCATGAATTGTTTCAATCATTTGTAACGAAAAGTGAGGAATTAAATCAACACAAATAAATGAGAACCGGCAAGAAATTTCTAGCAATGTCCTAAAAGCCAGTAAAGCAAAGCAAAGACAGCGATAAAGCCAAGGCAACCCCCACCTAATTTATAAGCACCATATCCGGCGATCAAAGTTCTAAGCCAATTTTGCATAAAGTATAATTTAGATAGGCTAAATTAAAAAACTATGCCAGTTAAATAACCGGATTTTAATTGATCAGTATCCATTGTTATCTCTAAACTTTGTAACTGACTCCCTCGATAGCCAGTTCTGTATTCGGAAAAATCTCTCTTGCTTCCAATTCAAATTCTTCAAGCGTATCATATTTACTGCTGAAATGGCCAATTAATAATCTTTTATTGGAAGCTTTTTGTGCAATCATTGCAGCTTGTTTGGTAGTGGAGTGAAAGCGCAGTTCGGCACGATCGCGGAAATTGTCGAGATAGGTGGTTTCATGATAGATCATATCCACATCTTTGATATGCTGTATCATATCCTCATTATATTTTGTATCTGCGCAAAAGGCATAGGATTTACCTTTGGGGGCTGCTTCGGTCAGCCATTCATTTTTAATGACCTCGCCTACGCTTGAAACAAAATCTTCTCCGTCTTTCAATCTTTCATAAAAGTGCAGGGGGATATTATTCTCCCGGACCGATTCCAGGATAAGGCGGCGCGGTTTCTTTTTTTCGGAAAAAACAAAGCCGTAACATTCTATCCGGTGATTGGTACGAAAGCATTTTATTGAAAATTTTTCATTATCAATCAGCATTCCTTCATTCCGGATAGTATGAAAATACAGATCAAAGCAGAGTGTGGTATCTGCCACTTTTAATTGCAACTCTATTAATTGTTGCAGGGGGGCAGGTCCGGTAATATGCAACTCTTGTTGTCTTCCAAGCAAGCTAAAGGAATTAATAAGACCAATTAGTCCGAAATAATGATCGCCGTGAAGATGAGAAATGAAAATGTGGGATATCCTGCTACGCCTGATCTTAAAATTGATCATTTGTATCTGTGTTCCTTCCCCGCAGTCTACCAGAAAGCTAAAACCGTCCAGTGTTACTACCTGGCTGGTGGGATGCCGGTCAAATGCCGGTACGGCCGAGTTATTTCCAAGGATGGTGACTGCGAGCATAAGCTAAAATACGAAGTATGAGGTTTGTAGCAAAGGATGATAGGTAATAGTTGTCCATTCACGATTTAATGTGAATCCCTTTTTTATAAAAGTAATGCTGATGTATTTTGAGTCAGGGTTATCGCTGGGTTATCAAAATTCCCTGGTCTTCTGTTTCTAACTACTTCCAATGCAAAACGAGATATTTAGTTTGATATGGATCATGCATCCGCGCAATGTTATCTAATTGTTTTCTTCGCCATCCATCAACTCTCTTTCTATATCTTCCATTTGCACAATATCCCATGCTTCACTTTGGGTTGGGGTAACATTCAGATGCTCCAAAAGTTCATTATTGTTAAGAAAATCTATGACTTGTTTTTGTAATTCGCAAATCACAAAAGAAGCATTACTTTCATAAAAGGTTTGCTGGATAGAAACCATCTTTTTCGCAGCAGCAATATCCATACTCTGAATGTCTCTTAAGATTAACACAACACTCTTAACGTCATTTTGCAGGTAGGGAATTAAGCAAGCGTTCAGATCTTCTGTCATAGTAGCAGAAAGAGAGTTGCCGGGCAGCGTGATGGCATGAAATCTTTCTTTGGTATCTATTTTGACTTTCATACAACTAAGTTTATCAACAATCCGTTTATAAGTACGGAGAAGCAGGAACCAAATATATTTGTTAATATTGTAACACAACTAATTATCTAAATATGGATAATAATTTTTCAGCCCAGGTAAAAGAGATCATTTCATTCAGCAGAGAGGAAGCTTTACGATTAGGAAATGATTTTATAGGTACCGAACATCTCTTGCTCGGATTAATCCGGGAGGGGGATAATACAGCCGTCCGTATACTAAAGAGCTTTAATGTAGATCTGTACGAACTTCGCAAAGAAATTGAGTTGGCCGTCAAAGATAAAACGGGTAAGAATATCGCCAATATCAATAGTCTTCCTTTGACCAAGCAGGCAGAAAAAGTTATACGTGTAACTGTTCTTGAAGCAAAAGCTCTGAAAAGTACCACAGTAGAAACGGAACACCTGATGCTCTCCATTTTGAAAAATAAAGAAAACATCGCAACTCAAATCTTAAATCAATTTGACGTGGACTATGATCTTTTTCGCCAGGAATTAGGCATTGTAAAATCAAGCGATCCCAGGGCCGAATTTACCGATGAGAATGAAGATGACTTTGAAGATGAGAAAAAATATTCGCAGCAAAAAGGGTCTAAACAAAGTAGCGCTAGTGTAAAAAGCAAAACACCTGTTCTGGATAATTTTGGACGTGATATTACCAAACTGGCAGAATCAGGATCTCTGGACCCCATAGTGGGCCGCGAATCAGAAATAGAAAGAGTTTCTCAGATTCTTTCCCGAAGAAAAAAGAATAATCCTATATTAATTGGTGAGCCGGGTGTTGGTAAAACGGCCATTGTAGAAGGATTAGCGCTTCGTATTGTACAAAGAAAGGTATCACGGGTTTTATTTGATAAGAGGGTTATTTCACTTGATCTGGCCGCCCTGGTGGCGGGTACCAAATACCGTGGCCAGTTTGAAGAAAGAATGAAGGCAATTATGAATGAACTGGAGAAGAACCGTGATGTCATTCTTTTTATTGATGAGTTACACACCATTGTTGGTGCAGGCGGAGCCAGTGGTTCTCTGGACGCAAGCAATATTTTTAAACCCGCTCTGGCCAGGGGAGAATTACAATGCATTGGTGCCTCTACGTTGGATGAATATAGAATGTATATAGAAAAAGATGGCGCTCTGGATCGTCGTTTTCAAAAAGTGTTGATAGAGCCACCGAGTGTGGATGAAACCATTCAGATATTGAATAACATCAAATCAAAATACGAAGATTATCACAATGTGACCTACAATGACGAATCCATCGATGCCTGTGTCAAATTAAGTGACCGGTATATTACGGATCGTTTATTACCCGATAAAGCGATTGATGTTTTGGATGAAGTAGGGGCCAGAGTGCATTTAAAGAATATTAATGTTCCCCAGAATATCGTTGACCTCGAAAAGAAAATAGAAGATGTAAAAAATGAGAAGAATAAAGTAGTAAAGAGCCAGAAGTTTGAGGAAGCTGCTTCATTGCGTGATACTGAAAAACGCCTGGCCGAGGATTTGGAAAAGGCCAAATTGGATTGGGAGGAAGAAAGTAAGCACAAGCGTTATCCCATCGATGAAGAAGCTATTGCGGAAGTGGTAAGTATGATGACAGGCATTCCGGTTAAAAGAATGGTGCAGGCGGAAACGGATAAACTCCGTAAAATGTCGGATGATATGCGGGAAATGGTTATTGGTCAGGACGAAGCCCTTCAAAAAGTGGTAAAAGCCATTCAGCGTAACCGGGTTGGGTTGAAAGATCCAAAAAAGCCAATTGGTACGTTTATATTTCTTGGGCCTACCGGTGTAGGTAAAACAGAGCTGGCAAGAGCGCTGGCCAGGTATATGTTTGATTCAGAAGATGCCCTTGTCCGTATAGATATGAGTGAGTATATGGAGAAATTCACTGTAAGTCGGCTAATTGGCGCTCCTCCTGGATATGTTGGTTATGAAGAAGGCGGTCAGTTAACGGAAAGAGTACGAAGGAAGCCTTACAGCGTTATCCTATTGGATGAAATTGAAAAAGCTCACCCGGATATTTATAACATTCTTTTGCAGGTATTAGATGATGGTCAATTGACAGATGGACTGGGTCGTAAGATTAATTTTAAGAATACACTGATCATCATGACCTCGAATATTGGTGTTCGTCAATTAAAAGATTTTGGTGCAGGTGTCGGTTTTGCTACATCGTCAAGGGTCGAAAATGAAGATGATGCCAACAAAGCCGTAATAGAAAAAGCATTGAAAAAAACTTTCTCACCTGAATTTCTGAACAGGATTGACGATATAGTTATTTTCAACAGCCTGACAAGAGAAAATATATTTAATATTATAGATATCCTGATGAAGGGTGTAATGAAAAGACTGGCCAATCTTGGATTCAGCCTTACTTTAGCAGAAGATGCGAAAGCGTTCCTGGCTGAGAAGGGATATGACGTTCAGTTTGGTGCCCGTCCTTTGCACAGGGCTATTCAAAAATACCTGGAAGATCCGCTGGCTGAAGAAATTTTAAATATGAATGTCAAAGCGGGAGATGTATTAGAGGCCGGACTGGATAAAGAAAACAGTAAGTTGGTGTTTTCATTTAAGAAAACGGAAACAAAATCCAAGGCATAAATTAATTAATAATAAATTGTGAAGGAGTGCTTTTATAAGGCGCTCCTTTTTATTTTTGTGCGATGCCGGATTAAATTTAATTCTTCAACACCCCAATCATTTTTCGCCTTTCAGGCGGGTAGTTAATGACAAAAAAAATTATCATAGCAATCGATGGCTGGTCGAGTTGCGGTAAGAGTACACTGGCAAAGCAACTGGCTAAAAAATTAGGTTACGTTTATGTTGATAGTGGTGCTATGTACAGGGCGATTACTCTTTATTTTCTCCGCAATCATATTGACTGGACAGATAAGAAGGAAGTACTTTCCGCATTAAAAGAAATTCACATAGAATTTCAGTTTAACGAAATGAATGAAACGAGTGAAATATATCTGAATGACGAAAATGTTGAATACGTAATCCGCGACCTGGTAATAGCCGAAAAAGTTAGTGATGTTGCCGCAATAAGGGAAGTACGTTCGTTTGCGGTAGCTCAGCAGCAAAAGATGGGGAGAAGAAAAGGGATCGTTATGGACGGCAGAGACATTGGTACTGTTGTTTTCCCTGATGCTGAACTAAAGATTTTTATGACTGCAGATAATGCAGTCAGAGTGGAACGTCGCTTTAAAGAGCTGTATGAAAAAAATCCAAATATTACAATTGAGGAAGTAAAATATAACCTGGAGATGCGGGATTATATTGACTCGCACCGGGAGATCAGTCCATTAAAAAAGGCTGATGATGCCATTGTGCTTGACAACACCAACCTTTCTCCTGAAGAGCAGTTTCAAAAAGCCCTGTATTGGGCCAAAGAAAAAAAAGCTGTTCAGCAGATTATTTAGCCTGTTTTACATCTAATAACTCTACTTCGAAGATCAGGGTTGAACCTCCGGGAATAGGTCCCTGGTCATTTGATCCATAAGCAAGTGTATAAGGTATGTATAATTTATATTTTGAACCTACACTCATTAATTGTAATCCTTCGGTCCAACCCGGAATTACCCGGTTTAATGGAAAAGTGATGGGCTCACCCCTGGTATAAGAATTGTCAAATTCAGTTCCGTCGATCAGGGTACCTCTGTAATTAACCGTGACGCTGTCTTTCGCCAGGGGTTTCAAACCCGTTCCTTCTGTAATTACTTCGTATTGTATACCACTGGCTGTAGTTTTTATTTCAGGCCTTGTTTTGTTTTTTGCCAAAAAAGCCTTTCCTGATTCAATAGTGGGCTTCGATTTTGTCTCCTGCATGCTGGTCATCATTTTCGTTACAACAGTATTACAGGTTTCCTCGTCTAAAATGGCTTTTTTGCCTGCCAATACATCATTTATTGCTTTGGACACCAGTGCCGAATTCAGGCTGGTAATTCCCTGCTGCTTGTAAAAACTGGCAACGCTAACGCCAATTGCATAGCTAACCGAGTCATTCAATGTTTTCAGGGTAGTTTTGGAATTAACAGGGACAGATTTATTAGTAATTGGAGCGGAAGTCTTGGCCTGGGGCTTAGTTTGAGCAAAAGCAGCTGCCATTATTGAAAAAACCGTAACTAATAAAAATACTTTCTTCATTTGTTTTTTTTTGAGTTTTCAAAAGACCACTATGTTTTCTGAACCGGGTCCGTATATTAATAATCAATCAATCCCTCTTCATTCATGATTGTTGTATAAAATTGAATAAGAATAACGCATTTCATGATTTTTAATTGTGGTGCAAAAGTAAAGTCACTCATTCGAATTTGAACACGATTAACTGTTAATTTAACCTGCATGATTTATATTAGCAGATGGATAATTTTACCAGAAAGGTTCAGGTCCGGTGGTCTGACCTTGATCCCAATGCACATCTCCGGCATTCTGTTTATTATGATTGGGGGGCCTTTTGCCGGATATCCTTTTTTGTTGGACATAGTCTGACAACGGAATTGATGCAAAAATTAGAAATTGGCCCTATTTTATTACGGGAGGAATGTATTTTTAAAAAAGAAATTCGTTTGGGTGATGAAGTTGCTATCAATTTTAAAATCCTAAAGGCTAAAAAGGATTTTTCCCGCTGGACCATTCAGCATGAAGTTTTAAAAAGCTCAGATACTATTGCTGCTATTATTACCGTTGACGGAGCATGGTTAAATACTGCAAAAAGGAAACTGGCAACACCACCTGATGTAATAAGGGAAGTATTTTCTGAAATGCCGTTAGCAGAAAATTTTCAATGGCTGGATTGAAGTTTCGACGGAGAGAATAATTTTAACTTTTCAGGAAATTTTGCCGCGTAAGAATTAACAACATTTCGAATAAAAAGATTTTCCTTATACGGCGTCAGCAGATTTTTTAAAATTTCAGAATCCATAACCTGTACATCCCCGGAAACATATCCCATCCCATAGAATCTGCCTTCTAAAATAAGTACACAGGATTTTTCTCCGGCATTCAGCCCATTTTCAAAAATGGCATAAGACGGTTTTGTGGTAAGGGAATTAATAGCTTCCATAACCCGGAGATTGTAAAGGGCGGGGGTTTCAAGTTTTTCACAGGCTCCGTAACAATATTTTTCCAGGAGGCCATCACAAGTTGAAGGGGCAGTTTGAATAAAACAAAGTTTTGGACAAAGATTATAATCCCGTATCAGTTTTCGCAATATTGAATGCCCCTCAGCCAGGTAGTGAAAAGTATGAACTGGTTTCAGGTGTTGCTTATTCTTTTCAATTGCCAGCCGGCAGTATCCGTTTTGATCTTCGTACATAAAAATGGCATAAACCTGCTCTGCATTTTTTTGAGAGAAATTAAAAATGGGCCACCACTTTTTTATTTCCGTTGATTCAAGAATATGGGCCATCAATTCTGTGGCGCACGATTGAAAACTGATGGAATAAACATGGCGTAAGAAATTTTGTTTCTGCCTGCTTTCCGAATTGTTACTGAAATGGCTGTTGACCCTGTAGCGTATATTTTTTGCTTTGCCAACATAAACAATCTTTCCCTTCTCGTTGTGAAAATAATAGACCCCGGGAGTATAAGGCAATCGTTCAAAATCCTCTTTTGACACATGAGGCGGCAATATTTGTTCCTTCGAATTTTTTAACAAGCTCTTTTCTATAATCGTCTCCTTGTCGCGGTTTAGTAATAATTGAAAGAGAGTGACGGTTGCTTGCGTGTCACCACCAGCCCGGTGTCGATCATGGATTGTGATACCCAGTGAGTGACATAGGTTTCCCAGGCTATATGATGAAAGGCCCGGAAATATTTTGCGGGTAAGTCTTACCGTGCAAAGTTTTTTGCATTGCAGATTAAGCTGGCTTGCAGAAAGATGGCTTTTTATAAATGAGTAATCAAAATTAACGTT
>JBPPMM010000398.1:0-2706 GCA_051306075.1 Chitinophagaceae bacterium
ATGCTGCTCCCAGGCAAGCTACCCGCTCAAGAAATTATTTTTCCCCTGATATTCACGTTCCTTCTTTTAATCTAAACTGGCAGATCGCTTCACAAACAAGATTGCAATTAACGTTATCAGCCGTATTGGGAAAAAGAAACAGTGTATTGTTTGATAAGCCAACTAATATAAGAGACACTATTAATGCATCAACAGGGCAATACAACAACCGCCAGGTAGATATTGACCGCTTTAATAGTTACACTACGGAACTCCGGATATTACATCAATATTCCCCCGGTAAGCATCTCAATACACTGGCAGCAGGCATACAATACATGAATAATGATCTGCACCGTACACAATTAGGAAAAGGCACAACCGGCAGTGATTTTGATATGACGCTTGTTGATCCGGCCTGGGGTCGGGATGTACATTTAAAAACTAAAAATGTGGCGTTGTTTGCTGAGAACAGGTTCCAGGTATTGAATAATTTTTCTGTCAATGCAGGAGCGAGGATGGAAATAGGTCAAACAGATATGAGCGGAACAATTAATTACTATCCCGGTAATGATCTCCCGGTTACTATTAAACATGAGTTTCCGCTATTGGGTATTAATTTTTCCTATAAGCCACGGGATAATGTTGAGTGGTATGGGGGCTGGTCACAGGCTTACCATCCTATGCTTTTTAAGGATCTTATTCCCGGCTCTCTATATGAAAAAGTGGATCCCAAAATAAAAGATGCCAAAGGCTATAACGCTGAGTTAGGATTCAGAGGAAGCTGGCGATTTTTGAGATGGGATGTGAATGGTTTTTTGCTCAGGTATAACAATCGTTTTGGCACCCTGGCGGAAACGGATAATAACGGGGCTTTTTATACATATAGAACTAATATAGGTAATTCCTTGTCGAAGGGAGCTGAAATATTTATGCAGGCAGATTGGTTTTTAGGAAGAAAAATCGGGTTATCTCTTTTTACATCAACTGCATTACTGCATGCCCGGTATAAGAATGCTATTGTAAAATCAGGAAATGTAAACATCAATATTAATGGCAACAAAGTGGAGAGTGCCCCTGACCTGATTACCCGCAACGGAGTTGCGCTACGGTATAAAAAATTCAGCTTTTCAACATTATACAGTTACACGGGTGAATCATTTGCAGACGCATTAAATACGTCAGAACCTCCTAAAACAACTGGTGCAGTTGGTTTGGTGCCTTCCTATGGAATAGTTGATATGAATGCTTCCTTCAGGTTTAGTAAAAACCTTGAAGCAAGATTCAATATTAATAATGTGACCAATAAGCAATATTTTACTAAGCGACCATCATTTTATCCTGGTCCGGGCGTATGGCCATCTGATGGACGCAATGCTGGAGTCTCGCTTATAATTCGCTTGTAAAAATAGATATGTGCAGGAGTAATTTATCAGAATTCTTACCAGACCAGGAAGGCACAACGCTGTTTTTTTAATCACTGCCTCTATTTTATTTATCCTCGTACAAATCTCCCTGCGATGCAAGTATTTCCCTGTATTTATTAAAGAGTTTGGTTTTAGAAATGAAACCAACGAATTTTTTTTCCTTGTTCAGTACTGGCAAGTACCAACTTTGTGTAATATCAAATTTTTCCATAACGGAGTGCATGTCCTGGCCCTGTTGTAAAATAGCGGCAGGCTTTTTCATAATGGATTTCACAAAAACTTTATCAAATTGTTCAGGTTGAAAAAGCCTTCGCTTTATATCATTTAATTCTATAATTCCTACAAATTTTCCTTTCTCGTCTTCTACAGCAAAAATATTTTTTTCACTACCTTTTATAATTTCAATAAGGTCCTTTAATTTTTTATCCATACTGATACTTTCATAACTGTCCCGCAACATACTGTCGAGGCTTATTGACGTAAGAATATTCTTTTCTTTTTTATGCGTAAATATCTGTCCTTCCATGGCCAGTTTTTTTGTTTCCATTGAGTAGGGTTCATAACTTTTCACGATAAAAAATGAAATGGATGAAACCAGCATTAATGGAATAAACAATTCATAGCCATTCGTAATTTCTGCTATCAAAAAGATAGCGGTAAGCGGGCAATACATCACGCCACTTAATACACCGGCCATACCCACCAGGCTAAAATTGCCTTCCGGAATTTTTATCCATGGGGTACTGTTGAGTAACCTGGAAAAAAAGAAACCAAGATAAGCGCCGGTAAAAAGTGAAGGTGCAAAATTTCCACCATTGCCACCACTTCCGATGGTAATACCGGCCGCAACGGGTTTAAATAAAACAATCAAGGCGGCAAAGGCAATAATGCTCCAATTCTCACCTAATTTGGAAAACAAGGTTGTATTATCCGGAAAACTATTCAGTGCTCCGTTGGCCACCAATTTTACACTTTCATACCCTTCCCCAAATAGGGGAGGGAAAACAAAATAAATACAAAGTAATACCAGTCCGCCTGCTATCGCCTTTTTATATCCGTTCATTTTCCATACATGTAGTTTTATTTCAGTTCTTTTGAACATACGGGCATAATAAAGAGAAATAAAACCGGCCAGTACACCCAATACAATGTAATAGGGTACATATTTATAATTAAAGGATTCCTGTAAAACGAAATTAAAAAGAGAAGATTCCTTTAAAATTATTTTTGAACACAGGGCGCCGATTACCGAAGAAATGATCAATGGAATAAAATAACTAATTACTGTTTCTACCAGCAA
>JBPPMM010000447.1:0-13623 GCA_051306075.1 Chitinophagaceae bacterium
TGCCATTTTTTGTTACCTGCACCATACCGGTTTCCACGATCACTTCGGTTGATCCGTTATCCGTTCTGATATTAAAAGAAGTACCCACCACTTTTACCTGCACATCATTTGCCTCGATAATAAATGGCTTTTGCCTGTCAGGTTTTACGCTAAAAAAGGCTTCTCCTTTCAGTTTTACATTCCGGGTTTTTCCTTTGAATGAAGAAGGATAAGTTAACGCAGAATGTTTGTTGAGTGTGGCAACAGAACCATCAGGCAGCGTATCTTTAATTACCTCATTAACGGAAGTAATACGCTGCATTTCCGGAGATACGGATTGATTATTTATTATAGAGACCGTTAGCCATGCAGCACCGGCAATAAACAGAATGCTTGCGGCCACCCGCCACCAGCCAGGGATCCGGGTTTTTCTTTTTGCCTGATCCGCAGTTTTTATCTTTTTTTGAAAGCGTTGCCAGGCCTTATTTTCATCAGCTGTTGCAGTAGCCGCTACTTTTTGACTTTCGTTCCATATCTGTTGAAAATGGAGAAAATACTGGCGGTTGATTGTGTTCAAACTGATCCATTCTTCCACCATTGTTTGTTCCGGTGGCGTGGCCTCATCAGCCAGGTATTTTACCAGCAGTTCATCCATCTTATCGAGTGTGTCGTTTTCCAAAATGGTTTTCTTTATAAACTGAGAATTGATAAAATAATTAATGGTAAGAAATTGACCAGCTTTATACGTAATAATTTTAATGCTTTTCCCATTTGATTTTCTATCGTTTTTACAGACAAGCCCATTTCATCAGCTATCTCCTGGTATTTTAATCCTTCAAATCGGCTCATTTGAAAAATGCTGCGGCATTGTTCGGGCAGTTCATTCATTGCAGTGTGAATACGCTCATTCAATTCGCCCATTAATAATTTACCGGATGCATTTTCCACCTGCCTTTCAGACTGACGAACAACATGCATGGCATGAACAGATTTTATTTTTTTATGCTTCAGATAATTCAGGCAATCATGATAAACCGCTTTGTAGAGATATGCCTTGGGTGAAGTTTCTATTGCAAGGAGTTGCCTTTTTTCCCAAACCTTAAAGAATACATTCTGTACGATCTCCTCTGCCATCGCCTGGTCTTTTATAATGGTATTGGCGTAGGCATGCAGACCCCTGAAATGCATTTTAAATAGCTGTTCGAAAGCCATTTCACCTGTTGGTGCCATTGACCTGATAACGGCGGTATTGCTTTGTTCCACTTTTACTAACTGGTATCCTGCTAAAATATGAGTATTCCCTGTCAAGATGATTTATAAAAGGGACAACCGGCAAATGAATTACCCCTATGGTGTGTTAAGTTTTTTTTAACGGGAAAATAAACAGTTCGTATAATGTTACGTTATTTTCCTCTCTTAAAATATCGCTCCCTCACCACCTCCTGTACTTCTACATTTCTTATTTTACTTTCCAGCCATGAAATAACATCCAGGTAAGCAAAGGCTCTTCTTTCCAAAGGATTGTTCTCATATTTTTTCAAAGTGGAATGTAACTTTTCAAATTCCGGTTTCAGAGCATGGGCTCCTACATGAAACGATTGTCGCAAGAAAGTAAAAATGGCTTCCTCTACTTTACTCAGGCTTTCCATTTTCGCCATAAAGCGATAAACGGATTTGATCAGGTATTCCAGTAATTCGAAATTGCCCAGTTCATAATGCGCTATCAGGTGCAATAACCGGGAATAGCACTGAAGATCGCTGCGCAACCCTGATTTTTGATGAATGATCCGGTTCAGGTAATCAATAGCTTTTTCATTATTACCACTCCCGAAATACAGGCAGGCGATCTTATAATAAAAGATGAGCACCCGGTGTGTATCCAGGTAAAGGCCATAATCTTTCAGCATCTCTTCCAGGTGGGGCACCATCAGCAGGCCTTTATTAAATGTGCCCTGCAAAAAATATAAATTGATCCTTGCTGTGTACAGGTATTGATAAGCCAGTATGCGGTTATTATCGTTCTGTGTTACTAGTTTATGGCGGGCAAATTTTTCAAATTGTTTGATGGCTTCAGCCAGTTTTTCATGATTGAGCAGGTCAAAATGTGCTCCCATCAGGTTGTGCATTCCTTTTATATAACTGGCGGTTTCCACCTTTAACATATCCGGATTTTTTTCAAAAAGATCTACCCATCGCTGGCAGTAGCGATAGTATTGCAAAAAATCCAGCCGGATAAAATGATACCAACTGTATCCCTGGTAGAGGTATAGTTTTTCATAAAACCCCTTGGCCGCAGCAGCGCCTTCAGGCAGGTTGGTTTCAAAAAACAATTTAATACTCCGGATATCTTTTTCATTGCGGGCATGGCCATGCTGAATATACCAGCTATATAATTGCAGCGCCAGGTTGGATAATTTATTGACCAGGGTAAGTGAATTATTCACGTCATCCGCTTCCTGGCTTAGCTGATCCGCCCGGTTTTGCATGCTGCGGGTGATATACAGAACCTCAATTTTCTTTTCAAAAAAAAGGGCTTGTTGCATATAGGTTACCTGGTGATAATTCCTGGCCAATTCCTTCAACCGGTCCAGCGCTTTCAGACTTTGCAGGTAAAGACCTTTATTAAACAATATGCGGGCATGGTCCATTTGTTCATGCAACTGGATGTCGATATTGTTTTCGTCTTTAATGATGCGCAAACTGGACAGTATCTGTTTGTACAGTTGCGCCTTAATATTGGACAATTGCTGCTTGGTGATAGACCTGTTCTTCTTCAGGATGACCCGCTCGTCATAGTCATTCATTTTTTCAAGTGCATCAAAAAGCTGTATGGTCTTCAGGTTCTCACTGGAAGAATTTCGCTTTACATAAAGCTTAAAATTCCGCTTTTCTGACTTTTCCAGTGATTTTACCAGTTGAAAAAGGGCGTCTGTAGATCGGTTGGGCATCGTAATTCGTCTGATTTAAAATCCTTTACTGCTAAGCCTTTCAGAGCAATTTCCTGCTTTTAAACTCTGTAAAACGAGGCCAATTTTGGTTTTAACCATATACTTAAGTAAGATACCTTAGTGGGGCAGGCTGTTTGTTTCATAGGCATATGGTCCGGTTTATAATAGGATCCTTGTAATCGTCATAAGATTTTCGCAGGCAGGTATCCTTGTCCGGGAAAATTTTATGGCTATTCAGGTAGCAAGCAATACAAAAATAAGCAGCCTGTCATTTTTATCATTCACAATATATCAATTAATTATGGCTGACGGCAAAATCCACATCTTTGATACCACCCTTCGGGATGGTGAGCAGATACCGGGTTGCAAATTGAATACTAAAGAAAAAATTCAATTGGCTCTTGTACTGGAAGAACTGGGAGTTGATATTATTGAAGCCGGCTTTCCTATCTCCTCCCCGGGCGATTTTGAATCAGTAAATGAAATAGCAAAGGTGATAAAGAATACAACCGTTTGTGGGTTGACACGTGCCGTTCTAAAGGATATTGAAGTAGCCGCCGCATCATTAAAACCAGCTAAGCGTCCACGCATTCATACCGGCATCGGGACTTCGGATCTGCATATCAAATCTAAATTTAACTCTACCCGGGAAGAAATACTTGAAAGAGCAATCCAGTGTGTAAAATGGGCCAAAAATTTTGTGGATGAAGTAGAATTTTATGCGGAAGATGCCGGCCGTACCGATAACGATTACCTGGCAAGAGTGATTGAAGCCGTTATCAAAGCCGGCGCAACGGTAGTAAACATTCCCGACACTACCGGGTATTGCCTGCCGCATCAATACGGAGAAAAAATTGCCTACCTGGTCAACAATGTGCCGAATATTGACAAGGCGATCATCAGTTGCCATTGTCATAATGACCTGGGCCTGGCAACAGCCAATTCCATCTCAGGTGTTTTAAATGGCGCACGGCAAATAGAATGTACCATCAATGGCCTTGGCGAGAGAGCCGGTAATACTTCTCTCGAAGAAGTTGTAATGATTTTGAAACAACATCATAAACTGGGTTATTACACCAATATTAAAACAAAGCAACTTAATCCCATCAGTGCACTGGTATCGGAAACCATGCGCATGCCTGTTCAACCCAATAAGGCTATCGTGGGATCTAATGCATTCTCTCACTCCTCAGGTATTCACCAGGATGGTTTCCTGAAAGATTCTTTGACATATGAAATAATCAACCCCGAGGAAGTAGGCGCCGCCGGATCAAAGATTGTTCTGACCGCAAGGAGTGGCCGGTCTGCCCTGGCACACCGCTTTCACAAACTGGGTTATCAATACAAAAGAAATGATATCGACGTCTTATATATTGAATTTTTAAAAGTGGCGGATATAAAAAAAGAAGTGGCTGATGAGGACCTCATATTACTGGCAAAGGAATATGTGGCGGAAGTTGTATAAGCCGCCAGTGAATATCATTTTTTGATAAGAGGTAAACAGGTAAAAATTTTATTGATTGCAATATGGCAAAAACATTATTTGAAAAGATCTGGGACAAGCATATTGTCAAAACCATAGAGGGTGGCCCTTCCGTTTTGTATATCGACAAACATTTTATTCATGAAGTAACAAGCCCGCAGGCTTTTACAGGCCTAAACAACAGAGGCATTAAAGTCTTTCGTCCCAGGCAGGTGGTAGCAACAGCCGATCACAATGTTCCTACTATCGACCAGCATTTGCCAATCAAAGAAGAATTATCAAGGAGGCAGGTAGAAGCATTGAATAAAAATTGTAAGGAACACGACATAGAATTATACGGCCTGGGCCACCAGTACCAGGGTATCGTCCATGTTATTGGGCCTGAATTAGGAATAACGCAACCGGGTATGACCATCGTTTGCGGTGATAGCCATACCTCAACACATGGCGCTTTTGGTAATATAGCTTTTGGTATTGGAACAAGTGAAGTGGAAATGGTTATGACCACGCAATGCCTTTTACAGACAAAGCCTTTATTAATGCGTATCAATATTGATGGTGAGTTGAACAAGGGAGTAGTAAGTAAAGACATTGTATTATATATTCTTTCCAAATTATCAGCAAGCGGCGCCACCGGTTATGCTGTTGAGTTTGCCGGCTCTGCTATCCGGTCTCTTTCTATGGAAGCCCGCATGACTATATGCAATATGAGCATTGAAATGGGTGCCCGTTGCGGATTAATAGCACCGGATGAAACAACGTTTGAATATATAAAGGGAAGAAAATTTGCTCCCGCAGGTGAAGAATGGACTGGGGCATCAGACTATTGGAAAACACTATATAGTGATGAGGATGCTGCTTTTGACAAGGAGATAAATATAGCAGCAAAAGATATTGAGCCTATGATAACTTATGGCACTAATCCGGGTATGGGAATTGGCATCAGCGGGCACATTCCATCATTGGGCGACATAAGTGAAAAGGAAAAAGCCTCCTTTGAAAAATCATTGCAGTATATGGGATTAACTGCCGGTGATAATATAAAGGGCAAGAAGGTTGATTATGTTTTTATAGGAAGTTGTACCAACTCACGTATTGAAGACCTGCGCATGGTTGCTTCTTTTGTTAAAGGCAAACAGAAAGCAAAGGATGTTGAAGTCTGGATCGTGCCGGGAAGCAAACAGGTAGAGGCGCAGGCAAAACATGAAGGCATTGATAAGATATTCGAAGAAGCAGGTTTCATGCTTCGCCAGCCAGGATGTTCAGCCTGCCTGGGAATGAACGAGGATAAAATACCTGCGGGAAAATATTGCGTTTCTACATCAAACAGAAACTTTGAAGGAAGACAGGGAGCCGGAGCCCGGACATTGCTGGCTAGCCCGATGACTGCGGCGGCTGCAGCTATTACCGGCGTAATAACAGATGTTAGAGAATTATTAAATTAAACCAGGTAAAATCAACATATCAACAGGCATATAGTTTTAATATAGAATGAAACCATTAATATCAATTACCAGCACATTTGTTCCCATCAATATTGAAAATATTGATACGGACCAGATCATACCTGCCCGTTTTTTAAAATCAACAACCAAAGACGGATTTGGAAAAAATCTTTTCCGCGACTGGCGTTATGAAAATAATGATGAAACAAAACCAAAAGCAGATTTCGCATTAAATCAATCACGGTACAAAGGCGAAATACTGGTAGCGGGCAAAAATTTTGGTTGCGGTTCGTCGAGAGAACATGCGGCCTGGGCCATTCTTGATTTTGGTTTTCGTGCTGTTGTTTCAAGCTTCTTTGCGGATATTTTTAAAAACAATGCTCTTAATAATGGAGTGCTGCCAGTTACCGTTTCTGAAGATTTTTTAAAGAGAATATTTCAGGCATCAGAAATGGATCCTGGCACCCTTCTTCATATTGATCTTGAAAAACAAACGATCTCACTGAAAGAACCTGGCCAGGCATCGGGAGATATAATACCGTTTGAACATTTTGATATAAGTGATTATAAAAAAACCTGCCTGCTCAATGGATACAATGACATAGACTATTTATTAAGTATAAAAGAGGACATCATCAACTACGAAAAAGAAAAAGCATTTTAGTATTTAAAATATTAAATAATCCTGCCCTGGATTTAGTATATGAAAAAAAATATCGCAGTCATAGAAGGAGATGGCATAGGACCGGAAGTAACAAGGCAATCCGTACGCGTTCTCAATTCAATTGCAGAAACATTCAACCATGAATTTAATTACACCGGGTGTTTAATGGGTGCCGATGCTATTGAAAAAACCGGCAGCGCTTTACCCGATGAAACCATTGATATTTGTTTGAAAAGCGATGCTATACTTTTTGGTGCCATCGGTCATCCGAAATATGATAATGACCCATCTGCCAAAGTAAGGCCGGAACAGGGATTATTAAAACTTCGCAAGTCACTGGAGCTATATGCCAATATCCGCCCGGTAAATACCTACCCCTCGCTTCAACACCTGTCACCTTTAAAACCAAAAAATATTGAAGGGGTAGATTTTGTTATTTTCCGTGAGCTCACCGGGGGAATCTATTTTGGAAAAAAAGAAACAAATGCAGAAGGTACAATTGCAACAGATGAATGTACCTACAGCCGGGATGAAATTGAACGCATAGCCCACCTGGCCTTTCAATATGCCAGGAAAAGAAAGAAAAAATTATTGCTTGTCGATAAAGCCAATGTATTGGAAACTTCAAGGTTGTGGAGAAAAGTGGTGCAGGAAATGGCCGCTCAGTATAAGGAAATAACCGTGGATTATATGTTTGTTGATAATGCAGCTATGCAGATTATACTTAATCCAAAACAATTTGATGTGGTGCTCACTGAAAATATGTTTGGTGATATCATCAGCGACGAAGCCAGCGTAATCAGTGGCTCATTGGGATTGTTACCATCTGCTTCAATCGGGAATGGAGCGGCCCTGTTTGAACCAATCCATGGATCATACCACCAGGCAGCAGGAAAGGATATTGCCAATCCCCTGGGATCTGTTCTATCTGCCGCTATGTTGCTTGATTATTTTGAATTAAAGGAAGAGGCAGATATTGTACGTGAAGCTGTGACATGGACATTGCAGAATGGTTTTGTTACGAAAGATATTGACCCCGTTAATTTTTATTTCACTTCGGTGATCGGAGAATTGATCAGTGATTATGTGGCAGGAAAAATTCCGGGATCAAGCCAGAGTGAAAATATTGAGCTGAGTAAATCAACTATAATATAAGCGAACATTTTCAATAAAAATAAATCCGATTAAACAGCTGGGTAGTATCCTATGTTCCCTTGTATTACTAAAGAGTTCTTATAAATAAAATTGAAACAGATCATGCAAAAGAAGTTTTGCAGAATTTGTTTTTTCAATGAGGTGGGTGTATATTCGTAATACAACATCTTTCAGATTGAACAGTAAAAAAAATATCATCATCAATTTAACTACGGTAGTTCTCATTGTGGTGGTGCTTCTTATTCCTGGGATAACTAAAGGTGGATTCTGTATGTAAAAAAATCAAAAACGAAATACAAAGACCCGCCTCCGAAAAAGGCGGGTTTTTTTTACCCCCAAAAAAAATAAAACATGGCAAATTACTATAATGACAATACGGTCCTTTGGCTAAACGGAGATTTTGTAAAAGCGTCGGAAGCTAAAATGGATTTTTTTAGCCAGTCATTGCACTATGGCTATTCGGTATTTGAAGGAATCCGATCCTATAAAACAGCCGATGGCAAAACAAAAATTTTTAAAGAAAAAGAACATTATGATCGCCTGGAGCAGTCAGCCCTGGCCTTAAATATGCCTTACCGCTGGAAAAGCAATGAATTGATCCGGGTAACCTACGAAGTATTAAAAAGAAATAACCTGGCAGATGCCTATATAAGACCGGTAGTGTATGCTCCTGCTAATATGAGTTTTGTAAAAAATACTGAATCCTTTATCGTTATTGAAGTATGGGAAATGCAGCCTTTTCTTGGTGAAAAACTTTTAAAGGTTTTAACCTCATCTTTTGAACGACCCAACCCGAAAGGATTTAAGATTGAAGCAAAAGCAGGAGGACATTATGTGAATTCAATCCTGGCCAGCCAGGAAGCGAAGGCTGCAGGGTTTGATGAAGCATTACTAAACGACATGAATGGTTTTGTTGCTGAAGGACCAGGTGCAAATGTCTTTATTGAAAAGGACGGCAGATTAATTACGCCGCCTGCAGGAAATATTTTACCAGGCATTACCAGGGCAACGGTAATTGAAATATGCAAAGACATGGGGATACCTGTTGAAGAAAAATTATTCACCACGGAAGATTTAAAAAAAGCAGACGCAGCCTTCTTTTGTGGTACCGCAGCGGAGGTAATTGGGTGGGAAAGTTTGGACGAAGTAAAATTTCCAAAGCCATGGAATGAAACCATCAGCAAAAAGATCCAGGACATTTATAAAGATAAGGTGATAGAAAAAAAATATAAATCAACATTAGAGCCGGCATAATGGAATTGAATAAATACAGCAAGACGATTACACAGGATCCTACACAACCTGCAGCACAAGCCATGTTATATGGCATTGGTTTAACTGACGATGATCTTAAAAAAGCGCAGGTCGGTGTTGTAAGTATGGGCTATGATGGAAATACCTGCAATATGCACCTGAATGACTTAGCTAAAATTGTGAAGCAGGGTGTTTGGGACAATGAGTTGGTGGGCCTGATCTTTAATACCATTGGTGTTAGTGATGGCATCAGCAATGGAACCGATGGAATGCGGTATTCCCTGGTGAGCCGTGATATAATTGCAGATTCAATAGAGGCCGTTTGTGGTGCACAATATTATGATGCTGTCATTGCTTTACCCGGTTGCGATAAAAATATGCCGGGTAGCATCATGGCCATGGGACGATTAAACCGTCCTTCCATCATGGTATATGGCGGCACTATTGCACCTGGTCATTATAAAGGAGAAGATTTAAATATTGTTTCAGCTTTTGAAGCGTTAGGAAAAAAAATAGCAGGGCAGTTAAGTGACGAGGATTTTAAGGGTATTGTAATGAACAGCTGCCCTGGTGCTGGTGCCTGCGGAGGCATGTACACGGCAAACACCATGGCATCTGCTATAGAAGCGTTGGGCATGAGTCTGCCTTATTCCTCATCCAACCCGGCGCTGAGTGAAGACAAAAAAAATGAATGTATGGCAGCAGGAAAGGCCATCCGGCTACTGCTTGAAAAAGATATAAAGCCTTACGATATCATGACCAGGAAAGCATTTGAGAATGCTGTAACCGTTATCATGGTATTGGGTGGAAGCACCAATGCCGTATTGCACCTGATAGCGATGGCAAAAAGTGTGGATGTAAAATTTTCGCAGGATGATTTTCAAACTATCAGTGACAAAATTCCTGTGCTGGCCGATTTCAAACCCTCTGGAAAATACTTGATGCAGGACCTGCATGAGCATGGCGGTGTGCCGTCTGTTATGAAATATCTTTTGCAAAAAGGTCTGTTGCATGGCGATTGTTTGACAGTAACCGGTAAAACGATAGCAGAGAATTTGGCAGGTGTCCCCGATCTGGATTTCGAAACACAAAAAATCATTTACCCGATCGAACAAGCCCTTAAGAAAACGGGGCATCTGCAAATCCTGTATGGCAACCTGGCTGAGAAAGGAAGTGTTGCCAAGATTAGCGGCAAGGAAGGAGAAAAATTCGTGGGGCCCGCCCGGGTTTTTGATGGTGAATTTGAATTGATAAAAGGAATTAACTCAGGCAAAATAAAAGCAGGCGATGTGGTAGTAATTCGTTATGTAGGTCCCAAGGGTGGACCCGGCATGCCTGAGATGCTAAAACCTACATCTGCAATCATTGGTGCTGGCCTTGGCAAATCAGTGGCACTCATTACGGACGGAAGATTCAGTGGCGGCACGCATGGTTTTGTTGTGGGGCATATTACACCAGAAGCTTATGATGGTGGGCTGATAGCTTTAGTAAAAGATGATGATGTAATAGAACTTGATGCATCTGAAAACACAATCAACTTAAAATTAAATAAAGAAGAAATTGCAAACCGAAGAGCTAACTGGCAACAACCAGCATTGAAAGCCACCAAAGGAATTTTATTTAAATACGCCAGGAGTGTAAAATCAGCTGATGAAGGTTGTGTAACCGATGAAATTTGATCAAAAAAAAATTTGTATGGAAACTCTTACAATAGAAAAGGATAATAAAACCACCACTGCCATGAAATCAATCAGCGGAAGTGTCGCGGTATTAGAGGCATTTATAGCTGAAGACGTAGAAACAATATTCGGCTATCCCGGCGGTGCCATCATGCCCATCTATGATGCACTTTATGATTACAATGAAAAACTAAAACATATATTAGTTCGTCATGAACAGGGCGCCATTCATGCAGCACAAGGATATGCCCGTACGTCGGGAAAAACAGGTGTGGTGTTTGCAACAAGTGGCCCCGGGGCTACCAACCTGGTTACTGGTCTTGCCGATGCAATGATTGATTCCACTCCTGTTGTTTGTGTTACCGGCCAGGTATTTGCCCATTTACTGGGAACGGATGCCTTCCAGGAAACAGATGTCATTAACATTACAACGCCGGTTACAAAATGGAATTACCAGGTTACTGACGCCACGGAAATACCGCATGTATTGGCCAAAGCATTTTACATAGCAAAAAGCGGAAGACCGGGACCCGTATTGATCGATATTACTAAGAATGCTCAACTGCAATTATTTGAATACAGCGGCTATCAGAAATGTGAACACATAAGAAGTTATCGCCCTAAACCCATTGTTAGAAAAGAATATTTACAACAGGCGGCCAAACTCATCAATGAAGCGGAAAGACCATTTGTTATTTTCGGGCAAGGAATTATTTTGGGTAGAGCAGAAAAAGAATTTTTAAAATTTATTGAAAAAGCAGGTGTACCTGCCGCCTGGACCATATTAGGAATGAGCGCCATTCCTACAGACCATCCATTAGGAGTTGGTATGCTGGGAATGCATGGTAACTATGGACCCAATGTATTAACCAATGAGTGCGATGTGTTAATAGCAATCGGAATGCGTTTCGATGACAGGGTAACCGGGCGATTAGATAAATATGCCAAGCAAGCACAAATCATCCACCTGGATATTGATCCGTCGGAAATTGATAAGAATGTAAAAACAACCGTTCCTATCTGGGGTGATTGTAAGGAAACACTACCTATTCTGACTTCGCTGATCAAACAAAAACAATATCCTGAATGGCTGCAAAAATTCAAAGAATATCAGCAGAAAGAAGATGACAAGGTAATAAAGGAAGAGATGAACCCTTCCGGGGAAACACTGACGATGGGCGAGGTTATCAAAGAATTAAATGATTTGACAAAGGGTGATGCCATCATTGTAACAGATGTAGGTCAACACCAGATGGTAGCCTGCCGATATGCAAAATTCAATCAAACCAAAAGCAATATCACCAGCGGTGGTTTGGGAACTATGGGTTTTGCCTTGCCGGCAGCAATTGGCGCGGCATACGGCGATCCTTCAAGACCAACGATAGCCATTATTGGTGACGGAGGTTTCCAAATGACCTTGCAGGAACTGGGCACCATCATGCAATTCAAACCCAATGTAAAAATCATAATTCTGAATAATGAATTTCTTGGTATGGTGCGCCAGTGGCAACAATTGTTTCATGAAAAAAGATATTCTTTTGTTGATATTACCAGTCCGGACTTTGTACAGGTTGCCAAAGGATTTTATATCCCGGGCCAGAGGGTATCCAAAAGAGAAGAACTGAAACCCGGATTGAAAGAAATGATGGAAAATGAAGGAAGTTATCTATTGGAAGTAATGGTAGGAAAAGAAAATAATGTTTTCCCTATGGTACCACAGGGTCGCGGTGTGGCAGAGATTATTTTGTGCAAGGAAGATCTATAAAGATCATTTGAATTCGGGTGTTAAGAAATCAGAAAATGAAATGAGCATGCAGGTGGATAAGGAGTTAATAGGCGGTATACCGGATGTATATCTCAAGATCAGGGAAGCGACATCGAACTTAAAGTTTAATATGGCTTCTGATTTAGGGACTGGTAGTTTGTTAAAGACACTTGCTGCATCAAAACCTGCAGGCCGGTTTCTTGAGTTGGGCACGGGTACCGGACTGGCAACAGCATGGATCGCCGAAGGCCTGGATAAAAAAAGTTCTTTGCTAACCATCGAAAAAAATGAAATTCTGATTGACATCGCCAGGAAATATATTGAAGATAAAAAAGTGGAATTTGTATTAGCAGATGCTTATGCCTGGATAAATAATTACCGCGGTGAAAAATTTGATTTCATTTTCGCTGATGCCATGCCTGGCAAATATGATCTGTTCGAAGAAACAATCGCTATATTGAAAGAGGGAGGTTTATATATTATTGACGATATGCTTCCCCAACCTAACTGGCCTTTAGGACATGAAGAAAAAGTATTTGAACTTATAAATAAAATAGAAGACCGGCAGGATTTGTTTATGACAAGAATAAACTGGTCAACAGGTATTGTTGTGGTTACAAAAAAATCAAACAATTAAAAAATTATGCAAAAACAAGAATATACTATTACGGTATATACCGAAAACCAGATCGGGATAATCAACAGGGTTTCAACCATCTTTTCACGAAGAAAGATCAATATTGAAAGCCTGAATACTTCGCCCAGCGAAGTGGAAGGCATTCACCGTTTCACCATCGTCATTACCGAAACAGATGACGTGGTAAAGAAATTGGTTCGCCAGATCGAAAAGCAGGTGGATATTCTCCGGGCCTTTTATAATGTCGATAATGAAATCATCTGGCAGGAGATGGCCTTGTTTAAGGTTTCAACTGATGAAATAGCGGAGAAAGTAAAAGTGGAGCGTTTACTGAGAGAATACGGAGCCAGGGCGGTTGCCATCCGGAAAGATTATATTGTATTTGAAACCACCGGCCACCATGAGGAAATAGATAAGCTGGTAAAAATGCTGGAACCTTATGGCCTCATTGAATTTGTTCGAAGCGCCAGGGTAGATATAATAAAAGACAGTATCAGCTTCCACGAAAGGCTAAAAGATTTTGAAAGAAAAGAACCCAGTGAAGAATTAATAGAAAATGAATTTTTGGATAAACAGGATGAAGTATTTTCTATGTAATAATAAAACACGTAAAG
>JBPPMM010000209.1:0-6687 GCA_051306075.1 Chitinophagaceae bacterium
GCAGAAAGAAAACCTGAAATAGAATTTATTAAGGACCTCTCAGCCGGTGGAGTTCTTTTATCCGCCTTTATTGCAGTTGTAACCGGTGCTATCATTTTTATACCTAAACTTTTTTAAAATGTTTTCTAAAGTGCTTCATAAAAAGTATATTTCCGTGAACCCGACTATGCAACATTTGCTCATAGTTTCCTGTGGATTTAGCTGCATACTCCTGGGTATCCGAATGGTAATTACAAGTGATATTACCTATTTGTTTTTAACATGGAATCTTTTTCTTGCCGTTGTTCCCTATGCAATTACACAATGGATGACAGCAAATCCCGCGATATTAAAAAACAGGATAAAACTGGGCGGAGCTTTGTTTCTCTGGCTATTATTTATCCCCAATTCCTTTTATATCCTTACGGATCTTTTTCACCTGGAAGAATTTGATACGGCGCCCAAGTGGTTCGACTTGTTGTTGATATTTTCATTTGCCTGGAACGGAATGGTATTGGGAATTATTTCTATAAGAAGAGTAGAAATGATTTTGAAAAATATAACCGGCCGTGGCTTTTCTCTCTTTATAGTTTTATTAGTGATGTGGCTGAACGCATTCGGGATCTATATCGGACGATACCTGCGATTTAACAGCTGGGATATTTTCACCCAGCCTTTTTCTCTTTTCAGGGGAATGTTTGAAGTCTTGTTTCATCCTCTTCAAAATAAACTGGAGTGGGGTATGACAATAGTGTATGCCATTTTCATGACCGTTATTTATGTCACCATAAAAAAAATGGCTGAGTTTTTTTACAACAATATCATAACAAATAATAAAAATTAAAAAATGGAAACAACTGCAACAAATATCTGGCAAAAAAGCAAATTGCTTATCAAAGGGCTATTGATCAGCGGACTTATTTTATTATTACTTATACCTGCCTTTATGGTTCAAAATGTGATCAGCGAAAGAGAATCGAGACAGAAGGAGGCTGTGGCTGAAGTTAGCAGTAAATGGGCAGGCAGGCAGAACATCAGCGGCCCTGTTTTGGTGATACCCTATACTGAATCAGTATCGGATGATAAAGGTCAGCCGGTGATTGTTAAAAAACTGGCATATGTTTTACCCGATTATGTAAACATAGAATCTACTGTAAAACCGGAAGAGCGCCACAGAGGTATTTACCAGGTGATGCTTTATTCCTCAATTATTAAAATGAGTGGTCGGTTTGCTCCTGTTCCTCTGCAAAAATTAAAACTGGAGGCGTCCCAAATCAAATGGAATGAAGCTTATATTATAATTGGCCTTGCTGATAGTAAAGGGCTTAGGGAGGAGATGAAACTTAAATGGAATGATTCCACTCTTGTGCTAAGCCCCGCCTCAGTAGATAATGCAGTTATGAAAGAGGGTTTTGCCACTCCTGTATTCATTTCACCTGACCAAATCAACCAGTTTGATGTTACTATTAATATGAACGGATCGGAGCAATTGCTCTTTACACCGGTTGGGAAAGAAACAACCGTTAAATTATCATCTTCCTGGCCCGATCCCAGTTTTACCGGTGGACAATTACCGGAACACCAGATCAGCGATACAGGATTTGTGGCTGTTTGGAAAAGTATGGCTCATACCAGAAATTTTCCCCAGGCATGGAAAGAAACATCGTACAATCTTCAATCCGCATCATTCGGGGCCGACCTTTTTATTCCAGTTAATGGCTATCAGAAAACCATGCGTTCTGTTAAGTATGCTATACTATGCATTATTCTCACCTTCGCTGCATTCTTCATTATTGAAACGGTAAACAAAAAATCAGTACATCCATTTCAATATGCACTGATAGGTCTTGCTCTTATTCTCTTTTATACTTTATTATTATCTTTTTCTGAATATATCGGTTTTAATGCAGCTTATCTTGTTGCCTCCATTGCTACAGTCGCATTGATTGCCTGGTTTGTAAAAGGGATTCTTCAATCATCCAGGCTCACCACTTTATTAGGTGTGGTATTGATGCTGATGTATGCTTATATATTTACTATTCTTCAATTGCAGGATTATTCCTTATTGCTTGGAAGCATTGGCTTGTTCTTGACCCTGGCTGTTATTATGCATTTTGCAAAAAAAATTCAATGGTGATCATCCAGGAAGTTAATCAGGTGATATCCGTAGTCATGAAGGCAAATAAAATTCCCCGCCTCGGCGGGGAATTTTATTATAATTGCTATGCTTGTTATTACCAATCACTAAAAGTCAACTCCCATGGCAAAATACCACATCGGTTTGCCCTTGAATACACCGTTCATTTCCCATGCGGCATCTACACGTATAAAATAACCCAGTAATGTACTCCTGGCGCCCACGCCATATCCTCCCGCAAAGGGACCGATACCGCCTGATTTTATCCGCACACTAAATGGATTGCCCTGGGCACCGCTATAAACACTCTGGGGTCGTCTGATATTTTGAATTCCTCCTACCCAGGCTGATCCGATGTCAAAAAATTGAACTAGCTGGAAGTTGCGCAGGAAGGCATTGTTTATCGGTTTATTAAAGAAAGTAGAAAATATAGGCACCCTGATCTCACTGTTTACCACAACAGCATTATTGCCATGCGCAGCATTTTGTTTAAAACCACGAAGGTTTACTGCAAGAGACTGGTAGGTATAATTGTCGACCGGACGGTTGCCGTCATTGAATTTTGGTGAAAACCAGTTATCTACTCCACCCAGGTAATAAATTACCTTTTGATCCCCGAACGAGAAATCGCCGGCTGCCCGAACAGCCCAGATCAGGTTTCGGTATAATGGCTGGTAATGACGTGCATCAAAACCTGCATTAAATAGAAACTTACCTTCCTGGTTTGCTTTACTCATCTGCGTAAACCAATCGGCAAATATTTTATAACGTAATCCATGCCAGATGTTAGTGGCAGGATTAATGGTATTATCATATACATATTCCAGGCTAACCTGGCCATAGGTCCTTTTTAGGTCAGGTACTTTTATTGTTTGCGAATTAGTAGAACTCATTACTATCCGGTCAAAACGTGGTCCCACGACAGCTCTTAAACTTCTTACCCTGTCGAGCGGATATTTTAAAGTAGCCAGGTAATAACTTGCAAATTGCTTGGCCTGACCGGTAATTGGAGAATTATTAAAAAGTACAGTAGCTAAAACCTGGGCACTGCTTCTGTAATACATGGCGCCCCAATCAAACCTTTTTCTCTGATTTGTAAAGGAAAACATAACATCATTATCCCTGAGATTGGGAGCAATCCGGATGCCACCCGTAAATTTATAATCCTCCATAAGATCAGAAGTTCCCATCCGGATCATTCCATTAAAGTCACCACCGTTTGAAAGATAAACAGGTCCGCCTCCCCCAGCATAGGGCTGAAATTTATTGACGGCTAACACGGAATTGTTGAAGCCGGTAACTACATAATCAGTAAAGTATTTCGGTGGACGATATTCGTATAATTTGGCTTTGCTCAACAGTGGTATTTCGCCAATTTCAGTCGATTCCACCACCCTTCCTAATCGGGAACTATCTTTTTTCTCATTATCAAATTCACTTTGGAAGAAATCTGTTTGTTTATTGACATCAGGTTTTTTTTCATCCTGCAAAGGGGAAAGCTTATTGCGATTTCTTTTATCCTCATCCATTTGTTGCTTCATGTACTCCGTGGGCCGGGCATTTATGTTTCGACGGCGCAATACATTTTCATCAACCCGCAACCTGTACAATAATTTTACATCGCCAAGTTTTACTACTTCACTCACCTGCTGATTGTCGCCTGCTGTCCTGGTTTCCAGCATGCTGCTTTGATAATTGGTCAATGGAAAAATATAGGAAGAATCATTGGTGATGGAAACATACCCCACAGAATCTATATCCGTTTTATTCCATTCTGATAGTAAGCTGTCCACCTCAGCCAATGGCGGATTGCGCAGAACTTCATCACCGATAAAAACAAGCGTATCCAACCCGGCCCGTTCAGTACGGAAAAATCCCGCATACCGGTTGTTGATACCATTCTCATCACTAATAAATGTAAAATGGGATGTATTGTATTGGGAAGGAAATCTTGCATTGCCGCGGTTAAGCGCAGTAAGCTGGGATATTTGTTTGAATTCAGATTTATTCCAATTGTCAACTAAAAAGATATTGAAACGATTGCCCGGCAGGGAATCGTCGCTGGTAGCTGCTGTGGCCGATGGCCGGTTACTGGAATAAAGGATGCCTGTCTTATTTGGAAAAGCTACAAAGGATGGATCAAGATCATCATAAACATCATTAGTGATCTGGTCATAAGACTGGTTGTCTATTTTATAAACATAAATATCAGTTTGCCCGCTCCTGACCGCACTCATCACAAGGGTATTGGCATCAAGCATATACTTCATATCCTGCACCTGGTTGAACATGGGCAGTTCCTGTTTTACAATTTTGATGCGGTTGACCACATCATATACAAATAGTTTAAGTTTTCCTTCTTCACTATAAAGTACAGCCAGCCGGGTGCCTTTTCCATCCCAGGCTATAATAGGATAGTTGGGATTTATTTCATCTCCCTTTGAGCGGGTTCCGTATTTCAACAATACTTTTCGGTTCACAAAATTTTCCATCAGTACCACGGAATATTTACCCTGGTGAAATTCTACTACCGCATAAGTAAAGCTCTTGAGATTAGGATGTGCATTAAAGTGGATATAATCTTTTTTACCGATCACTTCACTGATAGAAAGCTGGCCTTTTGGCGTATTTCTGCGTCCTCTCAGATCTTTATAATACTGCTGTGGTATTTCAACCATAAAATCTTTAAGAACTGCTTTAAATTTCTTCTTTGTTATTTTTTGAGAGGCGTTGTTGAGGTTGCGATAAATCCGGCTCAGGTATAAAAAGTATGTCACTTTTGTTTTACCATATTTATCAGCAATATATTTCCAGAAAGCGTGGCCTGCAAGATTGGGTTTATCAAAAGCAAGCTGGTAAAAATTATTGTATTTACCCGCAAGCATAATTGACCGAAGATCATCATCGAGCGAAGGAGACCAGTTTTCTGCGGCATATTCAATATAGCCATCCGTCAGCCATTTAGGGAGATCGAGCAATGCCTGGTTGGCGGCAAACTCACCAAGGTCATCGCCAAAGAGTTGATTTTCCACTAAAACCCTTGCCAGGCCCTGGCGTATCTGCCGTCGCAGGTTATTATGATTACCATCAAAAAATACAAGCAATTTATTGTTAACTAATTTAGTGATGCCTCCTGTATTTTGCCAGTCGATACCCAATCCAATGTTGGATTGTTGCATTTCATCGAAATTATTGTAGGCAACTATATTTATCCTTCTTTGAAGACCATATTCTACAAACTCTTCAATACTGGGCAATTCTGTTTCAGCTATCTGGGCAACATATTTACCCAGTCCTAATCCATCCTGGCTGAAATAAGTATTGAAATTTTCGGTTTGATAATATTTCCATTTGAATTTTTGGAATTGAACCCTGTTCTTTCCAAATTCTATGGTATTGACCTGCGCATTTAATCCGGTCGAAATGAGAATAAAAATGGAAAAAACCAGGTATGATATTTTAGTCATAAAAGCTTTTCTGTTTGTACAATAATAGATCGTTGTTTTTTCATCAGGTGTTGCCCCGTCTCGTATGCAGTTGGTATCTAAGGTATCTTTGTTCAAAATGTGAATATTCCGGCTGGAAAACAAATTTACCGAAATCAGGTTTATATTTAAAAGTACGAATCGAACCTGATAAAATTTTCATTATAATGACAAGAGAAATGGAAATTTTGAGTTGGAAATATCAATTAAACATAATAGAAATTAAGATTATCTGATTAAAATACCATCCATGTTAACTGTTAAATCCTATACATTTAATCCCGTTCAGGAGAATACTTACGTTTTGTATAACGAAAATAAGGAGTGTTGCATTATAGATCCGGGCTGTTATTTTTCAGAAGAAAGCCACCAATTAAAAACGGACATTGAAAAGGCAGGCTTAAAACCTGTTTTGCTGCTTAATACGCATTGTCACCTGGATCATATTTTCGGGAATAAGTTTGTTCATGATACCTGGGGGCTTGATTTGCACCTTCATGAAAATGAAAAACGGGTACTGGATGCGGGTCCGGCTTCGGGCCTTAGTTTTCAATTACCATTTGAAAATTATAAAGGTCCTTTAATATTCATAAATGAAGCTGAAGATATCCTGATCGGAGAAGAGAAAATGGAAATATTTTTTACGCCTGGGCATTCGCCGGGGAGCATTTCATTTTACCATGAAGCGGGAGAATTTGTTATTGGTGGAGATGTATTGTTTAGTGGAAGCATTGGAAGAACAGATCTGCCGGGAGGGGATTATGATACCCTGATCAATAGCATACAGACCAAACTTTTTACGCTACCTGATGATACAAAAGTTTATTCCGGTCATGGACCGGTGACAACCATAGGTCTGGAAAAGATGAACAATCCCTATGTAAAACTTTATTAGCAGGAACCTGATTAAAATCAACTAAATTTCTTCTTTTCTTCAATTCGTCCGTCAGCATATCCAATGATAACCCTGTGTACCATATTTATAAATAAGCCCGTTTCTACCACACCGGGTAACAGGTGCAATTCGGTATTCAATGCGGCTGCATTTTCAATTTTGTCCATTTTACAATCCAGGATATAATGGCC
>JBPPMM010000467.1:0-3352 GCA_051306075.1 Chitinophagaceae bacterium
ATACCGGATGGATATTTACTTATTGGAATGACGCTGCAACAACATCACCATTAACGAATTCTGTCGCGGTTAATACGAGTGGTAATTATTATATACAGGCTACTGCAACAGGTGGATGCAACCTGGTGCAAGTTGTGGAAGTTAATGTAATAGTTAATGAAGGCAAATCATCAATGCGTTATTCTACAGTAGTAACTAACGCAAATGCGAGTGTACAGTTAAATGCGAGAAATTTTGGGAACAATAATAGTTACATTTGGAATCCACCTGTTGCTTTAAATTCATACAGCATTCAAAATCCCGTTTTCAACCGGGACAGAAATACGGAGTACACCATAAAAATCAACTTTGCCGACAATTGCGAAGTAGTTGATACAGTCCAGGTATTGGTATTGCAAAATATTCCAAATGGATGTGAATCCGATTTATTTGTGCCGAAGGCATGGTCGCCGAACAGTGATGGACACAATGATAAATTATTCCCGATAACTATTTGTATTAAAGAACTTAAATACTTCCGCATATTTAACAGGTGGGGGCAATTGATGTTTGAGACAAATATCATAGGACAAGGATGGGATGGAATGTTCCATGGACAACCACAGGTAATGGATACGTACACCTGGACGGTAGAGGCTACCGGTGAAGACGGACGATATTTTAAACGTGCAGGCAACTCTGTTTTATTACGCTAAATTTTATGTTATGAAAAAAATGAAATGTGCCGTAGTTAGTGTTTATTCCCTGTTTGTGATTGGTATCCTGAACGCACAGGATCCCAGCTTTTCACAATTTTTTTCATCCCCATTAAATATAAACCCGGCGCTAACGGCAAATATTAATGCGGACTGGCGCCTCATTTCCAACTTCCGGAATCAATGGATAGGTCCTGCAAGTCCTTATGTTACCGGCACTATATCTTATGATTCAAAAATTTTCCAGGAAAAAATTCCTAATGTAGAAACCGAGAATAATATTATGGGAGTGGGTGGCATGTTAATGTTTGATTATGCAATGAGCGGCGTGGTAAAAAGCACCTACGCTTCGTTTAATTTATCTTATAGTATCAAAATTGTTGAAGATGATTTTCATAAGCAAAGAATAGGTCTTGGATTTGGCGCTATTTATGGTCGCCGGCATATCGACTTCGGCAGAGTTAATTTTGAAGAACAATTTACTGGCCTTGGTTTTAACACCAACCTTCCGACAGGTGAACCCGCTTTATCAAATATGAAGCCTTATGTTTCCGCAAGCGCAGGGATCGTCTATAGTTTTACCACAGAAAAAACCAACCTCGATTTAGGTGTTGCAGGGTTTCATCTGAATAAACCAAAACAAACGTTTCTTGAAGATGATCAGCAGGTGCTCGCCATCAGAAAGGTAGCCCACGGAAATTTTGAAACTTTTATCAATGAGAGACTGGTATTTAATTCAAATGCCATCTACCAGTTTCAATCTGAGGCAAATTACTTATCTGTAGGTGCCGGACTGGGATATTATGTTGGGGATGCAGCTGAATCATTACTTACTGCAGGGCTTTGGTACTGGTCAAAAAACGCATTGGTGCCCTATGTGGGAGTGGCATACCAAAATTTTCAATTGGGAGCCAGTTATGATATAACAACTTCAAAATTAAACCAGGCAGCACGCAAGCCAAGTACATGGGAATTATCCCTTATCCTGCGCGGTATTAGAAAACCAGGCCATGTCATTCCTTGTCCATGGAAATAATTAACCATGTAAAAATAAAATGCATCCACGATGAAATACAAATATCCATTTCTATTCAAAAAATAAAAAGCGCCATAAGATCAATCTTATGGCGCATGAATTACCGGTATAAATTGTTAGTAAGGATAAATATCCTTGTATTATTTTCTTATACTTAGTAATTCGGCTGGTGTAATCATAGTAATCAAATGACCAGGAACGTTCATTTCAGCTAATGTAATTGTAGTTGGATATTCAAATGAAGTGTTTCCACAATTACCCGCATCCCATCCGTTATTTCTGCCACCGTTTTTATCAATCCAGTTTACCCTGTTTCCCTTTACATTTATATTGGAACAGGAAGCTCCGGCCTGTGCCCAAACATACAGCGGGTTATTTGTGAAAGGTTGTTGTTTCGCATAAATCTTATTATTAATCAGGGTGATATTACTGCCACCTGCTGAAGCTATACCATACTGACCCGGATCAAGCAATGTATTGTTCTCTACTATCTGGTAGCCTCCGCCATAGTCACCTGACATAATACCACCCCCGGAAGCGGATGGCCCTCCTCCTCTGAACATATTGTTGCGAATAGAAATAGGACTTGCCGCTGTACCCGAACTGTTAAACATAGAAATCAAATCTTCCGGATCACTTTCTCCCGCAAAATTTTCTCCTTCGTTATTATCTACAGCACTTCCTGCTCCGGTTACATTATTGAATTGAACAAACTGTCCACGACCCCCATTAGCCCGCTGTCGCACATTCACAAACTGATTATCTATTACTTTAATTGTCTGCGATTCCAATGCATATACACCGGTTATTACGCCATTGAAAAGACAATTCTCAATAGTAATATTAGCTGAACGCTCAATGCTGATTGCTTCTGCTGTTGCTTTATTAAAGAAACAGTTTCTGATCGTGATGTTGTTACTTCCGGTAACATTTAAAGCGATGCCATTGATGTTTTCAAAACGCAAATTTTCGATTACTACATTTGATTGATTGGAAACATTCCTGGCTCCGGAAGCAGGCAAGCTCAGGTATTTAGTTGAAGATGCAGATGGACCCGTAGGTGATGGAGTTGGCTCCGTGGTTGGCGTTGGTGACGGTGTCGGTGTTTCAACAATCGGCTGTCGTCTTCTTTTATACTCCATATCTCCCTTGCTGCAACTTGTTATTAACGATGCACCGATTACAAGTGCGAATAAGGCTTTGCTGCTAAGCAGCTTTGTGTTTAGTTTCATAAATATTGAATTTTCGGCCATGTAGCCAACAACTGTGCCGCAGAATATTCACACAAATCAATAATTTTTTAAAAGAACATTTAAGTAATTAAACAACAACACAAAATCATTTTCATTGAAAACAAAACATAAGAAAAATGAAATAAAATCAATAGAAGCCGGTAAGCATTCAGCAAATGCTATACATGCAAAACAGAATGAATCAGAAATAATTTTTAAAAAGTGGAGCGATGTGTTTGTAATATATCAAGCTAGCTAACTTATTTCCATTTTAGAATAATATCTCTTTTGAGCACACCAAGAATAGATTAATCAGGCAGGCAAAATTGAAATGAAGACGCCAGAATGCATTACCAGAGTATATTGCGGGTTGAAACAAAATATCTCCT
>JBPPMM010000481.1:0-13341 GCA_051306075.1 Chitinophagaceae bacterium
TTAAACCCTTTTAGTTCTTATTTACTTTGAAACAACTGTAATTCCTTCCTGCAATTTAGCGTCTACTTTATAACTGATGAGTCTGAATTCTTCTTTAATAAACGAAACGGGCCTGCTTTTTTTGTTTGTCATTGATTTTATTAAAAAAAATATATTTAAATCAAAAAAATCTTTGGATTTAGTTTCAACCAACATAAACAGCAAAAAGCCCTGTTTAATATGTCTTAAAAGAAGGACACATAGATTGCTGGCGATTACCCCGGTAGCGGTCAAACACGCCCTGTTTGATCAATGAAAATTCAAATGCTCCCCGCGTATTATTGTAATTTTTTAGCGTTGAAATAGTAGCATCATAAGTGAAAGTGAAATTAAAATCTTTAAACCCCAATCCAATCATCGGTATCACCGCATCACTGCTCCTGTAATATAAACCACCGATCAGCACATTTTCACCATCACCAGATAAATTATAATGAGCATTGGCCCCAACCAACCATTCATAAGATTTGGCCTGCAAAGAAAAATAAGAATTAGGGTTAAAAATCCATTGATCATTTACTTTAAAACTTCCATTGATAAATGCAGTATGGCGCACAGGTATCCTGTTATCTACACCGGACTGATCAAAAAAAGATTCCCGGGGGCGGTTAATATGTGCAGTAGAAAAACCTACATTAAAGTAAGTATTATTATCAGGGAAATAGGCATAATTCATCCCTGCCTGTATGTCCAGGTAATTGATGTTGTTTGAAGCCAATGCTACACTGGTGGGCAAATGACCATCAAAAAAATGACCGTCAAACTGGTCAGGAAATTTGAGATTGGTAACATTTATTTGTTTGTTGGCCAGTCCTGCATTAAATCCCAGGCTTAACAGGCTACCCAAATTAAGCATCTGGTGATAAGCAACTGAGCCGTATACTTTAGTGGATGTAAGGTTTCCGCTACCTGCCACATCCCTAAGGATAAGACCACCCAGCCCTACCCAACCATCATTATTTTCATTCTGCAAAACCTGAACATCCCCAAAAGCACTCATTGTTTTATAAGGAATGGCCATAACCGAAGACCACTGGTTTCTGTAATTTATACCCAACCGATAATCTCCTTCGGGCATAAATCCTGTATTAGCAGGGTTAGTTGCCAGGGGTGAGTTCATAAATTGTGAAAAATGCAGATCCTGCGTGTATCCATGCATGTAAAAGGAAATTACAAATAGCATGAAACAGGTAACCCTTGTATTAAAAATTCGTATCGTTTTCCTCCATATCATCTTACAGTTCTTATCATTTTTATTTTTAAACTCTCCTATTAAATCTAAGCTTAATTTCATTTTATTGCTCCGCTCCTTATCCTTTTTCACTAATATTTACCTGGCACCTATCTAATTAACGTTATATCGCCCTTCCTGGTTGTTTTTGTTCCGTCAAAAAATTCTACATCCAGAGTATACGCATATACATCCATAGGCTGTACAGTACCTTTCACTCTTCCATCCCATCCTTCAAGCGGGTTCCCTGTTTCAAATACTTTTTGTCCCCACCTGTTCCAGATAATGAAGCGCATTTTTGCAATACCAAATCCTCTGACTAATACTTTACTGTTGACATCGTTACTGTTTGGAGTAAATGCATTTGGAACATCCAGGGCAGGAACAACAACTGTGCTTACCGGCATACACAATGTATCGGGACAACCAAGTGTATTAAACGCTACCAGGCAGGCATTAAAAGTTCCTGTAGAATTATACTGATGGGTAATGTTAGCCCTCGATGTAGTAGCCAGTGTGTCTCCATCTCCAAATATCCACTTAAATCTTTCTGCATTTGGCGAGGATAAATTGGCAAAAACGTTAGGTGTATTTTCAACAGGTACCAGGGGCGTATAGCTAAAATTTGCTTTTGGCTTATCATATACTACTATACTAAGGGTGGTCTCATCCGTTTTGTTACAGGTATTAGGATCATTAGCCACCATCCGTATTGTATAATTACCAGGGTTTGCATAAACATGTGTTGGGTTAGCAAGCGTGGAGGTATTATCGGCACCCGAGGAAGGGTCGCCAAAATTCCAGGTAAATGATTGACCACCTACAGACGTATTTTTAAAAATAGCTGTATGCGGAGCACAACCAACAGGGGATGTTTCAAACTTTGCCACAACGTTTGCTGCTACGCTGATCATAGTATCCAATACATCCGGGTAATTACAATAAGCAGAATCATTCAATATAAGTTTTACATTGTAGGAACCGATGGCAGGGAAAGTATGTGTCACGCTATTTAGTCCTGCTACCACTTGTGGGCTCCCGTCCCCAAAATCCCAAATAAATGAGGTGCTGGTAAATGGCCTTACCGGAAGCGTGGTTGAAAGGTTATTGAAAATATAATCAAGAGCGGTGCAGTCCCCTGTTTTTCCAAAGCTTAAACGCAAATTGGCCTTCAGGTCTCCTACCTTAATGTTTATATAGGAAGTATCCCTGACGTTACAACTGGCCGGATCAATAGCAATCAACATAACCCGGTAGGTTCCTACATTAAGAAATGTATGGTTTTGGGTATATCCGGTTGACGCCGGAAGGGGACCCAGCCTGGGCGATCCATCTCCGAAATCCCAGATATATTCCTTTGCATTTCGTATTAATTCCGTAAAAGTAACATCAAGTGGAAAGCATCCGGCCGTATCCCGGGGAACACCACCAATTGCTGAAGAAAGTTGCGATCCTACACCCGCCAGATTGAAAGATAATTTGAACATACCAAGGTTACAATTTGCACTGGCCGGTTTTGCTGTGGCCCAGGCACCTGGGGTGGTTGGGAAAACAGCCCCTCCACCGCAGTTTGCACAAACTGCCTGGTATATCACCCCGTTTTGATCAAACCGGCTTGTGCCACCATCCACATGGTCAGTATATCCCTGGTTTTGGCCAAAAAAACTGGCATATAATGGGCCGGGGCCAACGCCATCCCTTCGCAATACAAAAAAGTAAAAGTCTCTTCCATCTGTACCGGATTGTAATGCGTCTGCAGTAACCGTCATACCCAGTGTTCCGGCATTAGGATAGGCAGGCCCTGGCTCCGAAGTGCCGCTTCCCCAACCGGAAACATATACATTTTCGCAACGGTCGACCAGGAAAGCAGTAGGTGAAATATTGGGCCGGGAAGCGCCAGACCCAAATGCAGTTGAATAAACGTATGCAGACAAATCCGGTTGAAGTTTGCTTATAAATTGCTTCCCTCTTGCTTCACTATAAATACCAGCAGGACTTATGGGCCATGTTCCGGAAGTTTGCCCCATGATATATGGAAATCCTTTTTGGTCAAACTGGATACCATATACCTGGTCAATGCCACTGGTTCCTATAAAAGCAGACCTGATAATAGCATTCCCGTTATTAGAAACCTGGGCCACAAATCCATCAATATTACCATTTGGGCCGGGACCAACCGTTCCCGCCTGGCTTCCCGGCAAATTTGCACTTTCTGTTCCTCCTGCTACATAGATATCACCTGAAGGTGCAAGAGCTATTACATAAGCCGCATCATTTTTGTTGCCGCCCAGGTAGGTTCCGAATATATAGGCTGACAGATCAGGTGAGAATTTTAACAGCACTCCATCCTGAACACCTCCTCCAAAATTTGGTTGAAAGACGCCTGCTGTGGTAGGAAATTTTAAAGCAGGGTCAGTGCTTGGTGATTGGGAACTGGAAGCAACATAAACATTACCTGCCCCATCCAGGATCACTTCACTTCTTCCATCATCGCCATAATTCTGTTGCAAAGAAGAGGTACCGCCTCTTCCGGCACTTATATTAACACCGTCGTCGCCTGCACCACCTATTCTTCGGGATCCAATGATCGCTGTACCCGCTGCATTTAGTTTGGTAACCACAATATCATGCCCACCACCCGAACCGATTGGAATTTTACCTCCGGGATAACTGGTATCTGAATTCGTTCTTCCGGCAATTACCAGGTTTCCCTGGCCATCTACAACCAGACTATGTGGTTGCTCGTTTCCTTTTCCACCAATATATGTTGCGTAAATTCTGTTACCACCATTTGAGGATAATTTTATAATACCGATATCCGATGGCCTCATACCCGTATCATTTGTTCCACCCCCGAAAACACTTTGAAATGCACCTGGTGACACAGGAAATGAATTACCGGCAAAAACTACACCACCACCATAGAAACTCCCGTCTGCATCATAGGTAGCAGTATATCCCCAATTGTCTGCAGTGCTACCGGAAAATGAACAAAACATCAGTGTAGGATCAATAACCAGAACAGCAGAAGGATCATAGCCTTTTACATCAAACCGTATAATGTCATCATTTACATTGTACTTACAACTTATCTCTGTTCTTTCTTTTTCCCTGGTCTGATATGAATAGGGAAAAGATTCTCTTAGCTCACCAACCGATGTGCTTACTACAAGTTCTTTGTTTTTTACCTGTATCTTATCGGCACCTGTATATTTAAGGGCGATTTGCTTTATATCCGCACCTGGCTTTGCAATGATATCATACTTGAGCTTGCCGTTGTAAGTGTAGTACCTGACATCGATGCCAGGATAAACATCTTTTAAAGTTATTGCCTGGTATATATGGCATTCACTTGCCCAATTAGAAGGATCACTTCCTAAAAAATAATTATTATAAGTTGGAATACTTTTATCAGGAATAATCTGCATAGTTGGAGAGGCTCCAATAAAATCAATATTATAAGCGTGAGAACGAACCACTATTTTATCACTGGCAGTGGAATTAGAAACAGAAGATTTTGAGATAGTACCCGGCGGTCTGTTATTATGACCGTGCGTCAGGGATTGCAATGCTTCATAATCCTGTTGATTGTGTTGAAGGATAGTAAAGCCTGTTGACCGGACAAACACGGCCCCGGTATTAAACTCCCCTTTAAATTTCACCCGGCTATCCCACTGACCTTTATTCTCTATAAATTCAATGTTGTTATAATCCTGTGTGAAAGCAGGAACAGAGAAAGCAGAAAATGCTAACAAGATTATCAGGGGCTTAAGGGTAGTCATTCTTTGCATTAAATTAGTCCAAATTTTCGGTAATAACGTTGAAAAATTATGTTAAGAATAAAACGGGTTGCGGGAAAAAAAATCTTTTACATCATAAGATTCATGATCAATTACAATTTCAAATCCATGTTGTTTATAAATAAATGAATTTTGTCATTTTAAGCCCAGATTAGGTTGGGGCAGGCTTTTATTTTTCCCCGGATTTGTATTGTTGAAAATTTGCATAATCATGATATTTTGCTCCATGCTATTTTCCCTTTTTGTTGGTTCAGGAAATTTTTTACCCTCCGGTTCTCATCCGAATTAAGATCAGGATCTTTTTCTATTGTATCCGTCACCATTGCTTTCGCTACTTCAAGTATAGGCCGGTCACGTACTATGTTTGCAATTTTAAAATTCAGCATGCCACTTTGCCTTGTACCTTCTATATCACCCGGGCCTCTTAATTCCATATCCTTTTCCGCAATTTCAAATCCATTATTAGTAGAAGTCAACACCTTGATCCGTTGCATGGCATCATTTCCCAATTTTGGACCTGACATAAGAATACAATAACTTTTTTCCGCCCCCCTGCCTACCCTTCCACGTAATTGGTGAAGCTGCGATAGCCCGAATTTTTCAGAGCTCTCTATCACCATTACGCTGGCATTGGGAACGTTTACTCCTACTTCTATTACCGTAGTGGAAACCATGATCTGCGTATCGCCTTCAACAAACCGGTTCATATTAATTTCTTTTTGGGCAGCTGGCTGTTTTCCATGCACCATGCTTATCCAGTATTTAGGTTCAGGAAAATATCCTTTCACCGTTTCATACCCTTTCATCAGGTTTTCATAATCAAGTGTATCGCTTTCCTCTATCAAAGGAAAAATGATATAAACCTGCCTTCCCTTATCTATTTCGGCCCGCAAAAAACTCATTACCCGGCTTCTTTGGGTTTCGTATCGATGAACGGTAAGTATAGGTTTTCGGCCCGGTGGCAATTCATCTATTACGCTATAATCCAGGTCTCCATAAGCAGTCATTGCCAGTGTACGGGGAATGGGTGTAGCAGTCATAACCAAGACATGAGGCGGTATTTCAGCTTTTGCCCAAAGTTTTGCCCTTTGTGCTACGCCAAACTTATGCTGCTCATCAACGATAACTATACCCAAATTTTTAAATTGTACCACTTCCTCAATTACGGCATGGGTCCCTATCAGGATTTGTGAATACCCTTCTGCCAGCTGATTTAAGATTTTTTTACGATCTTTTGCCTTTGTCGATCCGGTTAATAATTCCACCGAAACGGGAAGTTCCTTCAACAGTTCCTTTAAAGTAGTAAAATGTTGCCTTGCCAATATTTCCGTAGGTGCCATTAAGCAGGATTGGAAACCATTATCAATTGCAAGTAACATGGTTGCCAGGGCCACAATTGTTTTACCACTACCTACATCTCCCTGCAATAAGCGGTTCATTTGTTTCCCGGTTGCTGTATCAGCTCTTATTTCTTTAATTACTTTTTTTTGAGCTCCTGTCAATTCAAATGGCAAATACTTCTTGTAAAAAGTATTGAATTGCTCACCTACTTTATCAAAAACAACTCCTTTTGAAAAACGATGCCGGGCGGATCTCAGCAGATTCAATCGCAATTGTGAGAAAAAAAACTCTTCAAACTTTAATCGCTTTACAGCTTTATCATTCTGGTCCGGATTGCCTGGAAAATGTATTTGCCTGTAAGCCTCCAACCTGTTCATCAACCTGAGAGCATGAATGATCTTATCAGGAAGATTTTCGGGAAGTTCTTTTTCATTAAGCATACCCAGCAGCATTAGCGTCAACTTTGCTATTTGCCTTCCTCCTAACCCTCTTACTTTCAATTTTTCAGTAGTGGAATAAACAGGTTCCAAAAAACTCTTTCCTTCTTTAGATTCCGGGGTCCAGACTTCTATTTCAGGATGTACTATCTGAGGAGAATTTTGAAAAAATCCTGGCCGGCCATAAACGAGATAGGACTGGCCCGGTTCTAACATCTTTTGAACCCAGCTTATGCCCTGGAACCAAACAAGTTCCAGCACGCCTGTTTTGTCCTTTAGTTTGCCCACCAACCTTTTACCTTTCCGATCGCCCATAGTCTCAAGATCAATTAATTTACCTGCCACCTGGATATAATCCGATTGTATTGATATATCACTGATAAGATTGACCCTTGTTTTATCAATATGGCGAAAAGGAAAATGCTCAAGTAAATCCTGGAAGTTGAAAATATTCAACTCCTTTTTCAGGAGTTCGGCCCGCTGTGGACCTACACCTTTTAAATATTCGATGGGACTTTTTAATATAGAAGCTGAGAATGAAATGGTTTATGCTTTGAGCAAAAATAACTGAAACAATTTATCAAAAAATGAGATCAATAAATGCAATTGTATGCTGATAATGCATATTGAAAGACCAGATTAAAATATTTAATCAGTCCTTTTATCTGTTCCGGCGTGATTAAATTCTAATAAAACCTGCGTCTGCACAATAAAATACAAGTTGCATTTTCTTTAAATGCATTATATTTTTGTAAATACAGATCCAACCACCAAGAAAAACCGGAATGCCTGATGAAAAATATCCACCTCTTACAGATCAATTTGCATTTACCTGAATTTAAGTTTGCCCTGTTGTGTTTTCTTACTGCTTTTATTGTATCGTTACTGGCAATTCCTCCAATTGTCAATCTGATTAAGCGAAATAAAATTTATGATTTACCTAATGCAAGAAAAGAACACCGGTTGCCTGTTCCTACACTGGGAGGTATTGCTATTGTAGCAGGTATGATCGTTTCACTCTTTCTCTGGTTTCCATTTAACAACAGTATCGGCCAAATATGTTTCTTTTTTTCAATAGCCGCTCTTTTTGGTCTGGGTATCATGGATGATCTAAAAGATCTTTCAGCGAAATATAAATTTGTAGTTCAAATAGCACTTGCTATCCTGATTGCTGTATCAGGAATCCGCATCACTACGTTTGATGGATTATTTGGCATCACTCAATTGTCACTTTCTGCACAATACAGTTTTACCATTCTGGCTATAGTAGGAATAACCAATGCATTTAATTTGATTGATGGAATTGACGGACTGGCAGGCGGTCTTGCCTTTATGAGCCTTATGACACTGGGCTTATTTCTTACCCTGAGTGGCGATGCCAATACAGCCCTGGTCGCTTTTTCGCTGGCAGGCGCCGTGTTTGCGTTTTTATATTTTAATTTTAATCCCGCTAAAATTTTTATGGGCGATACAGGCTCATTGTTGCTTGGATTTGTAATTGCCGTTCTTTGTGTTCGCCTGATGCAGGTAAATGAACTTGCTTCAAACCCCGTGGTGAGGAATGTTCCGATGTTTGTATTAGGAATCGTTTTTATACCGTTTTTTGATACACTCCGGGTTTTTGCCTTGCGTATCTGGAAGGGAGGATCTCCCTTTGATGCGGATAAAACACATATTCATCATTTACTTACTAACCAGGGATTCAGTCATGTTTACGCCGCCAGGGTTATCTATTTTGTACACGCATTTATTCTGATAGAAGTTTACCTACTGCAGCCTATGCGCCAGGAAATAACACTACTATTTCTTTTTACTTTTATGCTCCTTGTTACTTACCTCTTAAAGAAATGCCGTTCATTTTTCCGAATTTCAGCTAAATGGAACACGGCTACTATCAACGAAAAAAAATCCTGACCAATTCCATTTCATAGGATTAATGATCCTGATTTGCCCAGCTGGCAATAATATCTGCGGCTTCGATAACATTGCCACAATACTGTGAAAGAAAATCATCCGGCAGGTTTTCATGCAAAGCCATCCTATAACTTGCACCCAATGCTTTGGCACCATCAAAATCTACGTATGATAACCTCGCAGATAATTCGCCGGCCGGCCTGTTAAAGTCCACACCGGGAAGGATGGCAATACCACATTCATCTAATAATCTTTCACAAAGAATACTTCCACTCGTAATGCCACGCTTGTGCAATTTTTTTTCCTGGTTTGTAAAATCAAGGAAAAGGTAAAAGCCACCTGTTGGATCATTTACCATTATATTTCCACCTTTTAGTTTAGCGGCCGTTTCATTTCCCAGCAGCGATAATATTTTTCTCACGTGCCATAAATAGTCTTCTATTTCTGCGCCACATAAAAAAGCTTGTATAGCAGCATACTGTATTGGTGCACTCACAGAAGTATAGGTTTCACTTGCTACGGCTGCCATTACTTCCATTAGCCAATGCAGTTTGGGTGGAAATGAAAAAGTGCCTAATCTCCAACCACCAGCGCCACACCATTTTGATAAACCGGAACTAATAATAGTTCCTTCAGGATAATATTTTGCTATTGATACATGCTTTCCCTGGTGATGGAGCTGACCATATATCTCGTCGGACAAAATATAAATATTATTTCTCCGGGCTGTTTCTGCAAGCTTCTGAATACTTTCTGATCCATAAGTGATACCATCAGGATTGCCAGGGTAATTAAGGATAAGTAAATAAGGAGTATTATTTCCTTTTTTATTTTTTTTGCAAAAATCATCAATCTGTTCTGGTAATAGACGCCATTTATTTTCAGGTAAGGTGTGGATGACATGAATAGTGTTTCCTATTATTTTGGCCTGGGGCATATAAGATACCCAACTTGGGCTTGGAATGAGGACTTCTCCTTCGAAAACCATTTGAAGAAGGAAAAGCAATTCTTTTGACCCCGGCCCGATGATTACATTTTCCGGCAATATATCAACACCATCTTTTTTTCTATGAAAGCTGGCAACGGCTTCCCTTAATTCAAATAAACCCTGAACATGCAGATAATCTTTCTGGGGAGCAAACAAACGGAGAGCATTCACTACCTGCTCTGGAACAGGAAATGGAGACTGACCTAATCC
Organism: Chitinophagaceae bacterium; assembly: GCA_051306075.1. GTDB lineage: Bacteria > Bacteroidota > Bacteroidia > Chitinophagales > Chitinophagaceae > Terrimonas_B. The sequence goes on from JBPPMM010000481.1 coordinate 9,961, forward strand.
CAATTTATAAATATGCTTACCAGTTGCTGCAAGTTCTTTACATCTTTGATTGATCCGCAAGGTTGGCGATTCTTTTAACCCCACTACATTTGGATTAAGGTAGAGATGCTTTTTATCATCCGGAATGCTCTTTTTGTTTTCATTCAAAGTTGTCAACTTTGGTTTTGTCGAGATGCTCATTGAATATTTCGTTTAATTCGTTTTCAAAAAAGAATTTTTCTTCTCCAAATGCTGGTTTCAGGTCATCAAGCCAGATGGCCTGATCATCATAAACTGCAAAAAATGGCCTGGCTACCCAATCAGGATTTCTGCCCTGGAGAAATCGCAATGTCATAATCTTTTCGCCCTTTACTTCACTTATTCCCAATACCTGCACTTTACCAGGTGTAGCGCTCATGCTGGGCCCACGTACTGTTCTGCACACACCGCTCACTTTTTGGTAAGCATCCCGGAAAATATTCCAGGCCTCCACCAATGGCACTTTAAAATAATGCTGGGCACCTGTATCCCTTGCTATAAACATATAATAGGGTATGCAATTCAGATTTACCTGCTTGCGCCACATGGTAGCCCAAATCTCCGGATCAGCATTTATGTTACGCATAATAGGAGATTGAGTTCGGATCTGGGCGCCGGTAGCCCTGATCCTTTTGATGGCTTCTTTTACAGCATCAGTTGATAATTCAACGGGATGATTAAAGTGAGCCATTATAGCGAGGTTCTTTCCACTATTCACAATTTTTTCAAAGGTCCTCAATGTATCATCAGCATCGGCATCCGTTAAGAATTTATAGGGCCAGTATCCCAATGCCTTGGTTCCAATCCTTATTGTTTGAAGACCTGGAATATCTGCATCTAATAATGCATCTATATAAGAAGCAAATATTTTATTTTTCATGATCATCGGATCTCCCCCGGTAAATAGTAAGTCGGAGACCTCTGGATGATGCTGTAAATATTTAACCAATAATTCTGTTTCCCGCATTGCAAATTTCCATTCATTCATTCCAACAAACTGGGGCCATCGAAAACAAAAACTGCAATAGGCATGACAGGTTTGGCCCTGGCTTGGAAAAAATAAAACGGTTTCCCGGTACTTATGCTGCATACCGGTTAATTTATGCCCCTCGAATTCCGGAACATTATGTTCCAGCTGGCCTGCCGGATGTGGATTTAGTTCAACCCGGATGTCATGTACTATTTTTTTTAAGTCATCTTTAGATGTGCCGTCACTCAACGCTTTTTTTATCATTTCATAATGACGGGGTATCAGCATCTCTTTTCTTGGAAACGTCAATGTAAAAATGGGATCATCCGGAACGTTTTTCCAATTGATCAATTCATCAACAACATAATTATTTGATTTAAATGGCAACACGTGGCTCACAATATCAATATCTTCAATCTGCTCCACAGTAAGATGTTCCATTTGCGGCAACTGGCGGAAATTGTGCTGGGTATACGATTTATAAACAGGTTTTATTTCTAAAATTTTTTGTGTCATAGCAGGCAATTCACAATTGAAAATGAAATTTATAAACGAAACCGATTCAGGAATTCAAAATTGACAATTATATCAATATTCAATTTATAAAATGAAAAAATATATCCATGCAGGAGAGTAACAAGATACAAAAAACAAATTATATGTTACTTCAAATAACCACATGTTTACCAGCTATAAAGAATAATAATGGTAGTCAACAGCCGCATAATTTAATTGCCGGCGATATCATAATTTTTACCGTGTGACTTTATTATAATAAATTGAAACAATACTGAAAACCGCACATTAACTAAGATTGATAATTTCAAACAAACATCACCGCCTCAATTGTCAATGAAATTCTTATTACTTATTTTTTAGAAAAAGTAAACTTAACGATCAGAAATATAAAATGGGCTTGTTAGTCTTAATTTTTTTTATTCTACAAGATCAAAGGCCCATTAGTTTCCTTATCATTTCATCCGATATGCTTAATTTTCCGGTATGCGATACATTTATTTTGCAATAGGAGTAATTGTTTTAGCCGGGGCCATCTATTTTTTTTTACCAAAAAATAATTACGCATCCGACGACGTAACACTTGCACAAGGAAAAGCGCTTTTTACCAACAATTGTATATCCTGCCACGGGCTTCAGGAGGATGGTTTTGGTCCTCCGCTGGGTGGTGTTACCAACCTGCTTTCAAAAAAGGAATTGGTGAAATTTATCAATAATCCCTCCAGTGTAGTTGAATCAGGAGATAAAAGAGCAGCGCTAATGATGGCCAGGTACAAACGTATCATGCCTTCCTATGAATGGATGAAAGAATCAGAGATAAATTCCATGCTGGCTTATATTCATCATGAAAGCAAACTGCAGCATATAGAGCCGATAGATTTCAAAAATAAAAATATAGGATCGGGATTAAAAGGACGACTAGTTGCCCCGGTTAAAAAATCGGGATTGAAGATAGAATTAGAAGAAGTAATACAATTACCACGCCTGGGCCATTCAACAGATTTGGGTGTAGTTGCTATGAGAGCTCATCCTTGGGGTGACGGAACTCTGTTTGTCAATGATCAGAATGGAATCATTTACAGAATTAAGAATGGCAAATCTTCTGTCTTCCTTGATGCCGCGGTTGAGATCAAAGATTTCCAAAGCGGACCCGGCATAGCAACAGGGATAGCAAGCTTTGCCTTTCATCCTGATTTTTTAAAAAATGGCATTTTTTATATGGCCCATGCTGAAACATATAAAGGACAAAAGGCGGATTATGCTATTTCACTTTTGGATACGGGAAGATCGGTAGTGCAATGGGTTGTTGGTGAATGGAAGATGGATAATCCCAGGGATGCTGCATTTAAAGGAACACACCGGGAACTGCTTCGTCTGCATGCTCCCAATTTTGCACATGGGTTCCAGGATATGGGTTTTATTCCCGAACTGAAAAAAAATGATCCAGATTATGGTTTGCTTTATTTCGGATACGGTGATGGCGGATCAAATAATCTTCATCATCCGGAATTAGGACATAACCTCAAATCATTTCTCGGAACTATTCTGAGAATTGACCCAGCCGGCAACAATAGCCGAAATGGGAAATACGGTATTCCTGCCGATAATCCATTTGTAAATGAAAAAGATTTGCTGACGATAAAAGAAATTTATGCCTATGGTTTCAGAAATCCTCACCGTTTTTCATGGGACATAGCCAATGGAAACAGAATGATAGCAACTGATGTTGGAGAAGCAAATGTTGAAGAACTAAATATTATACAGAAGGGCGGCGACTATGGCTGGCCTGTCCGGGAAGGCAATTACGGAATTGCCTCTTTAATAGATCTGAAAACAGTATTTAAACTAAGTCCTCAAGAATTTGATCTTTATAAAGG
>JBPPMM010000496.1:0-2632 GCA_051306075.1 Chitinophagaceae bacterium
TACAGGGAAGTGCCTTATATTGACGGGTACAATTCATCTTTACATACAAAAAAGGATGCGGAATATTTTAGCTGGATAAAGTATTTACCACAGGCGCAGCTTGACATAGTTTTAGCAAAGGAATCATCACCTGTTATTTCAAAAAAGCATTGATAATGATAATTACCGGCATGAAAAGAAAAAATAGCTTGCTTCTCGTTTCTCTTTTTGGATTTATTTCAATAAGCTTCTGTCAAAGCGTACAGGTTGATTATGCAGAAAACATTCCGGGTGGGGTTTATGCTGGCTCTATGCTGAAGAAGTCGTTCATAAAAAAAGGAATGACTATAAAAAATGTTCCTGCCGATTTTATCGTTCAGCTTTCTGTGGACACAAGCAAATTAACCAGTGAAGCATATACCATAGGGCATAGTGGGAAGCAAATAATCGTAACGGGTGGTGATCAAAGAGGGTTGATCTATGGCGCACTTTCTATCACTGAAGATATTGGCAACGGAATGCAATTAAAAAATATAAAATCAAGAAAAGCACAACCTGCCCTTCCGTTTCGTGCTATCAAGTTTGATCTTCCCTGGGATACCTACCGCAGAAGCTTTTCGCTTGATCAGCACATAGAAACTTGTAAGGATTTAAATTATTGGGAAGCCTTTTTGGATATGATGGCGGAAAACAGGTTTAATGCCCTTACTTTATGGAATTTGCATCCCTACAGTTATATGATCAGGGCAAAAAATTTTCCTGAAGCCTGTCCCTGGAATGAAAAAGAATTAAAAGAATGGCAGGATCTTTTTCATGGTATTTTTCGTTTGGCAAAGGAGAGGGGAATAGAAATTTATATTTTTCCGTTTAACATTTTTGTAAGCCCTGCCTTTTCAAAAGCCCACCAGGTAGCCGTTGATAACCCGGATAATGATTTCTTTTTTGGTAGGGCCGATACTTCTGAAATTATAAAAAGATATACAAGAGAGAGTGTAACCCAACTGTTGCAGGAATATCCGGAAATAACAGGGATGGGACTTACGCATGGTGAGTATATGGGCGGAATGACACCCAAAGAAAGAGAGGAATGGTTGAAGGAAACCATTATTGAAGGCATGCGCCTGGCAGGCCGCAAATTAAAGCTGGTACACCGTATTCCCCTTTCTGCAAATACCGGTTCCGGCGGTTCTACGAGTATAGAAACCGAACGATTGACAAGAAAGGTTATAGAAGCGGAAGGCAATTTGCAATTCATTGATGGCCCGGTATGGGGTGATTTAAAATTCAACTGGTCGCATGCACATTCCACGCCTCAGTTGGTAAAAGTGCATGGAGGTAAAATGTATGATGCATTATTTAATCCCCTTCCTGAAAATTACAAGATCACCTGGACAGCACGTAATGAAGATTTTTTTTGCCTGCGCTGGGGAGTACCCGGTTTTGTAAGGGAGCATATTACACGAAATACACCGGCTTATGTCGGTGGTTATTTTGTAGGATCTGAAACCTATATTCCTGCCAAAGATTATTTTACAAAAACCAGTATCCCTGTCAGTTGGAAATATGCATTTGAAAGGCAATGGCTGTTTTATAAAATATGGGGACGATTACTTTATGATCCTTCCATAACCGATGATATTTTCCAGGCAGAATTTACACGCAGGTATGCTAAGGAAGGAAAAATTTTATTCCAGGCTTCGGCGCTAGCTGGTGCTACTCCTTTGCGCCTGGCCTCCCTTTTTGATTTTGGATGGGATTTCACACTCTACAGCGAAGGGTTTATGGCGCTTGATAATAAAATAAAAAGAGTAGGATATATTTCAGTTGACAGGTTGATTAACCAACCCGTGACGGACCCTGCTTATGTATCCGTTGCCGATTATATAAAAACGATAACATCAGGCGGAACATTTGATAGTAAAAGAGTAACACCTCCAGTACTTGCCGCCTGGTTGGAAAAAGACTGTAATAAAGCACTGGAACTTGTAAAAAATATTAATGTATCACACAATAATGATTTGATGTACGAGGTGGCTGATATTAAGGCATGGGCTAACCTGGGATTGCATCTTGCAGCAAAAATAAAAGGAGCGGTGGCGCTGGAAACATATAGAACAAAGGGTGGAGAAACAAACAAACAACAAGCGATACAGTATTTACAAAAAGCACTTGCTTCTTGGGATGAAGTCATTGCTATAACAAGACCGGTTTACAATGATATGCCTTTGGTTCATTATAGCGAGCAGGATGGAAAACACTGGAAGGAAAATGATGAGCTTCGTTTTCATTGGGAGAAATTAAGACCGGATGTTGAAAAAGATATTGAACTGGCAAAAAGTGCATCCATCAATAAAAATTAAAATCACCTGCCTTATATGAAAAATATTATTGCGGTTAGTCTTGTAATGTTGTTGTTCTTCCATATTGCAGTTGCGCAGGATGGAATTAAAGCAGGAAATTTTATAACGGAACCGCCAACACTAATGAACCTTGGATTTGAATGGCAGTTTACCGGCGATGCAAACAGGAATGCCACGGTAGAAACTGCTTACCGGATCGTTGGTACCAATAGCTGGAAAGAAGCTTTGCCTCTATTAAGAATTGGCGGTGAGCGGATATTTCGGGAAGCGGAGCAACTGGAGTACCTGGTTCC
>JBPPMM010000539.1:0-6088 GCA_051306075.1 Chitinophagaceae bacterium
AAAATAGTCGTATATTCGGTTAGTAAAACTAAAACCCATGTCAGTAATAAGAACTATTAAACCTACAGAAAGTGAATTAGAAATATTGCAAATCCTTTGGATGAAAGGATTTGCAACTGTCCGGGAGGTTCACGAAGGCCTGGCCTCTACAAAAGATGTTGGATATACTACCACGCTTAAACTGATGCAGATCATGAATGAAAAGGGATTGGTAAAGCGGGATGATTCAATGCGTACCCATGTATACCAGGCAGCCGTTAATAAAGAAAAAACTCAAAAACATTTATTGGGTAAAATGATTGACAGCCTTTTTGGCGGGTCTCCTACCCAACTTGTAATACAGGCTTTGGGCGAACATAAAGCCACACCAGATGAATTGGAAAAAATTCAGGAATTATTAAATGATTTGAAAAAACAGTAATAACCATGCTACCCAACTTTCTGCAGGCTTTGGGATGGGCTGTATTAAACAGCATGTGGCAGATGGCTTTGTTGTGGGTGATTTACCAAATAGTAACTGCATTAAACAGGAATACTCAATCTTCTCAAAAAAGTTTGCTGGCAACTACCCTGCTTTTTACCGGGATGGCCTGGTTTATATTTACGTTTTTCGTATTGCTGGCCGATATCGAATCTGCACATTCCGGATACCCGGCTTTGCTATCTGTTACCGGAAGCCCAAAAGTAAATTTATGGCTGAATACTATGTTACCTGCAGCCTCGGGTTTATATCTTATTTTATTAATTTTTCCCCTTTTTAATTTTGTAAGGAACCTTAGGTATGTAAGCATTATCCGCCATTCAGGGATAACTAAAGCTGATGTAAAATGGAGAATGTTTGTGCAGAAATTATCTCCTCACATGGGTATTACCAGGCCGGTTTATGTGTGGATGTCAAATTTGGTTACCTCACCTGTCACGATCGGCTTTTTTAAACCAATCATACTGTTGCCGGTGGCAGCTCTCAATCATCTTAGTGTTCAGCAAATAGAAGCGGTATTGCTTCATGAGCTTTCGCATATCAGGCGCTTTGATTTCCTTCTTAATTTAATCACACGGGTTATTCAAACCATTCTTTATTTTAATCCCTTTGTAAATGCATTCGCTAAAATAATAGAAAGAGAAAGGGAAAAAAGTTGTGATGAATTGGTATTACAATTTCAATACGAACCACATGGATATGCGTCGGCTTTGCTTGCATTAGAAAGGGCATCGTATAAAAAACAAATTCTGGCGGTTGGCGCTGCAGGCTGTAAACAGAACGATTTGTTGGTAAGAATAGAATCCATAATGGGCGTCAGGAAAAAGGCTATATTTTCCTTTAATAAATTTGCTGGTGTATTGGCTGCGTTACTTTGCTTTATTACGCTCAATGCTTTATTACTGCTAAGTAAACCTGGAAATAATAATAATGATAGCCCTGGTTTGTTTACCGATATTGCCGGACCGTTTCACTTGTTTACCCCGGAATTAGCAATGAAAAAAGCTGGTTTGGAAATGATGCCTGCAAATTCAATCGCATCACTGCCGGTAAAAGCCACTGCTTCGGTTCAGGATTCGGAGGGATTAAACATTAACAATCCGGCAAAGGGATTACGAGAATCTGATCAACTTACCAATGATATCGCTGCTTATCCTTCAAATGATCAAAAATTTGTTCATGTAAATTTGTTGGAGCCCGTAATTCCGGAATTGGATGACCAACAGGAAGAGCAGGTAAAAGAAGCACTGGATGCATCAAAAATAGTGATGACGGAAGATCAATGGAAGGTTATGGAAAAAGGGATAGCTGATGCTATGACGGTAAAAGAAAAAGCAAAATTTAAAGAAGAATATAAAAAGGCTATTCAGGAAATTGATTGGAAAACTATTGAAAATAATCTCAGGATCGCCTATGATGAAATTAACTGGAGCCAGATTAATAACGACTTGAATAATGCTTTGATTGAGATTAAATTGGATAGTTTGCACCAGGTATATACATCTGCAATCACCAGCATTTGTAACATTGAAAAAGAATTGGTCAGAACAAACCAATGCGGTATACCCGATTCAGATATTACTTTAAAATCTCTTGAGCAACAGAAAAAAGAAGTGCAAACCGCTCTTAAAAAGCTAAAAACTATTCGTAGCAGGAAGATCGTTCATCTGTAATTCTATTCAAGACTTCGCATCTAAAAATAATAACCCTGTATAGGTGGGGCGGGTTCGTTTTTTATTCATATTTCCCGTAAACGTTGTGTGGCATTTTTAACCGGTGATAATTTATATCCTTCTTTACGCAGCAAATTGATACAACCATTTTCACCCGGCAGATGACCTGCACCTACTGCAATCAAAAGTGGTTTTTCCGGCAACAATTCTTTTAATTTTTTTACCCAATTACGATTGCGGTTGTATAATAATATATCGGTATAGTTTGAAATACCAGGATCACTTTTCATCAGCATTTCCTCTAATTTTTTCAGATCCTGGTCATTGTAGGCCTTCATCATTTCCGTCATTTCTATATCTTCATCTTCCCCATTTGATATTTTGTCAATATAACTGACTAATTGTTCCGCTTGCACTTTATACGGAATACTATCTAAAACCGAAGCCTGGTAACCCATGCTCTCTAATCCTTTTATTGATTTGTTTTGTTTTTTCGCCTCCTCCATAATTACTTGTTCCATCATGGCCGTAGATTCACAGGGCATACTGCCTTGTTGTAAGGAAGAAGCAGCCAGCATAGGTTTATACTTTTCAAGCATTGAAAAAGGAAGCATGGATCCTTTTAATTCAAAGTGGTTTTTTACTTTTTCATAATCTGCTTCGCTTAGCAGGTCCTGCAATGTGGTATCACCTAGCATTTTCATTTTCCCCATAACACCCAGCATCTCAAATAAATTATCGAGATCCACCTCGAAGTAAACATCTTTTACATTTTTGATTATGTTTATCATGCTGTCACTCAAAACTGCATCATCCTTACATAGCATATGGATAGTTCCAAAAAGATAGGAAGGCTTTTTAAGACCATTCCCGCTTATTTTCCAAAGCAGTGTATTGTCCGCATTGTTCTTTTGCGCAAAAGTTGCTAAAGCTATGATGCTCCCAAGTAATGCGGCACCTAGTTGTTTCATTTGATGTTTGATAAGATTATAAAAAATTAATTACCGGATTAACAGATTCAAAGTAGAAAGGTTTACACCTTTACAAGACTGGTCAGTTCGGCCAGGGCTTCATTTTATAAATAAACCCCACAAGGTATATTGATTTCAATTTTGTATTTACTCCACCACCGCTTCCTGGCCATACATTTGTTTTTTAAATTTCAATGAAGGAGAATTTATCATAGGTCCGATATTCAACTGCTCCCACTTTTCGTCTATCGATTTTATTGTTTCATCATCAGCCACAATAATATTCGGCCAGTCTCTTTGAAAATTATCCAGTTCTTTTGTCTTCCGGGTGCCATCCAATCCCATACACGCAAATTTTTTAAGCGGATTTGAAAAAGAATCCCTTTGCAAAAGAATGCTGTCTCTTTTTGGATCAAGATTATTACAAAACCGCCATAAGGAAGTTGTTAAATCATGAGCATCTACAGTATGCTCAACATACAAAATGATTTTTATACCTTCAGCTTCTTTCAGATCAACTATTTGCTGATGCAATTCTTTGATATGTCCTTTTCTATTTTTCTCAACAGAAATTACCAGGCAGGGAATATCCATCTGTAATAAAGAGGTGTTTACTTTACTTATTTCCGGAAAATTCGCTATTAAAAAATCCTCAGACATATCTGATCCCGTCACACCGTTATCATAACTTTCGTCTTTTTCTTCTTCAAATTTTTCACTGCCATCAATACACATCTTACCCCCAAAACCCATTTTACTGCAGCTATGATCCAGTACATCCATTGGCCCCTGGGAAAAATAAATATCGGCCGAAGGATCCAGGTTTTTAAATACATCCTGCGCCAGTCTTAAATAATCATTGATTTTAAATGTTGCTGTTTTACCGGGGCCTGAAGGGCTAATTGCGGCAGTAATTACCAAAATTTTATTAAACATCATTTGACCTGCACCCCACATGGCGTTCATTACTTTTTGCCCCTGCCCCGCATATTCTTTTTTTATTTTTGTAATAACCAGGTTATGAAACACACCTTCTACCGGCATTTCCATGTCGAGAATTTCTGGTACCATCGTCATCTTGATTGGCGCCAGGAAAATCCTTTCAGTGGCTTTGCCCAGCCAGGCATCCTCTTGTGGAGGTATTCCAACTATAGTAGCCGGATAAACGGGATTTTTTTTGTGTGTAATAGCCGTAATGTGGAACCTCGGATACCAATCGGGCAAAGAGTAATATCCGGTATGATCTCCAAAAGGACCTTCCCAAATTAATTCATCATCCGGATCTACGTATCCCTCAATAATAAAGTCAGCATCGTCCGGAACTTCTATCTCAGGCTGAGTAAGACACTTTACCAGTTCAACTTTCTTTTTCCTTAAAAACCCCGCCAGCATATATTCATCCACATTTTCAGGCAAAGGAGCTGTTGCCGAATATGCATAAACGGGATCACCCCCCAGGGCAACAGCCACCGGCATTCTTTTATTCAGCTTTTTATATTCATTAAAATGTTTGGCAGAAACTTTATGCTTGTGCCAGTGCATGCCAGTAAGTGTGGGTCCATAAACTTGCATCCTGTACATGCCTACATTTCGTATTAGAGTATTCGGATCTTTGGTATGAATAACAGGCAGGGTAACAAAGGGTCCCCCATCTTTTGGCCAGCAGGTAATTACAGGAAGTTTGGTGATATCAGGTTCTTTCATTACCACTTCCTGGCACTCTCCTTTTCCACTTTTTACTTTCGGCATCCAGGAGGCAAACTGGCCTAGTTTAGGCAGCAGTTTTAATTTATCTAAAATGCCTTCTTTGGGTGATGCCAGTAAATGAAACAAAGTTTCTATTTCTTTTGCGGTATCGTCGAGGTGCTGAACACCCAATGCAAGGCACATCCTTTTTTCACTGCCATAAGCATTCATCAAAACAGGATAGGCATAGCCTGTATTTTCAAAAAGGATAGCTTTGCCACCGCCTGGCTCCTTGCTCACCCTGTCAACGATCTCCGCCATTTCTAATTTTGGATTCACATACGTTGTAATGCGTACAAGTTCCCTGGCCTTTTCCAGCGTATCTATAAACTGTTGTAAATTTTTGTAAGCCATTCCTGAAATAAATTATTCAAAGTTAAGGAATGGCATGTAGGGTTGGGTAAAATTGCCGGCGCCGTATTACTAATTAGGGAAATTATCACCCGCAAAGCATTGTATTCAGATGGCTAAAAAAAATAAGATAAGAAATAAGAATTTATTCTTCTCAATATGAACAAATTTCATTCTAAGGATTCTAATAAACATTCACCGGGCAACCTGTACTGTTTTTATTAACCCGGCTGCCTCTTCCAAATAAACTGTTACCATTATTGCCACCGAGCCGGTAAGTTAGATGAAGGCCGGTAAAATAATAAGTATCCTTATTTTTCTTTCCTCCACGTTGCATTCCTTTTGCGGGATAACCGGGATTACCGACTTCATCGCCCCTGTAAGACAGGTCCACTGATAGCTGGCCCTTTCCTGCAAGAAGATCTGCAGGATCGGCATAATCGGAACTTACATCATCAAGGTAATCGGTAAAAAGTTTTCGCAATCCTAACTCAACACCTAAATGCAGATTATCTGTTACAGCGAATTTAACACCACCGCCAAAAGGAATAGCGGGCTGTGTCAAACTGTAAGGTTTAACACCGGCATAACCAGGGAGGCCCTGCCCTTCAGTACTCAGAGGTTTTAGATATATTTTTTCCCTGGTGCCATTAAAAGCATAAGGATTGAAATGATAAATAGCAAGACCAGCAAACAGATATGGAGAAAGGCGATGTTCATATAAATCAAGAAGGTAATATTCTCCAACCAGGCTGAATTCAGATACAGAAGTTTCAAAACTCAGGTTACGGGCAACCAGCCCGGGTTTATCGCTATACCTGTCGGCTCCGCCTACTACAGTATAGGTATATCCTCCGCGCACCATG
>JBPPMM010000545.1:0-3631 GCA_051306075.1 Chitinophagaceae bacterium
CGATCACTCAAAACCTCTTGCATGAAGATTTTAGTTTGTATCACCAAAACGCCAGATACCACGGCAAAAATAGCTTTCACCGACAATAACACGAAATTCGATACCAGTGGTGTACAGTGGATCATCAATCCATACGATGAATGGTATGCGCTGGTTCGTGCCATTGAATTAAAAGAAAAAGACAGCTCAGCAATTATTCACCTGGTAACTGTTGGCACAGCTGATTCAGAACCTATCATCCGCAAAGCACTTGCATTGGGTGGTGATGAAGCAATCCGTGTAAATATGGATAGTCATGATAGTTTTACCATTGCTTCGCAAATAGCTGCTATAGCAAAAGAAGGGAATTACGATATTATTTTCACAGGAAAAGAAACGATCGATTATAACGGATCTTCCATAGGTGGAATGGTAGCTGAATTGCTGGACCTTCCTTTTGTTTCGCTTGCGGCAAAATTTGAACTGGCCGGAAACAAAGCGACGATCACCCGCGAGATAGAAGGCGGCGAAGAAATCAATGAAGTGGAGTTGCCCCTTGTTGTCAGTGCGCAAAAAGGAATGGCTGAACAGCGAATTCCCAATATGCGTGGCATCATGGCTGCCCGTACCAAACCGCTGAAAGTAGTAGAACCAGTTGAGGTAAATGCTTTGACCTCTGTTACCAGTTTTGGTTTACCACCTGCAAAAGCCGGGGTGAAATTGGTGGACGCAGAGAATGTGGAAGAATTGGTGCGATTGCTGCATGAAGAAGCGAAAGTATTTTGATTTCGTTGAGGTAAGGGGAAAATAATTAAATCCATATTCCATCTTCATTTTCAAATTTTCAAATCAACAAATTTTTATGTCAGTATTAATATTTATAGACCAGTCAGAAGGCCAGGTAAAAAAATCTTCCCTGGAAGCGATGAGTTATGGTTCCAAAATAGCTGAACAATTAAACACAAGTTCCGAAGGAATATTATTGGGCAGTTTCGCGGAAGATCTTACAGATCTGGGAAAATATGGTGTCAAAAAAATTCACCATGTAAGCAATGAATTACTGAACTCTTTTGACGCACAACTTTACACCAAAGTAATTGCACAGGTAGTGGAAGCAACTGGCGCATCGGTTGTTGTATTTTCAAATAATATGGATGGCAAAGCCATCGCACCCAGGCTATCGGCCCGGTTAAAAGCAGGATTAGTATCCGGAGCCGTAGCATTGCCAGAAACAAACAATGGATTTACCGTAAAGAAAAATGTTTTTTCAGGAAAAGCTTTTGCCAATATTGCGGTGGATACTCCTATAAAAATTATTTCACTTAATGCAAATGCTTATAAAATTTCAGAAGGCGAAGGAAAAGCGGAAGTAGTTCCATTTAGCGCTACAGTAGAAGCTGGTAAAATAAAAGTAACAAGCACTACCAAGGCAAGTGGCGAAGTTCCGTTAACAGAAGCGGAGATCGTGGTAAGCGCCGGTCGTGGTTTAAAAGGACCGGAAAACTGGGGTATGGTTGAAGACCTGGCCAAGGTATTGCATGCTGCTACGGCCTGCAGCCGCCCTGTTGCTGACGCGGACTGGCGTCCTCATAATGAACATGTGGGTCAAACCGGCTTTGCCATTGCACCCAATTTATATATCGCTATAGGCATCTCGGGAGCCATTCAACACCTGGCCGGGGTAAACAGGAGTAAAGTGATCGTTGTTATAAATAAAGATCCGGAAGCCCCCTTCTTTAAAGCTGCTGATTACGGTATTGTGGGGGATGCATTTGAAGTAGTACCTAAGATGACAGAGGCTATTAAAAAATTGAAAGGAGTCGCATAACGATAGTATATTACTTTTCTATAGTTAAATAAATATTTCCATTTATAATGGATGCGGTAATTAAGCAAAAGCCGGATGAAAAATGTTCATCCGGCTTTTTTCAGTTTAATGCCACATTAATTTTTCATTTTCTGCCCCGGACAAGAAATCATTTATTAGGGAGATTCCAGGTACTATTCACATGATACATTAAATCTTCAAACTCAAATAAACTTAAACGAGAAAAGAGAAAATTTTAAGCTGGACTAAGTGAAAAAAAAGTTTAAACAACTTGTAAAAAGCTTAAAATATCCTTGCTGATTTTTTCCACCTCATTTTTTGTTCAAAATCCTTAGTTTCGTGTGATATTTTATGAAGAAAATAGAACTGGAAATAGTGGCCTTATCGCATAGCATTACCCAAACACATTCCTACGCTGTAGTGCTGGGGGAGATTAACGGGTTACGTCGGCTCCCGATCGTTATCGGAGGGTTTGAAGCGCAAGCCATCGCTGTAGCTCTTGAAAAAATGCAGCCCAGCCGCCCGCTGACCCATGACCTGGTAAAAAACTTTATGAATGCTTTTATCATCGATCTCCACGAGATCATTATCTGCGATCTGCAGGAAGGTATTTTTTATTCAAAACTGGTTTGCTCATCAGAACATGATACTATAGAAATTGATTCCCGTACATCGGATGCCCTGGCGCTGGCTGTACGGTTCGGTTGTCCTATCTATACTTACGAAAACATATTGGAAAGCGCAGGCATACTGATGGAAGATACCAGCACCGGTAGCAAAAAGAAAAAATCAAAACAAGAAGTAGTAATAGAAGAGCAGGGAAATACCGGTAACGAAGATCTTAAAACAATGACCCTGGAAGAACTGGATACCTTGCTGGGCGATGTATTGGAAAGTGAAGATTATATACGGGCTATCGCCATCCGTGATGAAATAAATAACCGGAAGAAAAACCGCTAATGATGAGGTGTGTTCAGGCTTAATCTGAACTTTTTTTTCTGCCCTATTAACCTGCTTACTTTACCTGATATTTGTTTTCCCTTCGCTTAAAAATTTTCCAGTGTGATCGATTTCCCCAATTGTAAGATCAATCTTGGCCTCCGGATTCTGAGTAAAAGAGATGACGGTTTTCATGACCTTGAAACTATATTTTATCCGCTTCCATTTTATGATATTTTAGAATTGATTTCGCCGGGAGAAAGCCTGATAGCGAAAAAAACAAAAGAACACCAAGAATCCTTTATTGAATTTACAAGCAGTGGACTTCCTGTTCAGGGTGATATGAATGACAATCTTTGCATCAAAGCCTTAAACCTCATCCGGAAAGATTTTCCGAATTTACCCGCGGTGAAAATGCATTTACATAAAGTAATCCCGACCGGTGCAGGACTGGGTGGTGGAAGCGCCGATGCGGCTTTTACCCTGGCTTTGTTAAATAAAGTTTTTGATCTTAATCTTTCAACAGTACAGTTGATCAATTATTCGCTTAAACTGGGAAGTGATTGTCCTTTTTTTATTTTAAATTATCCTGCCCTTGCAACAGGCAGAGGCGAAATTTTGGAACCCATAACCCTTGATCTTTCAAACTACAAATTTGTAATCGTGAACCCCGGGATCCATATCAATACCCGTGAAGCCTTTAATGAAATATCGCCCAATCTGCCTGCCATACCGGTAAAAGAAATTATCGCTCAGCCCATCAATAACTGGAAAAACGAATTGATAAATGATTTTGAAAAAATTGTATTTCGGAATTATGAGGAAATTGAGATCATAAAAAATAAACTATATGAAAACGGCGCTTTGTATGCTTCCATGAGCGGA
>JBPPMM010000577.1:0-3092 GCA_051306075.1 Chitinophagaceae bacterium
GTAAACAATTAATGCCTGTTTATGATAAGCCGATGATCTATTATCCGCTTTCCACGTTGATGATGGCGGGCATCCGGGAAATATTGATTATTACTACACCGGAGGATCATGCTTCGTTTAAGCGGTTATTGGGTGATGGCTCCCAGTTGGGATGCCGGTTTGAATATGCGGTGCAGGAAGTGCCCAATGGACTGGCGCAGGCTTTCGTGATTGGCGCTGATTTTATTGGAACAGATAAAGTGGCTCTTGTGTTGGGGGATAATATTTTTTATGGGGCAGGCTTAGGCAGCCAGTTAAAAACCCTGGCTGATGTGGAAGGTGGTTATGTATTTGCATACCAGGTCAGTGATCCGGAGCGGTATGGGGTAGTGGAATTTGATGAGCAAATGAAGGCCATCAGTATTGAAGAAAAACCCGCAAAACCAAAATCAAACTATGCCGTACCGGGTTTATATTTTTATGATAACGAGGTAGTGAAAATTGCAAGGGAATTAAAACCATCAGAGAGAGGTGAGTATGAAATTACGGACGTCAATAAAGAATACCTTGGTAAAAAACAATTGCATGTTGCAGTATTGGACCGGGGCACTGCCTGGCTGGACACAGGTACGTTTGATTCTCTGAGTGATGCCAGCGAATTTGTACGGGTAATTGAAAAAAGACAGGGAACCAAGATTGGATGTATAGAAGAAGTGGCCTACAGAAATGGGTTGATTGATAAGAGGCAAGTGGCAGCCATTGCCGGGGAACTGGCAAAAAGTGGTTATGGAGACTACCTGAAGCGAATGATTAATTTTGAATCATGAGGACGTTAAAAGATATAGACGATCTTTTTGTGTTGTTCAGTGAGAATGACCTTTTCCGGAAATACGGCCTGAAAAGAATTGGTGTTTTTGGTTCTTTTGCCCGGGGCGAAAAATTTAATGATATAGACCTGTTTATTGAAGAAGATATAGATTACAACCAAGTGTTGAAATTAAAAAGCCTGCTTGAAAATAAAACAGGTTTACCAGTCGATATTATGCAGAAAAAGTTTGCCGAACCGGTAATACTTTACCGGGCATTAAAAGATATGCGATATGCAGCCGCATCTTAAAAATGACCTTCTTTACCTTTTGCGCATTTTGGAAGCTGCTGAGAAGATCATTCTGTACGCCGCTCCTTTTTTAGATGCCACCCAATTTTTTTCTGCCAATGATCAAAAGGAATTTAATGCATGTCTCAACTTGTTGAGCCAGATTGGGGAACAATCCAATAAGTTGAGTAATACACTTACTGAAAAATATCAGCAAACGGATTGGGTAAAAATCAGGGGAATGAGGAATAGGATCGTACATGATTATAGTGGAGTTGACCTTTTTATCACTTTTGATAGTATTAAAAAACACATACCGGGATTAAAAAAAGTTCTTAGTGAAATTATAAGAACGGAGCTCTACAACGGAAATTTTGATAAAGAAGAATTTAATATTGCACAAACTAGTCCTTATCTCCGTCATGTTGACTTTGCATTATTGATGGAATAAAAAAGTGCATTATGCTTTGTGATACCAGCGAAATTGTATGGATGATCGAAAAAAGGCAGGGTACCAGGATCGGCTGTATAGAAGAAGTGACCTGCAGAAAGGGTGAATAATTAAAAAAACCAGGTTAAGTATAAATACTGTGATAGTTATAAAGTTGAAACTAAAATGGCTCGCCGAAAGTAAACACTAGTCTGCAGAATGCTTTTTAATTCCTTAGACTTTGCAATTTTCTTACCGATTGTTTTTTTACTTTATTGGTTTGTAGCCGGCAAAAGCCTGAAATCGCAGAATGTCTTATTATTAATCTCAAGCTATTTTTTTTATGCATGTTGGGACTGGAGATTTTTGTTTTTGCTCGTTTTTTCTACCCTGCTCGATTATTATACCGGCATACGGATGTCAGACGCCAGGAATGCAGGGGCAAAAAAGTTTTGGTTTTGGCTAAGTATTATAATTAATCTTGGGTTTCTTGGCGTTTTTAAGTATTACAATTTTTTTGCTGACTCTTTTGCTGAAGCCTTATCCGGTCTTGGGTTACAAGTCAATCCGTGGACACTAAAAGTGATATTACCGGTGGGCATTTCATTTTACACTTTTCACGGATTATCATATGTAATTGACATTTATAAAGGAAGAATAAAAGCGGAAAAGAATTTTATTGATTATTCTGTTTTTGTTAGTTTTTTTCCTTTGTTAGTTGCCGGGCCAATAGAACGTGCCACACACCTGCTTCCACAAATCAAAGAAAGGCGAACCTTTGATTATGTAAAAGCAACAGATGGTTTAAGGCAGATCTTATGGGGCTTGTTTAAAAAAATAGTGATTGCTGACCAATGTGCTGAATATGCAAATCTTATTTTTAATAATTCTGCTGATTATTCAGGCAGCACCCTTCTTTTAGGAGCGGTATTTTTTGCTTTTCAGATTTACGGCGATTTCTCCGGTTACTCTGATATTGCACTGGGAACGGCAAGGCTTTTTGGTATTGATTTATTGAGAAATTTTGCATTCCCGTACTTCTCAAGAGATATTGCTGAATTTTGGAGACGCTGGCATATTTCTTTATCAACCTGGTTCAGAGATTATTTATATATTCCCCTGGGTGGCAGCAAAGGTGGCATGTGGATGAAGATTAGAAACACCTTTATTATTTTTATTGTGAGTGGATTCTGGCATGGTGCTAACTGGACTTTTATCGTTTGGGGTGCATTAAATGCCATTTATTTTCTGCCTCTTTTAATAACCAATAACAACCGGAATCATTTGCATATTGTAGCCGAAGGAAGAACGCTGCCAACCTTTAAGGAATTGGTTTATATGCTGGCAACTTTCGGGTTGACAGTATTTGCCTGGATTTTTTTTAGAGCAGAGAATATGGGTCACGCCATAAGTTATATTTCAGATATGCTTTCCATCTCCTTATTTTCTGTTCCTGAGCTTATTGGCGGTGGTGCTTTAGCAACAATTTTTCTGGTAACAGTCTTTATTATTATGGAATGGTCAGGAAGGGAGCAGCAATATGCCATAGCACATTTGGGCATAAAGTGGAATCGTTTTTTTCGTTGG
>JBPPMM010000097.1:0-11591 GCA_051306075.1 Chitinophagaceae bacterium
GGAGAAAATATGTTGCAGGGATCTATGCAACTTGTATCCGGATTATTTTTTGGCAATCTGCGAAAGTATAAGGCTATTCATGGAAGAACAGTAGCATCTGCCATGCTAATGGCTTCAAAAAAAGAGGAACACGGTTTTTTCAGATATCAATTTGATGAAATAAAAAAATTAGCCTTATCCTGAAAACCTTTTCAAATTGGGCAAGTAAAAAAGATAGATATCGCTCATTCATTTTTGTTTAACAGGAAGAGATTATACAACATCCACATCAGGCACTACAACCACGCTACGGAAACTCTTTTCCTGATGTAAAACGACTACCTGGCCAAGCAAATCTTTTTTACATTCCATAAGCAGTTTGCGATCTTTTGGCAACTTTAATAATAATTCCATAAGGTATTGATTTCTTATTCGCCCGACGACGGGTTCAGCGGGTCCAACCAGGTAATTGCCATATTTATTCTTCATTGCATCTGCAAAAAAATGTGCTGCCCTTTCTACAACGTCCTTTATCTTATGTTTGAATGAAAGATTAATGATGCGTGAAAATGGCGGATAGAAAAATTGTTTTCTTTTTTCTAATTCATCGGTAAACATTTTCTTATAATCATGCTGCTTCACATATTGTAAAACCGGGTGTGATGGCTGGGCAGTTTGAATTAAAACCCGTCCCTTAATTCCCTTTCTGCCAGACCGGCCACTTACCTGCTCCATCAGTTGAAAACTTCTCTCATTAACCCGAAAATCAGCAAAATGCAATAAGCCGTCGGCATCTAATATGCCCACCACGTCTACATTATCAAAATCCAATCCTTTTACTACCATCTGCGTTCCAACAAGGATATCAATCCGTCTCTGTTCAAATTGCTGAATGAGGACATCATGTGCATTTTTTCCCCGAACAGTATCAATATCCATCCTGGCCACTTTTCCTTTTTCAAAAAGTTCCTGTAATATTTCTTCAATTTTTTCTGTTCCAAAATTTCTTTCTGCAAAATTATGACTACCACAGGCGGCACAAACATGAACCGGAGGATAGGTAGTTCCACAATAATGGCAAAGCAACTTATTTGAAAATTTATGAAAGGTGAGCGACACATCACAATATTTACATTGAGGTACCCAACCGCATACTTTGCAAACCTGGTAGGGAGTATAACCGCGCCGGTTTTGGAACAGGATCACCTGCTTGTTCCTGTCAAGTGTTTCCTGCACTGCCGCTACAAGGGCTGGCGAGATCATAACTTTTGACCGGTCTTTCTGCTCAATTTTTTTTGTATCAATAAGTTCAACGGATGGCAATTGTATATTACCAAATCTTTCCATCAATTCTACCAACGCATATTTGCCAGTGGTAGCATTATAATAAGACTCAAGGGATGGCGTGGCACTACCCAAAATTACTTTGGCCCCTGCATCTTTATTTTGAGAAAACAAACCGGCAAAATATATTGCCGCATCACGACCATTATACCGGGGAGCCGGTTCCTGCTGCTTATAGGAAGTGTCATGCTCCTCATCACAAATAATCAGGCCCAGATCGGAATAAGGCAGAAACACTGAAGAACGGGCGCCGAGGATAACTTTTAATTCCCCCGTTTTTACTTTATTCCATATTTCAACCCGCTCATTTTGTGAAAACTTAGAATGGTAAATACCTATATATCCACCAAAATGTTTTTGTAATCTTCGTATGATCTGCGAAGTCAGGGCTATCTCCGGCAACATATATAATACCTGCTGACCTTTTCTAATGTATTGCTCAATAAGCTTTATATAAATATTTGTTTTGCCACTTGAGGTAATCCCATGCAGCAGGCAAACCTGTTTGGTTTCATAAGATTCATTAATTTGTAACAAAGCTTTTTCCTGCGCCGTTGAGAGATCGAAATCAACCCGTATATCTTTGGGCAAATAGTGAATCCTGTCCACATTTCTTTTTTCGAGCCATAATATTTTCTTATCAACCAGACCTTTCAATTGGGCATCCGATTCACCCGATTTTTTTAACAGCCCGGGTTTGGTAACCTCCCCTTCTGTTTTTAACAGGTACAGGTAACTCAACAATAGCTCCATCTGTTTTTCTGCCCGCTGCAATTTCTTGTCTTCATTCATCAATTTTGAAAGCTCTTCCTCGTTGTCGAAACGGGGATTCAGTAAAACATACACTTCCTTTTTTGCAGAATAGGTTTGCTTTAATGCTTCCCATACATAACATACTTTTTTTTGTATAAGCCGGTTAATAACAGGATAAACATGCGATGAATCCAGTATCTGTTGCACTTCACCCAGGTTCAATTCTTTTTTGATCAGCAGCGCTTCGGCAACCAGGTATTCATCATGATCCAGTGCAGAGAAATCATCGCCATATTCTTCATTAGAAATTAACCTGGTTTCGCTTGATAGTTTAAAATGAGCGGGCAGTGCTGCTGCCATCACCTCGCCTTCACTACACATATAATAAGATGCGATCCATTCCCATAATTTTAATTGAGGCTCATATACTACGGGCTCTTCATCCAGGAGGTTTAGGATTTCTTTTGGTTCAAAAAATTCAGGTTTGTTCCTGTGCAATCTCTTGATAATACCCGCATATTTTTTATTCTTTCCCAAATTGACTTCAACCCTGCAACCCACTTTGGCCTTATCTGATATTTGCTCAGGTACTGACCATGTAAATGTTTTAGGAAGGGCAAGTGGTATAATTATATCGGCAAATGTATTTTCCCCTTCAGTTCTACCTTCAGGTTGTAAGGAATCTGTGGATTTTCCCGCTTCACTATTTATAAAATTTTTACTCATCTTTTGCCTGTTTCATTTTCCATGGATTTATATAGCAGGATGCAATTTTACCCGAAAGTCTGATTGTGATTACTTCCTCTTATTTTTCAACAACAGATGGAACTGGTTTTATCCAGGCAGCTTTGTATTCAATTAGTTTATTTTCCATAACTGAATATACATGTTGTTTCAACCACTGCAAATCACCAATACTTAATCCATCCACCGAAATTTCGTTTAAATAAATGATCCTGCATTTACCTGGTGTCATGGCAAAAATACTTTTATAATTCATCCTGCTATAAGTATCGGGAAACAAAACCGGCTTTATCGGTGTCTGCGTTTCAATAGCTAATCGGAATGCCCCATCATAAAATTCTTTTAATGGAAAAGGAGTCATATTAAAAGTGCCTTCAGGAAAAACCATCACAGAAATTCCTTTTGAATTAATTGATTTCAAAATGCGGATGCTTTCTGCACGGTCTTCTGCATTTCTTCTGTCAACGGGAACAATTGCCTTCCGATATATAAATCCAAAAAAGGGTATTCTTGTTATTTCCACCTTTCCCAAAGGACGAAAAGGTTGCCTGTACGCTTTTACTAATACGGCCGAATCGAGATATGATATATGATTATTGACAAAAACATATTGCTTGGTTTTGTCGTGCGGAGCTTCAAATATCTTTTTAGGAAATATTAAAATGAGGAAAAACCATATATCGGCCCAGATCATACATAACCGAAGAATCATGTTGCCACCTTTTATCCTGCCCAAAAAACTAAAGAGGATCACAAAAGGAAAGATCAAAAACATCAATGCAATAAAAAGAATATGTGCATACAGGCTGTACAGCCACTTCAAAGGCGTTAAAAAAATTTGCATCACTCCTTCCTATTAGAGGGTGATTTGCCATCATCACCTGGGCAATAGCATTCCCAATCCTGATTAAGATCTATACTTGTTACAACTTTCGTTTTATAATCGCACTGCGCAAATATTATCCGCACTCTTTGGTTGTCATTGGTAATGCCTTCAAGGGCATAAGTTGGGCAAGGCTTGTCTTTCACGTCGCTTTTAGAATAATTAATTTTGCCATCCTTCATTATCTCTTCTACTTCTGCCTGGGTTATTTTTCGGCATTTCATCCTGCATTTGGCATGCTCCGTATATTCCAGGTAGGAAACCCGCCTGTCAAACCCATAGTTCCGGTTCACTTTCGATGTTCCTTTTTCTATTTTCCTTTTCGAATCGGCTGTCTCATCATTCCTGAATTTTCTTACCAGAAAGAGTGCGATACCCAAAATAAGAATAACCAGGAAGGGAAGCCATTTCTTGTTCATGGGCAAATATTTAATTAAAAATAGACGAAAAAACTGACTGGAAGTTGTGGCAATAAACCGGTCGTCAATTGAAGTAAACAGGATACCCTTTAATTGCCTTCCCTCTGGATTTTCATCCGTTTCAACCTACCTTTGCCGCCACTATGGCCGAATTCAGAACAGTAGCATTTCATACACTGGGTTGCAAACTCAATTTTTCAGAAACTTCTTCTCTCTCAAGATTATTGGAAACCGATGGTTTTGAAAAAAGGGAGTTTGATGAAAAAGCAGATGTGTATGTAATTAATACATGCTCAGTAACAGAAAATGCGGATAAAGAATGCAGGCATCTTGTGCGTCGCATACAAAGAAAGGCACCGGAAAGCCTGGTTGTTATCACCGGTTGTTATGCACAGCTAAAACCCAAAGAGATTTCTGAAATTCCGGGCGTTGCTCTTGTTTTAGGAGCTGCCGAAAAATTTAATATCGTTCAACATATCCGCCAATTAACTAAAGGTGATTCAGCAAGAATTTGCAGTTGCGATATTGAGGATGTCACGGACTTCCATCCTTCATATTCGGTTAACGACAGAACAAGAACATTCCTAAAAGTGCAGGACGGATGTAATTACAACTGTTCTTTTTGTACCATCCCGATGGCAAGAGGCAAAAGCCGGAGTGATACAATTGAAAACGTAGTTAATAATGCCAGTCACCTGGCAGCAGGAGGAACTAAAGAAATTGTTCTAACAGGAATAAACCTTGGAGATTTTAATAGTTCGGAAAAGGAAGATTTTTTTGAACTTATCAAAAAATTAGATAAGACGGATGGCATTGAACGTTTCCGGATTTCTTCTATTGAGCCCAATTTACTTACCAATGAAATCATAGATTTTGTTGCAACCAGCAATAAGTTTATGCCGCATTTTCATATTCCGTTGCAAAGCGGGAGCAACAAAGTGCTGGGATTGATGAGGAGGAGATATAAGAAAGAATTATATGCTGACCGGGTAAAAAGGATAAAAAGCCTGATGCCGCATTGTGCAATAGGTGCTGATGTTATTGTTGGTTTTCCTGGTGAAACGGAAGAACATTTTAAAGAAACGCTTGACTTTCTGCATTACATCGATGTGTCTTACCTCCACGTATTTACATATTCAGAAAGAGATAATACACATGCTTTAACATTAAATCCGGTGATTCCAGTTCATATCCGTAATGACCGAAACAAAATATTGCGTAACCTGAGCTATATGAAGATGAAGCACTTTGAGGCGCAACATGCTGGACAACTCCGTCCTGTATTATTTGAAAAATTTGGAAAGGGAGGGATGATGGAGGGTTACACAGATAATTATATCCGGGTTCAAATCCCAGCAAAAGAAGAATGGAAAAACGAGGTTGTTGAATGGAAAATTTAGTTATAACTATAACCTTTTTTCAGACGAAAATTTAAATCTTCTTAATTTTATCGGAATGGGACGTTAGCTCAGTTGGTTTAGAGCACTACCTCGACAAGGTAGGGGTCACTGGTTCGAGCCCAGTACGTCCCACAAATTCTTTTATAATAACTTCTTCCGGTCTATTTTCCCCTAATCTCCCTTATTTTTTAATAGAGGTGATAATGGTTCCGCCACCACTGGTCCTTTGCCGTTAATATTTAATAAGTCAGGTATTGAACTTGAGGATAAATCATAATAACCAGTAATCAGTTCTGCAGTAAATATTCAATCTCCAAGCACTCCAAAATGAAAGAAAACTAAATAAAAAATTTCGGCTCTAATTATCTATCGTTTATTCATTTTACGTGCTGTGTGGCATTCGGTTATCTGTACTTACAGGCAATTCAAAACGGTTGAAAAAATTATTACGGGAATCTCTGGCATATGTGCGTTTCAATTCGCATATTTGTATTTACGAAAAAATTGAGAATACGAACCTTTATGATACAACTTGCTATCCTTTTAACTTCCCATAACAGAAAAACAAAGACTCTCTCTTGCCTCAAAAGTATTCGAAATCAGGAGGGTATCGACAAAATAAGCTCTGAAATTTACCTGGTAGACGATAACTCAAGCGATGGTACATACGAAGCCATTTCCTCAGAATTTCCCCATGTGAATATAATTAAAGGGGATGGAAACCTTTTTTGGGCCGGAGGCATGAGACTTGCCTGGAGAAGTGCAATAAAAACAGGAAAGCAATATGATTACTTCCTGCTTCTTAACGATGATACTTTATTATTCAGCGATGCCTTAAAAAACTTGTTTGCTGATATATCAACAATACAAAAAGAGAAATCGATACTAATCGGATCAACCCAAAATGAACACACCGGTGAATTTTCTTATGGCGGAAGATTATTAAAAAATAACTATAATTCAAGCTGGAAAATAATAAAACCTAATGGGCTGTCACCCCAACTGTGTCACCTGGGCAATGCTAATATCATGCTTGTACCAAACGAAACTGTAAATGCCATCGGCATATTATCAGACGATTATACACACAGTATTGCTGATTACGATTATACGATGAAGGCCCGGAAAGCAGGGATATCCACATTTATCTGTTCCCATTACTGCGGCTATTGCGCTGATGACCACGGAGTAAATTGGAAAAGTTCAGAGCATAGTCTTCGGGAGCGTATCCAATATTTATATAGTCACAAGGGGCTTTCTTACAACGAATACCTGATTTATATCCGGAGGTTTTTCCCGTTGTACCTGCCCCAAGCCTGGTTTTTATTATGGGCAAAAACGTTTTTCCCTATTTTTTGGGAATCCCGTAGAAAAAAAAGCGATCGTAAGTACCTAATTAAGGGATCATTAAATTATAAATAATCTCTTTTTATTAATTCAATTACTGAGCAAAGTCACCCAAAAAATAAAATTTCCGTACCACTCTAAAACTCTGGCGAAATGATAAGAATTGTTCTGATAACAAATATTCCAGCTCCTTACCGGGAAAAACTGCACGAACTGATAGCTGACAAATTTCAAGATAATTATACGGTTATTTATTGCTCAGAACTGGAGGCAGACAGAGAATGGAAATTTAATCACGGGAATTATAAAAAAATATTCCTGTCGAAGTATAACAAAACCCCGGTTCATCACAATACAAGAATTTGGAATGAATTGAAAAAAATAAATCCCGATGTAGTGATAACTGACGGGTTTTATCCCACCATGTTGTATGGTTTTACCTGGTGCATAACAAATCGAAAACAGCATCTGGTTTTTACTGATGGTACATTAAGATCCGAGAACCGACTCTCCTTTGTACACAAGATGGTACGGAAGGTTGTGTTTTCCCGAACAAAAGCTTTTATCGGTGTAAGCGAAGGATCAAAAGAATTGTATAAGAGTTATGATATTGAAAGCGAAAGATTTTTCAGAAGTTATTTGTGTGTGGACAACAGCAAGTTTTTAAAAACTTCTTTTGAAGACAAGCAATATGAATTAATGTTTTCCGCCCGTTTTATTGCATTAAAATTGCCCTTCTTTTTCATTGAAGTTGCCAGGTTGGTAAAAGCAAAATTGGGGTATTGCCGGGTTTTGATTCTTGGTTCAGGGGCGTTAAAGGATGAAATGTTGAGCAAACTTGATGAATATGGAATCGAGTATCATTATCCTGGATTTGTGGAAACCAATAGCCTTCCTTGTTATTACGCGAAATCCAAAATATTTCTCTTTCCTACCCAAAATGATACCTGGGGGGTAGTAGTCAATGAAGCGATGGCAGCAGGACTTCCTGTAATAACCTGTGAGGATGCAGGAGTAGCTCATGACCTGGTTGTTCATGATCAGAACGGCTATGTATTACCTGTTGAAGAAGAAATTTGGGCTGAAAAAGCTGTGGAGATATTACAGGATCATCAATTATATGAAAGGCTTTCGACAAACGCCTGCAATCATGTTCAACAATATAATTTTAAAAATGCAGCAAATGGTGTTATAAACGCTATACAGTCTTCAGTTCGTGCTCTCACAATTGTTCCTACTACTTATGTTTCAGAACTGTTAGAATATACAATGCTGGCTGAACTAACTCTGTCGATCGCATAATTATCGAATTGACTCGCCTCATATTCAGAAGAACACTGCAACTATATTTTTTTTGAGTGCAGCGTTGGTTTGTTCACTCTATGCAACTTTTATAGAATTACGTTGTCTATTCAAGGAGCTATGAAAAAATACCAGGTAACGATACAATTTGTAATGACTGAAAATTTTATGGAATTGGTACCTCCACACAGGACCTATATCAATTATCTCATCAATAAGGAGATAATCGATCAGTATGCTGTAAGCATGGAAACAAAAAGAGTTTGGATTACAATGACAGCCCAAACTAAATCGGAAGTGGAAGATTTTCTAAAAAAATCTCCTCTTTTTAAATTCTGGACCTGGGAAATTGATGAAATTTTTGTGTTAGATGGCCAACATTACCGCTTACCGGCTGTACAACCTAATTAGAAAGAGAAGACCATACTGCACAACTTTAAATAGGTTTAATCTTTTTTAGGTTCATCAGCCTTATACCATTCCATTTGATGCCCATTTTGGCTTTAGCTTTAATACTTTTTTATATATCGGACAGTTTACAGTATGACTGCCAGGTAAATACCCGGTGCTCATCAGAAACTCATTCACTATTTCACCGCCTGTAAACCGAAAAGTTTGTTTAAATAATTTAACCCACTCTTCCCTTGTTTTGGGATAATTATCATCCAGCCAATTCCTAAAAGAACCATGTTGTTTCTGAATATTCTTGATGGCTTTTGCATTATACACCGCCGCCTCAATCTTTAATCGATTACGAATTATACCTGCGTCCTGCATTAATTTGATTTTCCTGGCTTCTGTATACCGGGAAACTTTATCAATATTAAAATTGTCAAATGCTTTAAAGAAATTCGT
Organism: Chitinophagaceae bacterium; assembly: GCA_051306075.1. Taxonomy (GTDB): domain Bacteria; phylum Bacteroidota; class Bacteroidia; order Chitinophagales; family Chitinophagaceae; genus Terrimonas_B. The sequence goes on from JBPPMM010000097.1 coordinate 9,027, forward strand.
TTTCTTTTTTAATATGGTGTCCCAACTAAGACCTGCCTGATTAATTTCAAGAACTAAACGAGCGAAAAGCAGGTTGTCATCATAAACAGGAAATCCATATTCTGTGTCATGGTAAAGTCTGTGAACAGTGTCTTTACCCGTATCTAAAACAAAATCGCAATAAGTAGTTGCCATAAAAAAAACCCTGCATTGGCAGGGTAAATGTGGGAGTTGACGGGCTCGAACCGCCGACCCTCTGCTTGTAAGGCAGATGCTCTGAACCAACTGAGCTAAACTCCCTTTTTTAAAATCGGATTGCAAAGATAGGTTTGAATAGATGTGGGCCAAATTTTTTTTACTTGTCTGCGGGCAGCTTTTTTTTAAAATTCGTCTTTCCTCACCACCAGGAAATCGAGCCTCACGGCATTCTTAATTTAGATTATTTGGATTCTTCCGCCGCTGAGAATTATCCTTTATGAACTTGTAATTTTACTTATTTAATGCGTCCTGACCTTTTAATAAATGGGAAATGGAATACATATTTTTATTAGAATCAGCACTTAGTAGAGATTTCATTTTGTTTTGGATTAATAGATAAAGTTCGAATTCCGGCACAGTATTTTTTCCTGACCCTTAATTGATCCAGTTGCACAAAACTGCAGAGGAATTACCTCTATTTTCCCCGATAGATTTTATATTTTTGTAAAAAGAGCGGTCAGATGGCAATTACACAAAATGAAATATGGACCAATTACCAGCACGAAACAGATTTATTAACTGCACATGAAAACACTTGTAATTTAATTGTGTGGAATGATGAAGTAAATACGTTTGAGTGGGTAATTGAAACGCTCATTGAAGTTTGCAAACACAGCCCGGAACAAGCAGAGCAATGCTCCTATTTTATTCATTATAAAGGGAAATATTCGGTAAAACATGGGGAATATGATGAATTGAAATCTATGTGCGACGCCATTACGGAAAGAGGCATAGGTGCAACCGTTGAAGTGATTGCTGATTAAATTTCCCCCCTTCCTTATTGCCTACTCCCCCATGCCACTTTTTGTATTAGATAACAATCTTTATTTTCCTCCGGCGCATTTAGCAGAATCTGACGGGCTTCTGGCTTTGGGCGGTGACCTGACACCTGAAAGACTTACCCTGGCATATAAAAATGGAATTTTTCCATGGTACCAGGGAGAGCATATCATGTGGTGGAGTCCTGATCCGAGGTTCGTTTTATTTCCCCACGAACTTAAAATTAGCAAAAGCATAAAACCGCTTCTAAAAAAAAATCATTTTGATTTTACAATTAATAAAGCTTTTAAAGAGGTAATTATTCAGTGTAAAAAAATTTGCAGACCGGGACAGGAAGGTACCTGGATTACAGATGAAACAGTAGAAGCATATACAAAAATGCATGAATTAGGATATGCACATAGTGCTGAAGCCTGGATAGATGGGGAACTTGTGGGCGGCGTATATGGGATAAAATTTGGTAAGGTATTTTTTGGAGAAAGTATGTTCAGTAAAGTATCAAATTCCTCCCGGTTTGCATTTATAAAATATATAGAGCAATTAAAACGGGAAGGTATTGAATTGATCGACTGCCAGGTTTATACCGAATACCTGGAAAGCTTTGGCGCCAGGATGATCAGGGGACAACAATTTAAAAGCCTTTTAGGAAAATTGATTACAGATTCAGAGCAATAATATTTAGGCAAAATGATTTAAAAAGCCTTTTTTGCCCGCTTTTCATCCATTTGTTTTAGAATCGCTTGCTTATCACCCACCATTACAATCATCATTTTCCTGAAATCAAGGTGTTTACTTGTAATAGCTGAGACTTGTTCAGGTGTTATACTATGAATATTTTTTACAAAATTGGTCAGGTAGGAATCGGGCAAACCATGTTTATCCAAAAATTGGAGCTGGCCAATTATTCCTGAAGGGTCTGAATTTTGAAGAACAAAAATGCCCGCCAGGTAATTTTGAATTCCTTTTAGTTCTTCCTTAGAAGGTGGCTCTTCTCCCAATCTCTTAATTTCTTTTTCTATCTCCTGCAACGCATCTAAAGTATGCTCACTGGAAATATCGGCAGCTTCAGTCCAAACAGAAATACTACGCCGGTTTAGAAGGCTGCTATAAGGTGAATAAGTATAGCCTTTATTTTCCCTGATATTACTTGTAATGCGGGAACCAAAAGAACCTCCTAACAATGCATCGGTTACCAGCAAAGCCATATAATCATTTTCTTTTGGCAAAAGAGTAGGTAAACCAATCAACACAGTTGTCTGTGGAGCATCTTTTCTATCAATGATCACCGTATCTGTCTGGCCCATTGATTGAACAGGTGGGGTGTAAACAGACGGACCTGCTTTCCATTTACCAAACGCTTTTTTGATAGCTGCTGTCATTTCTGCAGCATTATATTTTCCGACCACGTACAATGCAGATCTCCTAGCTCCAAAATTATCAGAATAAAATTTTTTTACTTTATCAAGGGTAAACCCATTTATTATTTCCTCTTTTGAAAAATACCTGCCATAGGGATGATCTTTAAAAAGTGCGTTTCGGAATTTTTCC
>JBPPMM010000607.1:0-2174 GCA_051306075.1 Chitinophagaceae bacterium
CTATAAACCCTGTCGGAAAATAAACCGTATCGTTTGCAAGTACCCATACTAATGGTTTTCCGCTTGTTGAATTCGGCGTAAGAGCTCCAGTGTTTTTAGAGTATGTTTCATCCTTGTCCTCATTAAGTTGAATGTTAAAAGATATTAATGTGGCGATCACAAGGACTCCAAGTATAATCCAAGAAGTAATCTTCGGATTTTTATAGAGATTTTCAACCTGATGTATGCTGACACTAAGTAGTAACAATAACAAAATATAAGGAAGGTAGTGGTTAAGCATGTTGACCACAAATTACAATATATTATACGGGGGAGAACTCCCTAGAAATAGCCTTAAGTCAATTCCGACCAAGACGACGGTTATGAGATTCCAAAATAAATCCATACTACATATATTGTAAAGGAATTGCTCCCAATTCAATTATACGACCTTCTGTTGACGAAGTAAACAAAAAATTCACCTTACTTCCTTCCCGTTTTCCGAAATGCTTTAAATTGGGCAATGAACGTTGCACACTTTAATCCTGTTCTTAAGTATCTGATGAATATTAACCGTCCTGTCCATGCTTCCTGGATATTTTCGCAATTAAATAACCAGGGGCAGAATATTAAGGACCTGCAAAAGATATTAAACGAGTTTAAGAAAAGGGAAATGCTGATCACAGAACTGGATTTCAGAAATATGGAAACCTACCTGCTTAATGAACCTACCCGGGAACTGCTGCAGGGCATGCCTCCGGCTTTTGACGACAAACCCTTTGATTACATAAAAGACAGGCTGACCAGCCACTACGGCCAGAGAAAAGAAAGATGGTTTATAGAAGTGGATGAATTAAAGCAGCACATGAAAGGATATACTACAACCAGGCGCCTGGCTTTTGCGGCATTTATCATCTCCTTTATCCTGCTTGTTTTAGAAGTGTTGAAATTACTAAAAGTCATATAATGATCTTATTCCGGCGGAACCAAATCATTAGCGATAATTGGGAGTATTCTGCTTGTTATATCTGCATTTTTTTGTGCTAAATTGGATATTACTCTTAGAATTGTTTTAACTTAGAGGTACTACTAACCCCACTCTTCAATTATTCTACGAATCCCACGCAATATCTGTTTGTGAACGGCCAAGCTATTTTTTATACGCCGTAAAACGTTACTCATGACACCTGAATTAAAAATCGCCTGTGAACTCATTTTTCAAGAGCATAAGACTTCTGCTCACCCCGTAGCCTGGAAGCGGGATGCCTTCCGGGGCCGCATCTCAACAGGACTTTGCGAAATGGGCAAAGAAACTCTGCTAAAGAAAAATATTATTTATTATCCCAACCCTGCCAAAAAAGTTTTGACGAAATTGAATCCCGGCGCTTTTGATGCTGAAAATTTTGAAGAGGCAGAGAATATCGTTCTTCATAAGAAGCCTGAATTATCAACAGCCAATAGTAAAGAAATAAGAACCCCGGCTATTGCTTCAAAAAAAATACCGGTTGCTCCAAAACATGAACCTGTTTTCATCAGGCGACCAGCCACCTACCAGTTATCTGCTTTTACTGGCAAAACGCAAAGTATAACCAACGATACCAAATGGTATATGCTTCCTGTCTTTATGTATTTTATCTGGCCTATATGTGCTGCTTTCATTTTTGGGTTGCTTGCTTTCCTCCTGGGGAATATTTATACAGCTCTTTTTTTTGATATTAAATAAAAAATCCGTCCTGCAGAAGCGGGACGGATTTGCTTTATCAATTCACTTTTATTTTATACTCAGATACAGGTCACCCCATTTCTTTGCTTCGGCTGTGTATTTTGTAATCTCGGCCGGCTTTCCTTTCGCCTGGTCCTTTTTGTAATTGTATATATCTTCAAGAAAACCGGCTACTTTTTTATACTGTTGTTTTGCGCTTGCTGTCAGATCGGATTTTTTAGCCATTATTTCTGCTGCTTTCTCATATGGAACTCTGCCGGCTTCCATGTATTCTCCATATTTTTTATCCGCCTTTTTTACTTTGTCGGCTTTCAGCATAACAAAGTAATCACCAATAACAAGGTAGGGCAATTCTTCATCGGTTTTTGCTTCTCCGGCAGCATTAAATGCAGCAACCATTTTCTTTTCAAGTTCCTCTGCATTGGCTGGTAGCACCGCTCCCTCCACTTTTGAATTCAAGGTATCATAGATC
>JBPPMM010000645.1:0-2457 GCA_051306075.1 Chitinophagaceae bacterium
TACGGCAAAGCTATTAACAATAATACCATCATGTATAATACTGCCATTAATTGCAATGGGTTTTTGGAAATAGGTAGCGGTTCAGGAGGGTCGGTTAGTAACAATATAGTTGCCTATAATAAAATAATTAATTGTGGGGTCATTGGTACTTTACATACCACAAGCAATTTTGGTGTGGCCATATCTAATTTACAATATTATAATAACAACGTAATAGAAACAAAACAACAATTTACTATTCCAGGGTTCCTCTTTGATGTAGTTGGTAATCCACAATCTGGGATGTTAGTTGTAAAAAACAATATTTTTTGGACATCCAATAATACAACTATTTATGAAACAGCTTTTTCAGGTGTTACAAATCATTCCAATAATTTATACAGGATGACCAATGGTTCAATAGGTATAGCTTTGGGATCGAATGAAATAAAAACAACCACAACAAATATATTTTCCAGTACTTCTGGTGATCCTGCCGACTGGAATTTTGCATTGCCACCAGGCGGAATGGCAATAAACTTCGGAATAGATGTTGGATATAAGACAGATTTCGTAAGCAATCCAATCATCGATAATCCAGATGCTGGTATTATGGAATTTTTATATCCTGCCTCAAATCAGCTTCCTGTTGCAAATGCAGGTAATGATATAAATTTGACTTTACCAATCAATGCAACTATAATAGACGGTAGCGGTACTGATGCTGATGGCATAATCAGAGCGTATCTATGGACAAGAGTAAGCGGTCCCACAACATTTACATTAGCCAATGCTAATGCAGCCTCAACTAATATAACCAACCTGGTGCAGGGAACATACGTCTTCCGCTTAACGGTATCTGATAATGATGGCGCAACTAGTAGTGATGATATAACCGTTACAGTGCATCCTGCTCCTATAGTAAATAAACCTCCAACCGCTAATGCAGGAAATGATGTTGTCCTGGTTTTGCCAGCCAACGCAACCACATTAACAGGAACGGGTTCAGATGCGGACGGAATAATAACAAAGTACCTATGGACAAGATTGAGCGGCCCCACAACATTTACATTAGCCAATGCTAACGCAGCATCAACTAATATAACCAACCTGGTGCAGGGAACATACGTATTCCGCTTAACGGTAACCGATAATGATGGCGCAACTAGTAGTGATGATAAAACCATTACAGTGCATCCTGCTCCTATAGTAAATAATCCTCCCACCGCTAATGCAGGAAACGATGTTGTCATGGTTTTGCCAGCCAACGCAACCACATTAACAGGAACGGGTTCAGATGCGGACGGTACAATAACAAAGTACCTATGGACAAGATTGAGCGGTCCCACAACATTTACATTAGCCAATGCAAACGCAGCATCAACTAATTTAACCAACTTGGTGCAGGGAACATATGTCTTCCGCTTAACGGTAACCGATAATGATGGCGCAACAAATACTGATAATAAAACGGTAACCGTAAAAGCGGTACCTGTTGTTAACCAGACACCGGTAGCCAATGCTGGTTATAATACTGTGTTAACCTTACCAACAAATTCAACCAACGTAACAGGAACGGGTTCGGATGTGGACGGAACAATAACAAAGTATCTATGGACAAAAGTAAGCGGTCCCACAACATATACATTAGCCAATGCAAACGCAGCATCAACTAATTTAACCAACCTGGTGAAGGGTACTTATGTGTTCCGGTTAACGGTAACGGATAATGATGGTGCAACTGATACTGATGATAAAACGGTAACCGTAAATGCAGAACCTGTTGTTAACCAGACACCGGTAGCCAATGCTGGTAATAATACTGTGTTAACCTTACCAACAAATTCAACCAACGTAACAGGAACGGGTTCGGATGTGGACGGAACAATAACAAAGTATCTATGGACAAAAGTAAACGGTCCCACAACATTTACATTAGCCAATGCAAACGCAGCGTCAACTAATTTAACCAACCTGGTGCAGGGTACTTATGTATTCCGGTTAACGGTAACCGATAACAGGGGAGCAACTGCCTCAGACGAAAAAACTATATTGGTAAATGCAGCGCCGATTGCTAATGCCGGAATTTCTCAGGAAGTTACCTTATCCGCAAATGAAGCTATTTTAAACGGTTCATTATCCCGTGACCCTGACGGAACGATAAAAAGCTATAAGTGGGAACAAATCAGCGGCCCCTCCTCCGCAAAAATTGCATTTATCTCACAAGCAAAAACAAAGGTTACTGGCTTAAAGGAAGGGGATCATGTGTTTCAATTAACCGTAACGGATAATCAGAATGCAACGGCAAAAGCCAAGGTCATTATATCAGTTGTCAATAATTTCCACTCACTTCCAGGCAAAATGCTCCTTTATCCAAACCCGGCTAGTAATCAGATTACTATTAGTTTCTACAATGAAAAATATAAAAAAGCAAAGATTATCATATATAATTTATCAGGAGTGAAAGTACTCTCTCCT
>JBPPMM010000226.1:0-2437 GCA_051306075.1 Chitinophagaceae bacterium
CCATTATGGTTATGGATGAGAAAAAAGGGGCTGACCTGGTAAACAACCCAGCGCTGAAAGAAATTGGCCTTGGTGGCAACGCCAAATTGGTGGAAAATGAAATTGAAGTATTAAACAGCTACGATTTGCTGGAAGATGTAGTAGATACGCTTCAACTTTTTGTTTCGGTAAAGCAAATGGGTCAGCTCAGAGACGTTCCTAAGTTTGGAGATGAAATACCTTTTTCAATTGAGATCCTGAATCCAGAATTTATTAGGAAAATAAGAAAATGGACTATCACAGATACAGTGAATGGCGTACTTTTTCAGGGAGAAAAGGATATGCAACCAATACTTTTGAATTTTGGTAAAATCTATGAATCGGGTGGTCTGAAATTTCGATGTATGCCTGGCACTGTTGATTCATATTTATCACCAAAACCTGTATATAACAGGAACCAAACCTATAAAGTTAATATTAATTCTCCCCGTGAAACGGTAATAGGATACAGTAAAAAATTGTCAGTGCAGTCGGCAAGTAAACTGGGATCTATTATAAACCTTGAATTAAAAGACAACAATGAAGAAAGGGCAAAATCCATTTTACAAAACTTGATTGCTCTCTACAATTATAGGGGGATGGAAAATAGAAACAGGGTAACCGACAAGACTATAGATTTTTTAACTAATAGGCTCCTGGCAGTAGCGAATGATCTTAGGGGAGTAGAAGGCAATGTAGAAAAATTAAAAAGTCAGAACATGGTAACTGAGCTTTCATCTGATGCGCAGCAATATATGGCTATGTCTCAACAAGTGGATGCCCAAAAAGTTCAAAGCCAGACTCAGCTAAATGTTATTGGAGCCCTTGAAAGGGATCTCCAAATCAACCAGGAAAATCCTCAAGTGGTACCTACAACATTTGGTATACAAGATACTTCACTGGGATTATTGATTGAAAAACATAATGAACTGGTTTTACAAAAAGAAAGATTACAAGGAAAATCAGGTCCTAGAAATCCCCTGGTGATTGATCAACAGAATCAAATTTCTGAATTGCGGAATAGACTACTTAAAAATGTTCGGAATCTCAAACAAGCTTATTCTATTTCGCTTGATGATATTTCGCGTAAGGATGCACAATTAAATAGCCGTATTAGAAACGTACCCCAGTTAGAGAAAAAATTAGTGCAAATAACCCGCAATCAAAATGTACAGGAGCAATTATATAGTTTTTTGTTGTTAAAAAGAGAAGAGGCTGCCGTATCAAGAACATCTGATATAGAAGACTCAAGGACTATTGTAAGTCCTCGAACAATTAACAATCTTGACACCCGGAAATATATTGTTCTGGCTTTAAGTATACTAATAGGTTTATTGGTCCCTGTTATCTTTTATAGTATAAGAGATTTTATGGATAATAAAGTAGGAGACATGCAACAAGTTCAGCAGGCTTCAAAAGTTCCTTTTATAGGCATGATATCACACTTTAAAAAATCCAGTGCGCCTGTGTTAATTAGTTCCAAATCCCGTTCTGCTGTAGCAGAGCAAATCAGGAATATTCGAACGGCACTAAGTTTTACCGGAAAAGGTGAGAAAGTTAAAAGCATTCTAATTTCGTCATTTCAAGTAGGGGATGGTAAAAGTTTTTTTAGTCTGAATCTGGCGGCTGGCTACGCCCTATTAAACAAAAAGACGGTAATTCTTGAATTTGATTTGCGAAGACCTCAAATTTCAAAAAGTCTGGGAATTGAAGTGAAAGAAGGTATTAGCAGTTTATTAAGTGGGCGATCATCTATAGAAGAATTGTTAATTGAAATTCCCGGGTATGAATGCAATCTTTTCTTATTACCGGCTGGCAATCTTCCACCCAATCCTGCGGAACTGATCTCAGGTCCAAAAATGGAATGTTTTATCAATAATTTACAGGAACAATTTGATCATATTATTATTGACACACCACCTTTTAGTCTTGTGGCCGATGCCCAGCTCTTGCAGAAGTATGCTGATATAACTATTATAGTTCTGCGGCAAGGCCACACTTCCCAGGATGTATATAAACAATTAAATAACGGAATTTCCAGTCATATTGATCGCCCGGTTTTCCTGTTGCTTAACGACGTCGGAAATCGAAAACGCTACAGAACCGGGGCAGGAAGTTATGCCTATGGCAAGGGATATTATCACGAAGAAAAATAATTTTACTCCATTGCCTGATATTTCCAGCTTATTCCGAATTCACCAGGTGATAAAATGAAATGATACTATAGTTTTTTTGCTATGCACCTTGCTAATTATCTGGCATTATTATCGATTTTCGTTTTCATTATTTTGTTGCTAATAAACAAAAAAAGGATAAGAACCTACCTGCTTTATGTCGCTTTTTCATTCCCAATAATGGATATTTCCATTACGCCAGCCAGTTTTGGCAGCCTTAGCGTTTTTGATGGTATTTCTTATAT
>JBPPMM010000227.1:0-2210 GCA_051306075.1 Chitinophagaceae bacterium
GGCTATTTCCATAGCCATCTATTCAACTTCAGATAATGAGAAGGATATTGAAGAGACTTTCCGCAATGGAGCGAATGTTTACATTACCAAGCCCAATAATTTTAAAATGCTCAAAGAGGTTTTAAATAAAGCGATAATGACGGCATTTAGATATAAAGACCAGTCGATGGACAGAGAAAACTTTTTACTACGGATTAAATAAACGTTGACACCATTTCACTTCAGACGGAAAGAAAGGCAGCCGATAACAAGTGAATAAAAGAAATGGCGGGTGAAGCGAGGACTATCACAAAAGCTTGATTACCCGCTCCCACATATGGCAAGTAGGGGTAAGTTTCTCCACATTTATTCCAGATAACCGGCCGATCTTCTTTCCCTCCAGCGGAGCTTCGGAGGACGAAGAACCTCAATTCCAGCCGTTTTGTCGCGAAGCTTTCTGAATTGTTTTAACCCTTCCAACGGCCTGTAGTGCCGACTGAGCAAGGTTTAATATGTGTTATATTGCTTCAATTAGGGGTGGTTACTTTTGGATACAGAATCTTTCAACGACGGTATATTCGGGACTAGGGGGTGAGGTGGATAGAAGGTGAAAACTTTTGGTTTCTGTTGATGGGATAATGTTTTCAATACTTGTTCAATGTCTTTTCTCGAACGATGTTTAGATTCATTTATGTCTTTGACGGAACATTTACTAATACCACTTTTCCAGCCCTTGTCGATTTCTTACCTCAATTGTGAAAGTAGCTCTTTTTCGGTATTTGTAGTTTTTCTGTCTTCCATAGCATTAGATACTACTGCAAAATAATATCACTATCAATATTCAATTTCTGATGCAAAGCTTTGGCAACATTTAAGGTAATTTCCCTTTTCCCGTTCAAGTAATCGCTTATTCTGGATGAACTGGTATTTAAGAGGGTTGCCAAATCTTTCTGTTTAAGTCCCATTTCAAACATACGGAGTTCTAACATTTCCTGAAGGGTAGGTAATGCTATTGGGAAATAGATTTCCTCATAATTTTCTATGATGTCGGAAACCTTCAAAAGTTCTTTCATTTCAGGGGCATCTTCGGGAGTATCATTCCCTACCAATTTAAGAAGTTCTTCTAAGCGAAGATTCGCTTTGATATATTCCGAGTGAGTTATAGTTTTCATGGTATTATAACTTATCAATATTCCTTAATCTACTGTAATCTTTGTGATTGCCCACCCATCCTATGTAGACTCGCTTTACTCTAAATAGCACTATGGCAACAATTCTATAATGGTTTCCTTTTATATTAAACACATATCTATCGATACCGATATTGTCTGCTGCATTAAAGGTATTCTTCATATCAGCGAAACTTTCCCACTCGGATTTCTTTGTCCTTTTGAACCAATCTTCCAGCGCTGTCTTGGAGTTGGATTCTTTTGCAAAATACTCCCTTAACTTTTTAAATGAAATGACATGCACTTAGATTCTGGTATTTGATCAGCATGTAAAGATACAATTAAAATTACATATAAGGTAAATATATTACATAAAATGTAAGCTATTAATTTGCCTGACACGGGTTTTTCATATTATCAGAGTCTATAAGTACAAGGAGCCGGGGTGGAAAGTCGGTGATAACTTTTGGTTTCGCTATTTGGTTTCTTCGGATCAGATTGGTTTAGAAACGACCTTCCAGGGTTAGTTGTCCCCATCCATTATATAATATTCTTAAAATCGCCCGCTTTCCGAAAATTACAAACGCTTGATTAGCAATGCTTTTACATTTTCTTAATATATTTATTAAATCACCAGGCACATTGGAGGAAGAATAGCTGATTATTAACAAGCTTCTATAAGTAAACTGCCTTAACTGCTGAAAAGTAAAAAAACTGGAGCAACGGGATACCAAGGCATCCGTACAGGGCTCTTTTAGCTGTTACTTTTAAAAATTAAAATCAGAAAAACCATCCAATATGAAAAATCAGGATTCCAAAAAAACAACCCGAAAAAAGTTTTTACAGCAATTAACGATGGGTGCGGGAGCAGTAGGCACAGGAATTAGCTTTCCCGGAATTATGTCCGCACAGGAATTTATCAGCAGGAAATCCAACAATCCTAAAAACGTCCTGGTATTAGGGGCAGGGCTTGCCGGGTTAGCCGCCGCCTGGGAACTAAAAGAAGGCGGCCATAAGGTAACAGTGCTTGAGGCCAGGGATCGTCCCGGCGGCCGTGTGGTC
>JBPPMM010000701.1:0-2989 GCA_051306075.1 Chitinophagaceae bacterium
TTTTAATGATCCAAAATGAGGTTTTTGAACTAAATACCGCGGAATAAAAGAAAAATTACCGCCTGCACACTAAAACTCTTAAACTATCGTCAAAGAAAGGTACTATAGTTGCATATATCAGCTTCAACGGCTAATTTGACCCTTATTTTTAAACCTAATAACTTATAATGAAGACCTTTTTAATCGCAATTGCTGTTTTATTTACCCTTTTGCCAGCTACCTCTTTTTCCCAGTTTAAACTACCAAAAGTACTTTCCAAGATCTCAGGTTCAGGCGTTTCTGAGGCTGAAGCCGGACAAGGCATAAAAGAAGCATTAACCCAGGGTGTCACCAATGCTGTTCTGAATCTGAATAAAACAGACGGCTTCTTTGGCAGCGAGATATATAAAGTGCTGTTGCCACCCGATGCCCAAAAAATAGAATCCACATTAAGAGGCGCCGGTATGGGAGCCCAGGTAGATAAAGCAATTCTGGCCATCAACCGGGGTGCAGAAGATGCTGTTGCCTTTGCTAAACCCATTTTTGTTGATGCCATAAAAGAAATGACCATTACAGATGCTATGAATATTCTGAGGGGATCAAAAGATGGCGCCACGCAATATTTTAAGCAAAAAACTACGGAGAAATTAGTTGCGGCTTTTTCACCGTCCGTGCAAAATTCATTGGATAAAGTAGATGCCACCAAATATTACGGTGACATTGTAACTTCTTATAATAAATTTCCTACCACGTTTAGAAAAGTAGATCCCGATCTGACCTCCTTTGTTGTTGGTAAAACAGTTGATGCTTTGTTTGACCAGGTAGCCAAAGAAGAGGCAAATATTCGTGCTAATCCGGCTGCCAGAGCTACTGAATTATTGAAAAAAGTTTTTGGAAGTAATTAATTATATACAAAGTTGAAAGAAACAGCGGCATAGGTTATTAAACCGGGCCGCTGTTTTTTATTATAAGTAGTTTTCATTTTTTGATTTGGCGGTTGTCAATTTCCCTGTTCTTTCATTTCTTCTTTCCTTATTAATTCTTTTCTTTTTCTTCTTTTGTTGCCGTATATAGCCCTGATAGTAATTACCAGCAGAAAAATAATCAATGCTGTTCCTCCAATGCCAACCAATGCAGCGGCACCTCCTGATCCGCTGCATGAAAGTTCGCAGGATAAAGCAGCAACCAATGCCAATAATCCCAATGCTATTATTACAGACAAAATAATAAGACCTGCTTTCGCTGCACCGGACATATCTTTTGATTTTTGGATCTCTTTCACCTGTATTTTCAATAGTTTCTTTTTGGCTTTCCAGGAAAGGCTTTTCCCGCTGGCATCCTTCATAGATCCGGCAAAGGCAGAAATGGATTTGTAGGTTTTCAAACTGCTGTCTCCCGGAGTTGTTTCGTTTATTAATTCGGTAGCGAACAAGGATGCGGAATTTTGAAAAAGATAATTGGGTTGATTGCTCATGCAGATAATCATGCAAAAACCGGTTGAAGCCAGGATAAAATCAAAAGTTTTATGCCTGGTATATTCCCGTGCAGGTTTTTTTCCTGATCTCTTTTTTTCCAGGTAAGGATATAATGTGATTGAGATAATATAAATACTGATTAAAATCAGAAGGGTATATGTAGAAATTTGGACACCTGATTCACTCAATAAAGTTCCGGTGAGAATACCCAGAGCGGTTAAAAATAGAAAGGAAATAATAATGAGGAATCGGGCATAGGGTTTATTATTTTTTCCCCAGTATGAAATTTTTTTCATAATCTAAATTTAGTTTTGGGCCCGTATAATTTTTTATATTTTATAAGAGCAATATTATTCTTATTTGAGCAACTTCAATTTTTTAATTGGCGGAGACACTCAAAAAAAGAAACGCTAACGACTTTCAACTCTCTTGATTATTCCTTTACAAATTGCATCCAATTATTGATCCCGTTACCCTGAATGCTTAAATAATAAACCCCGCCTGATATTTTGGATACATCAATAGTAAAACTGTTGCTGCCTGTAGCTAACTGTATTGTTTGATGGTTGATCGTTCTTCCGGAAGCGTCCATTATTTTCAATTGTATATTATCCCGCTGTGGTGAATTAATAGAAAGGATAAGTTTATTATTTACAGGATTAGGATAAAGCCGCACAAAAGTATTTTCATTAGCAAGGGAGAGTGTTACGATTTTGGAATAAATGAATTGGCCATCAATATCTTTTTGTTTTAAACGATAGTAAACAATTTTTGCACCCATCATATTTATTACAGGATCGGTAAAACTATATGCATGCACGCCTGTCCTGTTGGCAGTGGCCACTGTACCTACTGCTTTGTATTGATTACCATCTATGCTTCTTTCTACTATAAATTCTAATGTATTCAATTCATTTTCCGTTTTCCAGTTGAGCAGCGCATTGTTGTTTTGGAGACGGCCAGAAAATTCTAACAATGTAAGTGGAAGCGCTGCATTGGCTTTATTGGCAAAATAAAAAGTCGAAAATTTTGAAACACTGGCTGAAAGAACATAATCAGTTTCCCATTTGGCGCCGGTGGTTGCAACAGGTCTTGCACTTCTTATAAGATTGTCCCGGCAGTCATCATCATTTTTAAAAATACCCAATTCATTAATGGCTTCAATATTGGATGGATCGCCAATAGAATTAACAGCGTTCTTTATTGTTTCGAATTCAATGCCAGTTATGTAAAGGCGGATATCTACCGGTGAAGACGGCTGAAACTGGGGTGTAATAGTTATGTTCCTGTCTAGATAAAGCCGCCTGTCACCATCTTCCCGAATAGGGTTATTATTTATAAATATGCTTGCATTGACAATGCCGAGGTTATTACCATTGGCTTTTATTTCAGCAACACCAAAGCCATTATCATCCATGATGGGAACCCAACTATTGTTATTGCCATTATCAATTATAACCGGTGCGTAGGTGATACAACTATTGGGAACGCCACGGGCAGCCAATGCTGGTACCGCAGTCAAACTATTTTTGCTG
>JBPPMM010000708.1:0-2222 GCA_051306075.1 Chitinophagaceae bacterium
GCGAGGTTGGTAAAAGAAAATAATATTATTTCTTAATTATCCTGTTGGTTGCATTTTCATTTTCCTTTCTATTCACTCCGCATGGCCGCTCTCTTCATTTCTGCAGCTTCCTTATTACCCAGGTATTTTTCTATCCAGCTATGAATAATATAGATCACCGGTGTCATTAAAATAGCAACAATGAATTTATATATATAATTGACGACACCTACAGCGAGAAACAATTTAAAAGGCCATACGAAATCATTCCCGTTTTGGTTTACCCGGGTGCCGATATAAAAAGCAATAAATAATACAACGAAACTGTCGATAAACTGGGAAACCAGCGTGGACCCTGTTGCCCGAAGCCATATCTGTTTTTCTCCCGTTGCTTTTTTTATTTTATGAAAAATAAATACATCAATCAACTGACCGAGGATAAAAGCAGTTAATGAACCCATAATAATAAAGCCGCCCTGGCCCAATACGCTGTTATATGCTTTGGCCATATCCGGAACGCCACTCCCCTGCTTGCTGGTAATAAAAAAATCGGCAGGCGTTAATTTCATGGCGCCTAAGAAAATAATAAATGCAAAGGCGATCAGGCCGGCCGTCAGCCAGGAAAGAAAACGGACTCCCTTCATTCCATAATATTCATTAATGATATCCGTCATTACAAAAACAACCGGCCAGAGCAATACACCGGCAGTCAGGTTAAAGGAAAGATCATTACCCAATAAATGAATGTTCAGTGGATCAAACCCTAATGTTTTTTCAAGAGAAAAAATTTTAACCCCGATAATTTCTGCGATCAATGCATTGGCTATAAAAAAACCTCCCAGGATAATAAATAACCGGGTAGGTTTACTGTTGATGATAGTGTAGATCATTCAGGTTAAAAATATAGAACAGTAAGATAAATAAAAACAGGATATTAGCCATCACCAGCCAAAAGGGAACATAAACACGAATTCTCTTTTTTACAAGCAGTACGATAAAATAACAAAGGTTAACACCCGGTACCAACACCAGGCCCATAATATAACCGAGGGTAATGATAGTTGATACGGTGGCGTCATCCTTCACCCAATCCCAAAACAGTAATGAAACAGAAAGTATAAAAAAAATGCCGCAGATAAATGCTACCCTCGATAAAAATAATAGCCAGCGCATCGGTGATTTTCGTCTAAAATAGCATTATTTTGTCACCCTGAAAGTGAAACAGGGTAACAGACCGGTTTAAACAGATAGCCTGCTTCCGGAAATCATAAAAATTTATTACATGCAGAAAGTTTGACCTTCTGATTAACTTACCCGTTTGCACTTATAAATAATAAAGAATAACCCGGAACCTTTTTCAAAAATTTCTTTTAAAATCGCAAGGATGAAAAATACGATCGTAAAAAATGTTCTTCCCCATATTGTTGCTGTTCTTATCTTTTTAATAGTTTCCGTACTTTTTTGCAAACCCGTTCTGGAAGGAAATGTACTGAACCAACATGATGTAAAAGGCTGGAAAGGTATCGCCCAAAATGCATTTGATTATAAAGAAACCCATGGACATTTTCCATTATGGAATCCGAATGTTTTCAGCGGCATGCCCAATTACCAGATAGCCCTGGACGGAAAAAGTGTGTTGCCTGATCTGAATAAAATATTTACACTGGGCCTGCCCGATCCTATCCATTATTTTTTTATAGCCTGTATTTGTTTTTATATTCTTTGCCTTTCATTGGGATTAAAACCCGTTGTCGGAATTTTTGGCGCTTTAGCTTTTGCCTTTTCAACCTATAACCCGGTTATATTAAGTGCTGGTCATATGACGAAGATGCTGACCATTGCCTATATGCCTTTATTACTGGCTGGCCTTATTCTTACCTATGAGAAAAAATACTGGCTGGGTCTTGCCGTTACGACGCTGGGAACCGTAATGGAAATTGGAGGCAATCACCCGCAGATCAACTATTATTTTTTCCTCATTGCTGCATTTGTTACCATTGGCTACCTGGTTAGCTGGATAAAAAACAAGGAATGGAAACATATCGGTATTGCCTTTGCCGTTACCGCTATTGCTGCTATTGTTGGAATTGCTAACAGCTCTATGAGTTTTTTAATTGGCAGTGATTATGCAAAATCCACAATACGCGGAGGAAAAAATATAAGTATAGAAGGTGAGAGTGTAAAAGCAGAAAAAACATCCGGATTGGATACGTCGTATGCGCTTCAATATAGTTTCATTAAAG
>JBPPMM010000242.1:0-2708 GCA_051306075.1 Chitinophagaceae bacterium
TACGTAAAGGAGCTTTTATTTCCTCCAGGGCTTTAACAAGGTAATAGATGGAAATAATCTGTTGTTCAGGATTAAAGGCCGACATCTGGAAGAAGTCTGTAGTATACAAATGCCCGGTTACTTCTACTGCCAGGTCCATTTCTTCTTTAAATTCACGGGCCAGGCAATCCCTTGTTCCTTCACCAAATTCTAAACCACCACCAGGAAATTTTGTATAATAATGGCCACGGATATATTCATCGCTTACCAATACCTGTTTTTTTTCATTGATAAGTATTCCATAAACTCGCAGGGTAAATGTGCTCATATTAATTGCATCGAAAAATAGTTTCTAAAATATTTTTTTGCGAAGGAAAAGCCAGCCGATAGTCAGGGCTATCACAAGGGAAACCAAAACAACAATATAAAAAGCATAAGGCGAGTGTTCAAAACCACTTGGCACATTCATGCCAAACAGGCTGGCGATCAAAACGGGAAATGTAAGTACGATAGTTATTACAGCCAGGCGTTTTAATACCTGGTTTTGGTTATTGGCAATGATGCTTGCAAAGGCATCCAATGTGCTGGTGAGCATGTTGGCATATATATTCGCCATTTCCAGTGCCTGGGAATTATCAACGATCAGGTCATCAAGGAATTCTTTTTCATCTTCATTTAATCCCAAAAAATTGGTGCGTTCCAGTTTGATAAAAAGGAGTTCGTTGGAGCGAAGGGCGGTAACAAAATAGGTCAGGCTTTTTTGTATCCGCATCAGTTGCAACAGGTGTTCGTTCCGGCTGGCATCGTATAATTTTTGTTCCAGGATATTTCTCCGGTGATTGATCTCTTTGAGGAGTTCTAGAAAGTTTTTTACAATTTTCTCAAATACTTTCAGCACGATCATGCTGCGTTTATCCGAATCCCGGTTTTGAAAAGTATTCAGGAATTTTTTTATCGCTGAGTTCTCAAATGAATTAACGGTTACGGTATGATTGTGCGTCAGGATGATGCAAATAGGAATGGTGATATAAAAGGCGTCGCTTTCATTAAAGGAATTATTTTCAGTAGGGGTTTTTATAACGATAAGCCTCACATTATCTTCTTTTTCAAAACGGCTTCTTTCATCAATATCAAGGGAGTCTGTTAAGAAATCGATGGGTATCTCCAGTTGCTCTGATAATTCCGAAAATTCTTCCTGTTTCAACGGGGGTAATACATTGATCCAGGATCCTTCTTCCGGTTTGGCAATCTCAACAGTCTGGTGATTGATGTTTTTAAAATATTGTATCATAAGAGCCGTAAAGATATACGGAAAGTTGCAAGATGTGAATATGAGGAAGCCGCCACTTCTTCTGTACAAGTAACGAACTTATTGAATCATGGCTAATAGTTGAGTAATTGAGTTATTCATTGATTTTGCCACCAGTTACTCTCTGGTTAATTATATCAAGGTGATGCCTTGTATGGTAAATGGTGAAGTAAGCTAATTCCCTGAATGTGATTTTCCCTAACAGGGGATGAGGAGCCAGGTATTGGTCCAATAAAGGGTCTGCCCATTTTTTGTCAATAGCATCAATCAATTTGTCCATTGATTTTGAAAATGCAATTAGCATCTTGTCCTTTCCTGAGCCTGGCGAAATTGTTTTTGGTATATAAATCCCGGAAGCCTTGCCACCTTCTTCCAGTTTCATTTTGTATTTGGTCACCAGTTCTTCAAAGCTGCGGGAAGGTCGGTTGGGTTTGCCGGTGTACATTCTACCCACCCATTTGGGAATTGAAAAAGCTAATTGGGTAGTATTAGTTGAAATAATAAGGTGCTTTATATTTTGAGCCACGGACCACTTTTGTTCCGGCTGGCGGAAAAATAAATCCGTATCCACGCCTTTACAAAAATTTGTAAATTCTTCATTAACAAAATGCAATTGTTGAATGATTTCTTCTTTTGACAAGAGTTATTGTTTAACCTCAATTTTGCCTTCATATACTTTTTCAGCCGGCCCGCTGAGCCAGATGTTGGCATAGCGACCATCATCCATGCGGTCAAATTCTATATTCAGGCTGCCTCCCAGGGTTTTTACTTCTACATCATTAAAGCCATTTTCATTGTGATAACAAACTAGGGCCGCTGCCGTAACACCGGTTCCGCAGGAATAAGTTTCGTCTTCTACTCCTCTTTCATAGGTACGCACAATAATTTTATCATCCCCTGCCTGCTCTACAAAATTGACATTGATTCCTTCCAGTTCATAATCTTTACTATAACGAATATCGCGGCCTTTTTTATAAACATCCGTTTCCATTACGTCGTTGACCAATTTTATATAGTGCGGCGATCCGGTATCTAAAATAAAATCGCCCCGAACTTTCTGAATTTTATCAACGTCTTTCATTTTTAGAGATACGGTGGCATCAATATCAATCTCTGCCTCATGATCGCCATCGGCGGCAAGAAATTTATATTCATTCCGGTGTATACCCAGGTGGTAGGCGAACCGGATGATACACCTGCCTCCGTTGCCACACATGCTTCCTTCACGACCGTCGGAATTAAAATATTTCATTTCAAAATCATAACCCGATTTTTCATTCAGCAACATTAATCCGTCGGCACCTATTCCCATCCGCCGGTCGCATAGTTCCCGGATCTGGTGCTCACGTAAAAAGGAATATATATTTTTCCGGTTGTCAAGAATAATAAAATCATTGCCGGTACCCTGGTATTTAAAAAA
>JBPPMM010000012.1:0-5958 GCA_051306075.1 Chitinophagaceae bacterium
TTTTAATATTGCATTAAAAGATTTGTCCCTGGCCCGGAGTCCGTGATAAGCAAGGCGTAAATATTCATCAGCCAGTGCATTGATATCTGTTGGTTCTTTACCACCACTACTGCTGCGGCTGTGCTGCAACATGCCTTTTACAATGCCATCAGCTCTTTTGCCATGATGATTGATTTTTTCCAAATTCTGAATGACATCGTTCATGATTTCTCTGGCTTCTTCTGCATCGCCTTTCTCAATGGCTTCTTTCATTTCATCCAGCAACTCTTTACTTACTTCCGAAAAATTATTGACGAAATTCAAAGGGTTTTGAATTTCATGAGCAATGCCGGCCGTGAGTTCGCCAAGGCTTGCCATTTTCTCAGATTGTATCAATTGCTTCTGGGTTACCTGCAATTCATTCAATGTACTGTCCACCTGTTTTTTGGCGGCTTCCAGTTTGTTGAAATCTTCGTAGCGGGCATAGGCCGTGGAGAACGCATCAGCAAGGTTTTGTACTAATTGAAGTTCATCTTCTTTTAATGACGCAATATTACCTACATATAGCATGCCCTGTAAAAACGGCAACATGTGTAAATAAAGACTTTCAGGGGGATGCTCAGCCTGTGGCGAATCCATGGACGTTTCCCTCAGGGATGCCAGTTTGATCCAGTTATTGGTGAATGCATCTGCATCCCAATGTTCTTTATATACTTCCTTTTTGCGCCAATATTGTACCCCATTGGTAATGATAGCGAGGTCGAATTCAAAAGGCACATGAAGGGTTGCAATGGCTTTTCCTTCCGGAGTAGATAACATGGTCTGCAGCTCCTGCTTTTCTTCATCCATTATGAAAACACCGCACCGGATAAATGGAACACCCAGCGTTTTTAATTCATTCCATATTAATGGTTGTATCCTTTCCAGGTCACTGGTTGTACGCATAGAAGCGATTTCTGCACGAACCCTGTCAACCGATGCCCGCTTGATGGCTGCTAAAGCCTGCGCTTCTGCATTTTTTAAATCAATAAAACGTATATAGGCTTGCTCAAACACTTTACCAAACCGCAGTATTATCGCATTCTCCGCAACTGTATAGGGGGTACCTGATATATTCCATACATATAGAACGACATTTTTCAAAAATACATGGGCTGTGGCCATGCCCGGCGAAGCATAAATAACCTTTTTTACTTCGGGTGTATATGCCGGTAAATATTTAAAGAAATGATCAAACAGCGTATTTTTTTCTTCAAAAGTCAGATTGGTAGCAAAGAAATCCATTCCTTTTTCTTTTGCTTCTTTATACCGATTCCAATAAGGATGGTTAATATAAGGATAATGTATTTGGTCAGGTGCTGCTCCCCAACGGTCAGAACCCCAGGCATACCAATCATCGGTTCCCGGGTAATCCAGCATAAAACCATCACCTTCTACATCGAAATTTAACTGAACCAATTGTTTATAGATTTCATTGCCAACTTCACGGAGCTCTTCACTTTTTTGCATGCCCATGGAACGGCTTCTTACTCTTTCTAATGCCGCTTCTATCTGTGCTTCTCTTGCCTGTGCCTCTGCTTTTTGCAAATCAAGAAATCTTGTATAAGTCTGTTCAAAAACTTTGGCAAAGCGCTTGAAAACATCATGCATTTCGGGAACGGGTTCAAAGGTGATGAACACCAGGTTGCCGTGAGAAAAATTAGCAAGATGATCTATTTGAAAAGTTGGAAGTGAGAGTCCGGCATCCAACATCCTTTGCAACATTTCTCCCACTCCAGGAAGTGATTGCATATAGCGGTAATGGCCAGCTTGATATTCACCTTCCTTTTCATACGCAAAAAATTCATCGCCTCTCTTTCTTGATTCATTAAAGGAAATAAAAACCGGATGCTCCGTTAGTGGAATTTTAACGGGCGGAAGAATATCACCATCAGCACTACCAGGATACCATGTAAATTCTTTATCATCAATTTCAAAAATGCTAAATCCGCAAGTCCACTGTGGCACGCCCAATGCTTTCACCTGTTGGAATAATACGGTGGCAACTTCAGCCAATTCTTCGCTTCGCTGCATAGCCATAGTTCTGCTTCTTACTCTTTCCAATGCTGCTTCTATCTGTGCTTCCCTTGCCTGTCCTTCTGCTTTTTGCAAATCGTTGAAACGGGTGTAGGTTAAATCAAAAACTTTGGCAAAGCGAAGTAGTATATCAAAATGCTCATCTGATAATGGTTCAAGACTGGCCAGGTTCAAACAACCGAAATTATTAAAGGAAGCAGATAAATATACACGGTCAGGTGCTTTCATTCCTGCTATTACAAAATCGGGTAACTGTGAAAGCTCTGTTTCAACAAATAAAAAATCATCCCACTCTTTCTTATCTGTTCCCTCCAATACGTATTGCCATTTATTTTTTCTTTCCTTCCATGATTTGATAAATGCTGCATAAGGAGGAAGTTGATGATATTTTATAAACAAGCCAATGGGATCAGTCGGTGCTTCAGAATTAGCCATCCACCAGGTTGAACCATTTGATTCAGGATCATAAATCATGATCAGGCAACGGGTCAGTACTAAGTCAAGCTTGGTCAGTTCAATAAATACAGTGCCGATCAATTCTTTTAACTCTCCGGATTTTTGCATGGCCATTGCTCTTGCTCTTACTCTCTCTAATCCTAATTCTATCTGTGCTTCCCTTGCCTGGGCTTCGGCCAGCGTAATATCTACGTATCTTTTATAAGCAAGATCAAACACATTCCTGAAACGTTTCAGGATGTTTAGTTTTTCTTCAGTTATTGAATTGTAGGTTGATATTCCGATGCCGGCTGACCCTACCGGGTAGTTATAATAATAGAGCTCTTTAATGTTATCAAGCCGGGGATCATCAGCTTCATTATTTGCCTTTCTGAATTCTTTCCATTCCTCCAGCTCTTTTCCCGAAACCTTTATTTCGCTGAATGCAATATTGTCTTGCCGCAACTGTTTAATAAATTTTTCAATGACCGGATGACCGCTGTAAGGTATATTGGAGACAGTGCCGCCAGTAAAATCAGAATAGTCGTAATTATTAAAATATTTCCTCTCATCTGAAAAAGTATGGATGAGTGCATTTCTCAATTCATCAAACCCAAGCACCTGCAATTCGTTGAACATGATCTTACAGATACCCAGCAGGTCATCGGGTTTTTTCATGCCCATCGCTACAGTTCTTACCCGTTCAAGAGCAGATTCAATTTCAAGCTCCCGGTTTTGGGCTTCCACCGCTTTTCGTTTTTGTTCCAGTTCTTCAATGGTTTCCTCCAATAAAATGGCCGTCGTTCTTTTTACTTTTTCTGTTCTTTCTAATTTGAATGCCGAAATAGTTAAATCCTGATCGGCTTTTTTTATAGCTTTTATCAGCTCGTTCTTTTTTTCAGCCGGTAAGTTTTCATTTTGCTGAATAAATTCCAGGATGGATTGTAACTGCGGATTCATTTATTTTTCTTTTAATGCTACAATACAACAGGTATTATTATGAAACTCATGCTTACCCGTTTTTGATCTTCCAAATTCGCCGTAGCTGAAAAAACCCAGCAGGGCATCTAAGGCGACCTTAATTTCTGCAGTAGCATTTCCTTTAATTGATCTTGTCTGCATACCATTATTTTATTTTTCCTTTAATACTACACAACAAGCGGTTAAACCATGCAGCTCTACATTTCCGTTTGTGGCCCTTGCCATTTCTGCATTACTGAACATACCTGCCATGGGCACATCCCAGACTTTTTGTATTCCTTCAATTTCTTCATTGATCAATGGCCCCAATGAAAGAAGCCTGCCTGCACAACTAAACAACAATAATGCATCGGCTTCAGGAATTTCATTAGCCTTCAGATCTTCACAGCCACTGATCACCTTTTCTATCACATCAAAGTCCGGGGGTATTGAAAAACGTACTTTAGAACCCTCCGGCACTGTGCCGCCGCAGTAAAACGAACGGTCACTCCAATCTACCACCAACCCCGCCCGTATCACAGGGACTCCGCTTTCCCGCTGCAAGTGCAATGGCAATGTGATCGAATGTTCTAAAACAAAATTTTCCTGCGTTACGTTTTGAAGGCCGCCATATTTTATTACCAGGTCCAATACCGGAACGTCATCAATGGTAAACACATGATTGCCGACACTTTTTGTAACTGTTTTTTCTGTGCCTACCGCATTCCACCCATGAGTAGCCCGGCCTCTTATGCAGATTTTATCTTCATCAATAGCTATAGCCACAATTCCCTTATTACTTATTTTCCCTGACGTGAATACAATGTTGTCTTTAAATCCAAAATCATCTCCAGCCATACCGCCGGTCACATTCACTTGTTTGCCAATGATGTCCTCAAAACCTTTCAGCAATTCTTCGGCATCTGTATTCAGGTTGCTGCCTGCAATCAGGAAGCACGGATGTACAAATTTTTCTAATGCCTTATTGGCGATGGACTGTGTGGTTTGCCTGTAATTATTTTCTTTAAACTCTTCAAAATATATACAGAAGTAAGCAGGGTTTATATCAAGCAGGAGGATGGCAATGCCCCCGGCACTTACTCCTTCGTCTGTAAATTCACCATGAGTGGTGGCCCCATAAACAGCAATGCCTTCCTCATCAAGAATTGTACATACAGCGCTTATGTCTTGTTTTATGGATATAAACACAATGGCCAGTGTTGGTTTAAAGCCATCCGTTATGTTTTGATCTAAGGCCGCTTTAATTTCTTCTATTGATTTCCCTTTAATTGATTTTGCTTTCATATATATTCTTTTGTCATCCTACCTGCCCCGATCGCTATCGTAGGAACTTGTCGAAGGATTATTTTTCTTTTAACGCTACCCAACAGCAGGTTGTGGAATGAAATTCATGCTTGCCATTAACTGCCCTGCCAAATTCCCCATAGGTATAAAAACCTGCCATGGGAGTATTCCAGACCTCAGACAAGCCTTCATTTTCCTGTTGTGCCATTGGGCCTAATGCACTCAGTCTTCCGGCACAGGAAAAGATCAGCAAAGCCTCTGCTGATGCTTGTGTTTCATTTCTTAATTCCAGGGCACTATTTACAACAGTTTCAACAATGTCAAAATCTGGTGGTGTTGAAAAACGAAAAGTAGAACCCTGCGGCACATCCGATTCACACTTCAATGCTTTTTTATCTTTATCATAGCCTATGGGGCTACACATTTTCGGCGCCCGGTTTTCTCTGTCAATCTGAAATGGATAATGAATACCGATAGAGTCGAAAAATGTAACCTGGTCATCAGCCATGGCTTTATCCTCACCTAAAAATCGCAGATAGATTTCAAGTGCCGGCTTGTCATCAATAGTATAAATCAGATTTCCTTCACTCTTTGTAATTGTCCTGGAAATTCCCATGGGTTTCCAACCGGAGAGAGCCATTCCAAACAAACTTATTTTATCCTCGTCCAATACAAGTGCAACCATGCCATAGTCTGTGGATTGATCTTTTGTAAAAACATAAGTTCCGGAAAAAGAAATATCATCACCAGCCATGCCTCCAAAAATATTCACCTGCGGGCCAGCCACCTTTTCGATGCAGTGAATAAGGGTTTCTCCATCAAGCATTTTTCCATTGCCAGCAATCAGGGTGCTGCATAAAATGAAGGCGGGATTATTAAATTTCAATAATGCCTTCTGTGTCATTTCTGTGGCTGCATCGGCCAGCGATCTTTCACCAATATCTTCAAACAAAATGTAGTAATTATTTCTGTCAATATCCAGTAGCATCAAGACCATTTCTCCTCCACTTTGATGCCCGTTAACAAACTCGCCCGAAGAAGTGGCACCGACCAGGTCAATATTATTATTTTTTAACAACTCAATTAGTGTATCCCTGTTTTGGCTGATGGAAATAAAAATAATAGCCAGTGAAGGCTTAAAACCATCGGCCATGCTTTGCTCTAAAGCAGTCTTAATTTCGGAGGTTGATTTTCCTTTGATTG
>JBPPMM010000020.1:0-10416 GCA_051306075.1 Chitinophagaceae bacterium
TGGCAATACATACTTGCTCAGCATGGTTTCTGTTACATCACGCAATGAATTTACATCTGGCTCCTGTTCCTTTACCCACGCTACTGCCTGGTCACATTCCTTACGACGGGTATTGTACTCCGATGAAGCAAGTGAGTGTTTTACCTTGGTATCCAACAGGAGAATTTTTAAACCCTCCAACCGGAATGGAAGATATTCATATTGCAATGAGCGGCAATCCAGTTTAATGACATGATCCTTTTTTCCCATCATGGATGCAAACTGATCCATGATGCCACACATGACTCCCGCATATTCATGCTCTGCCTTCTGGGCCATTTTTACCAGTTCCATTTTATCAAAATGAGTTTGGAGTAATTCATTCAACGCAAATATGGTAGCACATTCCACAGCTGCTGAAGAGGAAAGCCCGGCACCAATTGGCACGTCACTTGAAAGCACTGCATTAAATCCCTTTAATGGAATGCCTTTTTTCTGAAACTCTGCCACTGCACCTAATATATAATTGGGCCAGCTGATATCACCGATAGGCTTGAGGTCATTGACCGAAATAGAAAATGATTCATTAAGATCATGAGCCGTTAAATGTATCTCCCCGTCATCCCGCAATGAAATAGCTATGTAGGCGGCTTTATCGATTGCGGCAGGCAACACAAATCCTTCATTATAATCAGTATGTTCCCCAATGATATTTATTCTTCCGGGTGATTTTACCAGCAATGGCGTGTTGCCATAAAGTTCATCGAATTTTTGTAATACAATTTTCCCTACCGGTTGCTTATTCAATTTTAATTCCTCCATTGATTCTATTTTAATACGGGAAGTGCTTTTGTTCTCAACTTCATTCAGCGCCTGCTTAACTAATTGCTGATTTAATTTCTGACATTTTTTAAATCCCCTTTTATTCTATTTACCAGTAAGTTTTTTGATTAATGCTACTTCCTCTATCTTATATGGTGTACCATCTTTCCTGAAAATATCATGAAACCAAACCGGTGGTTCGCTTCCATCAGCAATAGGAGTATCCCACGCATATATTGTATTTGATTTACCAGATACAAGACCCCAATTGATGGCGCCGATCTTATTTGCTTTCAGGATGGGCAAAATATTTTCAAATTTGCTGCCCCGGGTTCTGGCCATATACTCGGTACATATCAGGGGTCGTTCCGTTTTAAGTAAAAACGAATCGATCCATTTTTGATGCTCCTTTTCATCACTGTAATTATGATAAGTGATCACATCTGAATTTTCAAGTTGGTATGCATTCAGGTCTGTTAAGTTTAAGGCCCATACACCGGCAGATAAAGGTTGATCAGGGTTCACCTGTCTTCCCCAGGAAAAAGCTTTTTTCAGCAATGGCAAACTATTATTCCCGTAGCCCGAATTTCCCGATTCGTTGTACAGGTCCCATAATAAAATGCGCTTGTCATTTTTAAAAGTGGTGAGAATGTCTTTCACGTATTCTTCAAGCATTGCCATGGAAGAAGAATCAGATGCAGAAACCGTTTTTCCGGGATCCTGCACCCAACCGGAATTATGAATCCCGGGTTTCGGATCCGGCTGTCTTCCCGCCTGGCATGTGTCATTCCAGCAATCGTCAAAAAAAACAAAAAGCGGTTTTATATGATGCTTATCGGCTATTTCTAAAAATTTATTCATCCGGCTTTTTAAGCCTTCCTTATCCGATTTCCAGGCTACATGGTGCAGGTAAACACGCATCGTATTCATACCGATTCCCTCTGCATATCCCAACTCCTTATCAATTGAAACAGGATCAAAAGTTTCGGCCTGCCACATTTCTAACTGGTTAATTGCACTGCTTGTGATATAATCTGCTCCTACCGGCCAGGGTTCAGCAGCATACCAGGCATTCGCTTTTTCTTTACTCCATACTTCTCTTTCACTTTTTACCGTTCCTTGCAAAGCATTTACCTTGTCCGCTGTATTATTATTCTTACAACTAAATAAAAAGACAGCAGCAATAAATACCGGCAAATGCATGAAAATTTTTTTCATAAATTAATACTGTTGGTTTTAATATTCCTATTCCAGGCTTCTGTTTTTTTTTGATACCGGCAATATAAATTGCGCGGAGGTATAATATAAAAATGCAACTAAACCGAAATAAACATTTCGTTTTAGCCGTAACACATGAAAAATATTTGTACCAGTCAAAACACCCCAGGTAAGTTTAAATATATTTGCACCTTAAATATACAAACCAATCATTCCCTTAGCTCAAAGTTTCCATTATAAATTGCAAATGATTTAGCATATGTATTTTATATTATTTATCTCTGCAATATGCCTTGCCAGTTGTAACTTCAGCAATAAATTTATATTGAAAGATTTAAGCATGAAATGGTCATCCTAAAGCTTTTCTGCACGCTAGATGCAAGCATGAACCATAAGGAAGATATCCAGCCTCAGAAAGTTAAGATGAAATGAAATCAAAAATAAAATTATGCAGTTAACCTTTGGTGTCAGTACATGGTTGTGGACCTCTCCCTTTTCTTCGGAGCAGGCTGCCACACTTTTTCCAAAGATCAAAGAAATTGGGTTTAGTACAGTGGAAATTGCGGTAGAAGATCCGTCGTTGATCAATCCGGAGGTTATAAAAGATGTGCTGAGAGAAAATAATCTGGACGTTGTAATATGCGGCGCCTTCGGCACATCACGGGATTTGTCAAATGACGACGAGACTATTCAGAAAAACGGGTTACAATACATAAAGGATTGCCTGGACATAGCACAGCAATCAGGTGCTTCTTTTTTTGCGGGGCCCATGTATTCTGCAGTGGGTAAGGCAAGAATGGTTAGTGCCGAACAGCGAAAAACGGAATGGGACAGGTCAGTTAAGAATCTCCAAATCGCCTGTACAATGGCTGCCGAACGTGGATTGCAACTCGCAATAGAACCACTGAACCGCTTTGAATCGGATATGGTCAACACGGCAGAAGATGCAGTCCGCCTCATACAAACGATTGGTCATCCTGCCGCCAGAATAGCTTTGGATGGTTTTCATATGAACATTGAAGAACCGGATATTGAGCAGGCTATACTTACTGCTGGAGATAAACTTTTGCATTTGCAGGTATCAGAAAATTACCGCGGCACACCCGGCACGGGACAAACCAACTGGCAGGCCCTGAAAAATGGAATGAAAAAAATTAAATATAAAGGTGTCGTATCTATTGAAAGCTTTACACCTGAGAATAAAGAACTGGCGGGAGCCGTATGTATTTGGAAAAAATTAGCAAAAAGCCAGGATATGTTTGCAAAGGAAGGATTGGCTTTTTTAAAAAAACTATTTGACCAATAAATCGAAAAGTAACGAATGACGAAGGATTTACTTACGATAAATTCTAATAATTTTTTTTCTTTGATTACCCCCTATTACCTTTCACAAATAATATGATAGTGTATGTCAACAACAAAAATTAATGTAGCTATTGTAGGATTAGGCTTTGGCGCCGAATTTATTCCTATTTATCAGCGTCATCCTCATGCAAACATGTATGCCATTTGTCAGCGGAATCAGGAAAGCCTGGATAAAACAGGAGATGCATTTAAAATTGAAAACCGGTATACAGATTATGAAGAATTACTGAGAGATCCCGCCATTGATGCCATACATATTAATACACCCATTCCGGATCATGCAGCGCAATCATTAAAAGCATTAAGAGCCGGAAAGCATGTTGCCTGTACAGTGCCAATGGCTACAACGGTGGAAGAATGCAGACAGATTGTTGAGGCCGTAAAAGAAACGGGGCTTACCTATATGATGATGGAAACAGTGGTGTATGCACGGGAGTTTTTATTTATGAAAGAACTCTTTGAAAAAGGCGAATTGGGAAAATTGCAATTTTTAAAAGCCAGCCATCAGCAGGATATGGACGGATGGCCAAATTACTGGCCCGGGTTACCTCCCATGTATTATGCTACACATTGCGTTGGACCCGTATTAGGTTTAACGAGAGATGAAGCAGAATATGTGTCCTGTTTTGGATCAGGTACCATACGTGAAGAACTGCATGGCTTTTATAATTCACCTTTCGCAGTGGAAAGCACCCATATTAAATTCAGGAATTCTGATCTGAGTGCTTATGTATATCGGTCCTTGTTTGATACGGCCCGTCAATACCGGGAAAGCTTTGAAGTATATGGATCTAAAAAATCTGTGGAGTGGCCCTTGATAGAAGGCAAGCCATTAGTAATTCATACAGCTAAGAAACCAGAACCCGAAATTCCAGAAGAAGTAGAATCACCAGACTATGCGCATTTATTGCCAAAAGAAATACAGGGATTCACTACGGGTGGCGTTTATGATACGGATGAGCATACGCATCTTTCATTTACCCAAGGTGCAGGCCATGGAGGTTCGCATCCGCATCTTGTGCATGAATTTATCAGTTCTCTTATGGAAAAGCGGGACCCCTTTCCAAATGCACGACAGTCTGCTAATATAACCTGTGTTGGAATATTAGCACATGAGTCGGCGCAGAAAGGTGGTGAGATTATTAAATTGCCTGACTTTACTTTAAGATAAATTCACGGTTACCTGAAACACAATTGATGAAAAATTTCACTTATAATTTTTAGCTAATAACAATACCGATGAAAAAAAATCAACTTCTTGCCTTCTTGTGCCTGTTCTCAATAGCTGCCATATTGCATTCCTGCAAGAGTGGAGATAAAGATGATAAACCACGCCGCCTCGAAATTTTGTTTCTCGGCCATAAAAGCAAGCACCATGATTCAGAAAAATTCGCCGATCTTCTGTCGCAGGAATATTTTAATGACGGTATTAATATTACTTATACTACCGATCCGGATGAAATGCTGAAGGAGAATTTTATGTTATATGATGGCCTGATATTATATGCCAACCACGACAGCATAACCCAACCGCAGGAGTATGCATTGCTGGATTATGTGAAATCAGGAAAAGGATTTATTCCCATTCATTGTGCTTCTTATTGTTTCCGTAATTCACCGGAAGTGGTGGAGATGATTGGCGGTCAGTTTAAATCACATAAAATTGATTCTTTTCAGGCGGTGATAATAAACCCGGAACACCAGGTTATGAAAGACGTTCCGGCATTCATTACTGAAGATGAAACTTATGTCCATGATAAGATCAGTAAGAATATTGTAGTGCTTTCTGAAAGAGTAGAAGCCGGGCATCATGAACCTTATACCTGGGTTAGCAATTTTGGAAGTGGAAGAGTTTTTTATACTGCATATGGCCATGATCAAATTACCTGGAACAATCCCGGGTTTCTGAAATTAATACATAATGGGATTTTATGGGCAGTTGGTGATCATGCAAAATCTCTGGTAGCCGCATTTCAAATGCCCAACCCGGTATATACCGATGCCAGAATACCTAACTATGAAAAACGAGATCCGCCACCACAGTTGCAGGCGCCGCTTAGTCCTGAGGAGTCTATGAAATTAATACAGGTTCCCGTTGGATTTGAATTGCAGTTGTTTGCTTCGGAGCCTGATATTCATAAACCCATTCATATGGATTGGGATGAAAAAGGAAGGCTATGGGTAGCAGAAACTGTGGATTACCCTAACATGGTAAGGGACAATAAAACGGAAGGCAAAGATCTGATCAAGATACTGGAAGATACAGATGGCGATGGCAAAGCTGACAAGTTCACTGTTTTTGCCGATAAACTAAATATACCCACCAGTTTTACATTTATCAATGGGGGCATTGTGGTATCACAGGCACCGGATTTTCTTTTTTTGAAAGACACTGATGGCGATGATAAAGCCGATATAAGGGAAAAAATCATTACTGGCTGGGGCACATTTGATACACATGCGGGACCCTCTAATTTTCGCTATGGACCTGATAATATGATATGGGGAACCGTTGGCTATTCCGGATTTAAAGGAGTGTTGGGAGATAATAAAGATACGGTAAAGTTCAGCCAGGGCCTGTACAAGTTTACTCCCGATGGAAAACAAATGGAATTTTTAGGTTCCACTTCCAACAATACCTGGGGTCTTGGTTTTTCTGAGGATTATGACGCATTTATTTCCACGGCAAACAATACGCATAGTGCTTCATTCACCATTCCTAAACGATATTTTGAGATGGCTTCGGAAGGCAATGAATCAGGTATTGAGAAAACAGAAAGCCATTATTCCATGCATGTGGTGACTAAAAATCTTCGGCAGGTAGATGTGCATGGTGGTTTTACCTCCGCTGCCGGGCATGGTTTATATACAGCAAGAAATTTTCCGAAAGAATACTGGAACAGGATCGCATTTGTTTGTGAGCCCACCGGAAGAGTTATACATAAAAATATTATTGAACAGGATGGCGCATCTTTTAAAGAAGGAGAAGACGGTTGGAATTTTGCTGCCAGCTCCGATGATTGGTTCGGTCCTGTGCAGGCAGATGTAGGACCTGATGGTGATGTCTGGGTACTGGATTGGTATAATTTTATTATTCAGCATAACCCAACACCCGAAGGATTTGAAAACGGCAAAGGCAATGCCCATATTAACCCATTAAGAGATTCATCAAAAGGCCGCATTTATAAAATCCATTATAAAAAATCCAAACCTGGAAAAATATTATCGTTGAATAAGGAAGATGTCAGTGGATTAATCAAAGCGTTGAGTAACGACAATATGTTCTGGCGTACCACTGCGCAAAGATTATTGGTTGAATCGGGTAATAAAAAGGCATTGGATAAATTATATGACCTGGTACAGGATAATAAGCTGGATGAATTAAAATTAAATCCAGCAGCAGTTCATGCCTTATGGACAATACATGGATTAAAAGCGATGAACGGCAATGATAAAAAGTCCATTGATGTTGTTACAGCAGCTTTGAAACACCCGGCTGCCGGAGTTCGCCGGGCTGCTATACAAGTATTGCCTTCATCAGAAGCAACTTCAAAAGCACTTATTGAATCAGGGGTGTTTGAAGATAAAGATCTTCGTGTGGTACTTGCAGCAATTTTAAAATCCTGTGACCTGCCTGCATCTGATGCATTGGGACAGCTATTATTTAAATTAGCTACCAGTGAAGGCGGAAGTGCGGAAGACAAATGGATTCAAAATGCATTATATATTGCTGCCACCGTTCAGCACTTTGGTTTTGATAAGGCCTATAAGACCAGCGGAATTAACGAAAATGTAGAGTTGGGCAAAGTGAGTTTGGTACACCGCATAATGATGAATTCTGTATTAAATGTTTTGCCTTTGCCCCAGTATACCTCAATCCGGCCTAACCTGCTACCCGAACTTACAGGAAGAGAAATATTTTTTACCGCGAATGTAGAATTAGGTAAGGAAGTTACGAAAGGAGCAATAGTAGCCCAGGGAAATATGGAAAATGGGTATGCCGTTTACGTAGGAAAAGATAAGAGACTTTACTTCCAGGTCAACCAGCAAAATCAAACCTTCTCTATTCAATCCAGGGATACCGTAATGGATAAATTTTCAGTAACTGCCCGGTTCAAAAAGGGCGGCATTATGGAATTGTTGATGGACGGTAAAGAAATTGCAACCGGAAAAACAAGAGGATTATTTAATCTTCCATTACGTGATGCAGGTATAAGGATAGGAAATGATTTCAGGAACAGTGGATTAAAAAAGTCAGGGAATTATCCTGATAGTTCCCGAAATATAGGCCGGGTAAGTGATGCCCGTTTGGAAACCTTTTTGGTTGATTCAGAGAAACCGGCATTGGGCAAAGCCGACCAGGTAGTCATTCTGAAAACAATACAACACGAAATGAAATTTGATCAGCAAAAGCTAACGGTAAAGGCAGGCTCTATCGTAGAAATTGTATTGACGAATACTGATTTTATGCAGCATAATTTTCTGCTGCTGTCACCAGGTAGTATGAAACGGGTAGGCGAAGCGGCTGATAAACTTGCTCAAACACCAGACGGAGCAAGTGCTCAATATATACCATCGGTTCCCGGAATCCTGTACTACACTCCGTTGGTAAACCCGGATGCGTCGTACACATTGAAATTTCGTGTGCCTGAAATTCCAGGAGAGTATCCTTATATCTGTTCATATCCCGGCCACTGGCGTATAATGAATGGTATAATGACCGTTGTGAAATAGTTTTTGTCCGGATCAGTATTTTTTCATCATTTAATTATGGTGAAATTGATTGTACAATTATCATTCAGGTTTTTTCACTAAACCGAAAAGCCCTGCTATTAGCTGGCTCTGCATTAAACACTTTAATTTTATAACCAAATAAGAAATTCTTTTTTTAGGATAGAAATTTTATTTTCTTCCTTTTCCTTTTTAATTAATTGATCCGATGTTTCGATCCAAAGCAGCAATAGCCGACGGCAAAGGAAATTTTTCTATTCAGGAAATTGAAGTGCATGATCCGCTGCAGGACGAAGTGTTGGTCCAAATTAAAGCGGCAGGTATTTGTCACACCGACTGGGATTCTCTAAGCTGGGGCAAATCAATTATAATGGGTCATGAGGGTGCAGGCATCGTAATAAAAACAGGGCCACTGGTAAAAAATATTAAATCCGGTGATCGGGTAATACTGAACTGGGCAATTCCTTGCGGCAACTGTTTTCAATGCATAGAGGGCAACCAGCACATTTGCGAAAACAATTCTCCCGTTACGGCAGGCAATAAAGTAAGTGGTGGTCATGCTGCCCCGGAGAGAACTTTATATAAGGGACAATCTATTGAACGTTCTTTCAGCATCGGCACCATGAGTGAATACACCGTGGTGCGGGAAGCAGCATTAGTAAAAATAATTACCCCGATACCATTCCCTTCGGCCGCTATCATTAGCTGCGGAGTAATGACAGGATATGGATCCGTGGTAAATGCAGCCAGGGTAAAAGCCGGAAGTTCCGTGGTAGTTATCGGTTGTGGAGGAGTTGGTTTGAATGTGATACAGGGCGCCCGTATATCAGGTGCCGGATTTATTATTGCCGTCGATATCAATGAAAAAAGATTAGAGATGGCGAAAAAATTTGGCGCCACCCACACTATAGTAGCGGAAAAAAAGGATGCTGGACTACTATCCGCTTCTCAAAAAGTAAAATTGTTAACCAATAACCGGGGTGCAGACTATGCCTTTGAATGTACAGCCGTTCCCCAACTGGTAGCCTCTCCCCTGGCAATGATACGTAACGCCGGTACAGCCATACAGGTAAGCGGATGTGAAAGCGAAGTAACCATTGACATGAATCTCTTTGAATGGGATAAAATTTATATCAACCCGCTTTATGGTAAATGCCGGCCGCAAATTGATATGCCGGTATTGCAGCATCTTTATGCAAAAGGAGATTTGTTACTGGAGGAAATGATCACAAAAACTTACCCATTAGAAAAATTATCCGAAGCTTTTGATGATATGCACCATGGGCGCAATGCAAAAGGCGTCATTGTTTTTTAGCCGGCTGTAGTATTCCATGCCATCATTACTTGCGACGCTCCGTTCCGGGTTCTATTCCCCAGGAGCAAATAATAGTTCAATAAAATCAGCGGAACATTTAATGAATATTTTTATATCTTTTAATCGTACATCTGGGTTTTCTATTCCCCTTTTTTGATGACAACCATTTCAACTTATTACACCATGCAACGATTTTTTACCACAGAAATATCGGACCCTCAATTTGAAAGAGATCATCTCCGCTTTATTACCGTACGCAGCAAAAATCTGCCAGGCCGCGGCGATATGAGCATATATGTTCCTCCTGTAAAAAATATAAGGGATACCCCAATTGTAATCCTGCTTCATGGTGTATATGGAAGTGCCTGGTGCTGGCCATTCAAAACGGGTGTTCATTTAATAGCAGACAGGCTGATACAGGAAGAGAAAATAAACCCCATGATATTGGTAATGCCTTCTGACGGATCCTATCGTGATGGTAGCGGCTATTTGCCCCATAAAGATGGATTCAATTATGAAAAATGGATATCCGAAGACGTACCAGCTGCCGTGCGGCAGGAAATAAATATTACTTCTGATAGTTCCCCTTTATTTATTACCGGCCTTAGTATGGGTGGGTATGGTGCCTTGCGAATAGGAGCTAAATATCCTGGTCGGTTTAGAGCGTTTAGCGGCCTTAGTTCCATTACAGCATTTCAGCAATTAAGCATTTGGTATGAAGATGGCGACATTTCTGAAATAGAAAAAAATGTTATGGAGAAGCCTATGGTTTTAGATATAATTATTCAAAACAAATTGACCCTGCCCCCATTCATTTTTGATTGCGGCAGCAGTGATATTTTAATTGAGGCCAACAGGAAATTACATGCAGATCTTGACAAGCATAATATCCTGCATCAGTACAATGAATATGAAGGTGAACATAACTGGGATTACTGGCGGCAACAAATTGCCCGACATCTCCTATTTTTTAATGAGCAATTAAA
>JBPPMM010000071.1:0-2540 GCA_051306075.1 Chitinophagaceae bacterium
TGCGCATGCCATCGGTGAAAAGATGAAAACTTATCTAAATCAGGACATCAAAACCATAACCGCGGCTGGCTATGACAATAGGGGAATCAAATCCAGTGATTTTAATGAATGGCAGGAAATTGACGCCAGCAAAAAAGTACTAAAAATCACATCCCGTAATGGTCAGCAAGTGGTCAGGCAATACTACCAGTTCGATGACCAATTCAGGTTGACGGGGATCACTGATACTTCAGGCGCTATCCAAAGCAATACGGTATACAACTATGACAACAATAACAATATTGTGCTAATAGAAACCAGGATAAAAGATTCGCTCCAGGATTTTACTGAAACTATAGAGCACCAATATCTTTATAATACGGTTGGGCGGCCTGCAAAATTGTGGAGCATAGTAAATGGAAAAGACAGCAGCGAATATCGGTTTACGCTTGATGAAAATGGAAATGTGGCAGACGAGCAGCTTTATCGCAGGGGTACTGGTATGGATCCGGTTTATTATTATTACGATGAAAAAAACAGGTT
The DNA here is from genome assembly GCA_051306075.1 of Chitinophagaceae bacterium. Classification (GTDB taxonomy): domain Bacteria; phylum Bacteroidota; class Bacteroidia; order Chitinophagales; family Chitinophagaceae; genus Terrimonas_B. The sequence goes on from JBPPMM010000071.1 coordinate 523, forward strand.
GACAGATATTGTTCGTTATAACAAAAAAGCTAAAAAGTTACTTCCTTCCATCATGTTTGAGTATGATGAGATGAACAGGGTGATACAAAAAATGACTATTCTTTCTTCAAATAATCCTGATTACCTGATATGGCGTTATATATATAATACCAAGAATCTAAAAACAAAAGAAGCCTTATTTAACAAGCAAAAAGAACTTACAGGCAGAATAGAATATACCTATACGTTTGGAAAATAAAAATGAAAGAAGTCTGTAGTAACAGGCATCTGGTGCCTCGGTTTTTGTTATGATTAATTTTACTATATCCCGGGATCAATTATTTCAAAAAAGATTAGAATTCCCTTCAGGAAAATTCTTTTAATAGCTTAATCTCATTGCGATACAACAATATTTTTCCTTCATTTTCCAGTTGTTTCAGTAGCCGGGATACAACTACTCTTGAAGTGGCCAGTTCATCTGCTATCAGGTAATGGGAAGCCTTAATAACACTGGAACCTGATAACCGTTTTTTTTCTTTCAGGTAGCTTATCAGTCTTTCATCCAATTTATGAAAGGCAATGGATTCAATAGATCTCAATAATTCTAAGAAGCGTTCATTAAAGCTACGCATGATATAATTTTTCCAACTGGGGTATTTGCAAAGCCATTCGTCCAGTTTGGTATGTGGAATAGCTATCAACTCTACATCATCTTCTGCAATTGCCTTCACTTCACTTTTTTTCGCCTCCACACAACAGCTATAGGCCATGGAACAGGATTCACTGCTTGACAAATAATATAATAAAATTTCTTTGCCACTTTCATCCATTCTAAAAACTTTAATGGTACCCTTTCTAATGATAGGCATCATCCGGATATATTTCCCGTAATCCATAATGATATCACCTTCATTGAAATTCATTATTTGCCCATACGTTTCCATTTCTTCAAGCAGATCGGGTTCAAAAGTTGAGTCTAAGGTTGATTTGCCGTTCATTTTTAATAACTAAATATTCTTTCTTTTTTTATGCCGGGGATCATAAATTTTTACAGAAAATTTCCGGAAGCTATAAAATAGTAAGTTTTCTCAAAGGTATCAATAACTACGCTTTACTTATCAGCACATGATAAATTGAAGAGAAATGAAGGAAGATTTTCAACATCCGCTTTCTCCGGAATGTTTACAATTGAAATCAAAAGCCCGCTTTAATATAACTCCAACCTGCTTCCTGTTTTGTAACGATTTCTACCAATGCTGACGGAACAAAAAAAGCTTCAGGTATTATCTTGTCTTTAGAAATATTTTTTTCTTTAAGGGTATTTTCGCAAGCGGCGAACTGAACACCTCTTGATTTCATTTCCTGGATTTTTTCATGAACAATGGTTTTATCCTTCATCAAAAAATTAATGCCGGGACCGTGGCATACCACTTCAAGTGTAGCTCCGGGAGCAGCTGTTAACACATTGTTCAGTTGCCGCAATAATCCTTTGTGCACTACCGTATCATCAGTGGTTAATTGAAATACGACCCTGTGCTTACCGGATTGTTTTGAAGTTTGTGCCTGGGTAAAAACTGAGAAGGACAAAACGATGAGTGCAAATAAAATCTTTCTGTTCATATTTTTAAATTTTATGTAAACTGATAATCAACACCAGTTACTTGCGTGAGCAGTGTTTGTGGTGCATCTAAAATTTTTGCATTCAGAGGTGGCGCCGGCGTTACAGGCGAATTAGCGGCAAGATATTCCTTTAAGACTGAATGGAGCGTATGTGGAGTGTTCCTGGCATTGGCCACATTTTTTAACCTGCAAAGCATATCCTCGGGATCCCCTTCCCTTTCACATGCACTGATATTGTAATTTTTTTCCAGGTCCAATGGTTTACCCCCAACACTTACATCCTGTAACCGGTCGCCCTTTTCACCAAAAGCATTAAATGATATTTTCATTCCTTTGAATTTTATCACCCACCCGCCTAATCGCTCTGCTGCATTTTTTGCAAATACATTGTGTAATTCTTTTTCCAACCAGTCTTTTAT
>JBPPMM010000145.1:0-2197 GCA_051306075.1 Chitinophagaceae bacterium
TTTAATGATTTACTGGTTACATTTAAAGCTCGAATGTCTCTTAGCCATATTTAAATGCCTTTCAAATACTACGTCTCTTTTCTTTCATTCCTGATAGCACTACTGCTATTCTGTTTTTTAGTACCTCCATCTTTCGGGCAGTCTCAATCCTTTCCATTCAAACACTTTCCTCTTCCTAAAGATCTTCCTCCTATCATCCAGATGTACGAAGATCATCTCGGTTATATTTGGCTTGCTACCGCCGAAGGATTGTATCGATTTGACGGAATACATTTTATCTATTATACTGGTACCAATCCAGGAGAAGGACTGGGCCGGGAAGCCATCACCCACATAACTGAAGATCGTGAAAACAACTTGTGGGTAGGAGCACGCTCAGGTTTATATAAATATAATGTATTCAAAAACGACTTTGATAAATTCTCCTTTGGCGATGAAGTCTATGCCTATTACATACATCAGGAGAATGATTCCTGTTTTGTCGTACACACGGTTAAGGGCATTTATCTATTTTATCCCGATATCAATCGGTGGGATAAATTAGATGTGGGCATACCCGATCAGAAAATATTTAACGTCCTGCGCGGTCTACATAATGACTTATGGATAGGGACGGATTTTATTCTGAAAAAATATGATTTACAAAAGAGAACAGCAGAAGATTTTAAACTTCCAAGGGCTCGTAATGTAGGGCAGGATGAAAAAATATCAGTCAACCATCTCTTTCTGGATAGCCGTCATCAATTATGGATCAATACCTGGTTTAAAGGCGTAATTAAATTGAATACGTTGACCGGCGATTTTGAACTGTTTGATACAAATACATCAACCAATCAAAATGTGTTGCTTGGATTATTTAATCCTTCCATGACAGAGGATAGCGATGGAAATATTTGGATGGCTTCATACGCTTCCGGTATTTCTATATATCATCATCTGACAGGAATCATTTCGCATATACCCCGGGGAACTGACATAAGGTTTGGTCTTGTTGGGAGTGACTTTCAAATCATGACCGATCGCAAGAAAAATATATGGGTCAAGAGTGAAATCGCACTCCATTATCTTAATGCCAAAAGTCCGGTTCCTTTTTTAAAATCTGATTTACGTAATCCCTTACATGATGCCCTGTTTATTAAATTTCTCCAACCTGATTTTGCATTGATTGGAACATTCTTTGGCCTATATGGTGTAAATACGAAAACCAAACAAGTCATAGATTTGAGTCGTGTTATTCAATTACCAACCATTCTTAGTGCAGAACTACAAAGTGTATCTGATGTGTTAGAAGAAGATGAAAACTTGCTTTGGTTTACCACACCGCAAGGCTTGAGAAAGGTGAAATATTCGGTCAACGAGGAAAACCATACTTCGTTTCACTTAGAAAAAATATTTCTTACCCGTACTGATTTTTGGGCATCAAAGATTGCCCATGTCAATGATAGTATTCTTATGGTGAAAGGCAGAACCAATACAAATGTAATAGCCACGTTCAACAAACGCACCGAAAAATTTGAATACCATGAATTTGCAGATACCTTTTTTATTAATCAGGCTATTCAATATAAAAATGATACACTCCTTCTGTGTGTGCGAAATCAAGGGTTGTACAAATACCATGTGGGAACACGAAAGTTGTCCTTTGTGCCCTGGAATATGAAACAGGGAGATATGCCTATCCGTAAACCTGTTTTTCTAAATATTATTTCAAATAAGAATGGGACCTATTCGCTTTGTACTGAAAATTATGGGCTGATCCTATTTGACCCCAAAAACAATGTATTTGATCATGTAGATGTGGTTCCGATTTCAAACACTAACATTGTGTATGCAGTCAATGAAGATACGGAGCACAACTTATGGATACAGACCTCAAATCAACTTTTGTACTATGATATAAAAACCGAAGCACTGGCGCAAACTGCATTGTCCAATTCCTTTAAAGGCTATAATCCAGGCTACTTTATGCATGCAAACAATGACTTGTATTGCACCTTTGAGGGAGGTTTATACCAAATCGAATACACAACGCTATTTACAAAGACTACAAAACCAAAATTATATCTTCAAAAAATTAAAGCAGGGAGTCAGGTGCTGGATTGGCTCAGTACAAATCCCATTCGACTTTCGTATTCGGATAATTTTTTAAGCTATGAATATATCGGATTGGATTATGATAATCCGCAGGGACTACGGT